>NZ_AP023275.1 GCF_013426735.1 Agrobacterium vitis
ATTGTCGATCCAGGCAATAGAGCCGCCACCGGCGCCGATCGTGCGGATGTCGATCATTGGGATCTGGATCGGCATGCCCCATTCGATTTCGAATGCGGTGGTGAAACGCTCGCGACCGTCCAAAACAGTGGCGACGTCGCTTGACGTTCCGCCGATGTCGATGGTGACGAGGTTTTCGATGCCGGTGAGCTTGGCAACGGCACGGCTGGCGATGACGCCGCCGGTCGGACCGGAGAGAACGAGATTGACCGGCGCGTTCGCGGCCGCGTCCAGCGTCATCTCACCGCCGTTCGATTTGATAACGACGACATTGGCATCCATCTTTGCCTCGTCCAGCCGCTTGCGCATGCTGGCAAGCTGGCGGGTGACGACAGGCTTCAGATAGGCATCGGCGATGGCGGTCGATGCACGTTCATATTCCTTCCATTTCGGAAGAATTTCATAGGACGCCGTGATCGGTAGACCTGGCAGCTCTTCGGCGAGGATTGCCTTGATGCGCAGCTCGTGCACGGGGTTCACGTAGGAAAACAGGGTGCAAACGGCAACCGCTTGAATATCCGGCATGGCACGGATGGTCGCCGCCAGGGTCCGGACCTCTGCTTCGTCTAGCGCCATGAGCACGTTGCCCTTGGCATCAAGACGCTCGGTCAGCTCGAAGGAATGGCTTCGCTTGACCAGAGGCGTCGGCTTCACCCAGCTCATATCATAGTGATAGCGGCGATTTCCGCGCTGAATGAAGGGAATATCGCGGAAGCCCCTTGTCGTGACATAGGCAACTGTTGCGCCTTTGCGCTCGAGCACTGCGTTCGTGCCAACCGTCGTGCCGAGGCGAACATAATCGATCTCGTCCCTGTGCGCGAACTCGGAGAGGCCATTCAGGATGCCGACGACAGGATCCGTCGGTACGGATCTGACCTTCCACACATTGATGGTGCGCTTTTCGCGATCATAGGCGACGAAGTCGGTGAACGTGCCGCCGACATCAATACCAAGCATGAAACGAGACTGATTATCCATGAAGCCTTCTTTGACGTACTCTCGTACGTTCCCCTTATTTGCGTGGATTGTGTTGCGTTTTAGTGTATCGATCCACAAAATACAAACTACTGTCAACCTCAATTTTTTAATGAGGCGAGACGTCAGCATCAAGAGAATTAAGATGCGCCGCCATCATAGGGATGATTTCATTAGGTAATTATCGCTGTTCTGACACGTATGGATATTCTACTGCCCGAGACAAAATTCGAAATTTTCCTCAGCGGGGTGGCAAAATGCGATTGACGACGGCAACTATTTGTGTACCGATACACCTGCCGCACAATCATAAAATAATCGGCTATTCCTTCAGAGGTAGAAAGGTCTTTTCCATGGAAACCAAGTCACGCATTGGCGTTCTTGCTGCTCTTCTTTGTGCAAGCGCGATCACACCGGTCGCAGCGCAGGACAAAGCTGTTCCCGATGGCGTCATGTCGCACAAGTTCGCTTGGGGCGACTTTAAGCTCGCACCCCGCATCGCCGACAAGCTGAAGACCGGAAAGCCGGTCAACATCGTCATTCAAGTTGCCGGAACAGGCGTGCCGATTTCCGGCGCCCAGTTCAAGTTTGGTACCGTCAAGGGTTGCGAAGATGCCAAGGCGGCCGGCCTCAACGCAAACTGCCGCCTGGTCGGCCCGGTCAACCCGGATCCGGCACAGCAGATCAACGAACTTGAGACGCTTCTCAACTCTGATCAGGTCGATTGCCTTGGCGTCCAGGCACCGCTACCCAATCAGTTCAACGCCATCATCAACCGTTACGTCGACGCCGGCGTTCCGGCGATGACGCTGAACAACGATGCTGCCAAGTCCAAGCGCTTCTCATTCTCGGCGCTGAACGAAGTTGCTGCCGGACGTTTCAACGGCGAAGCGACGGCAAAGCTGGTCAAGGAAATGCGGCTAACCATAACCGAGGTGGCCCTCGGTAGCGGCGGCCCGGATGAGCCCTGGGCCCAGGGCCGCATGCAGGGCTTTCAGGAAGGCTTCAAGGCCTCCTATCCAGATGTGAAGTTCTTCAACGACTACAAGACCGGCCTGCCGACGAGCCGGAACTACACCACGGCGGAAGTCATCGACAGCGTGACGCCGTTCCTGACGGGCAACCCGAAGGTCAATCTGTTTTTCCATACCGACCAGGGTGTCGAGGGCGTTGCGCGCGTCATCAACAATCTGGGCCTGACCGGCAAATCCTTTACTTCGGGCTTCAACGTCAGCGGCGCAATTCTGGACGATATCGAAGCGGGCCGGACGCTCGTCACCATCGATCAGGGCTTCGACAATCAGTCCGAAGCTGCAGTAAAGCAATGCGTGGCCTACCTGACCAAGGGCGACGTTCCCGCTGATCCCCTTCAATACCTGAACCCGATCGTCATCACGAAGGCTGGCGGAGATGGGATGATCACGGTCGAGGCCGCCAAGGCCCGCCTGAAGGCTGCGCTCGGAAAGTAATCCAGCGCTGGCGGCTGGCTTCGGCGAGCCGCCCACTTTAATAGAATCCAGGTGATGAACGCGAAGTCTCGGGCCGAAACCCCGGAACAAGCGCCTATACCGCCATGACTATCGTAAAGGGCCACAGCATGCTCGCCATACTCAAACCGGGAAACATGATCAACGGGCTGCGAACGGCAGGCCTGGTGCTCGCAATCGTCGTCATTGCGGCCTTTGTGCAGAGCCAGCATGACTCGTTTCTCGGCATTAACAACCTGACGACGCTGCTGCGTTCGATGGTTGCTCTCGCTATGATCGCCTTCGCGCAGAAGCTGATCATTCTGCTTGGCGAGATCGACCTTTCGGTCGGCTCTGTCTACGGCCTGACCTCGATTACCATGGCGACCCTTTGGCTTGGCGGCGGAGCCCTTCCCTTCACTCTGCCACTGATTCCCGCCCTCCTCGTTTCTCTGGCCATCGCCGCTTTCGTAGGCCTTTTGAACGGGTGGTTTGTCGTCAAGGCGAGGCTTCCTTCATTCATCGTAACGCTTGGGATGCTCAATGTCGCGGAAGGTTTGCAGCTTCTGATCAGCAACGCGCAGACATTCACGCCCGCCTATTCCGACCCGGCACCGCCGGAGTGGGAGCTCTCCATCTTCAAGGCCATCGGCCAGGCGCCGCTTCTTTGGAACATCCCGAGCGCGACGCTCTGGCTCGTGGCCTCCTTCCTGCTTTTTTGGTTTATAAGGCATCGCACCGTGTTCGGCTTTCGCCTCGCCGCAATCGGCGGCAATGCCGAAGCTGCTCGCATCGCCCGTCTGCCGATCGTCAAGTACAAGTTGCTGGTCTTCCTCATCAGTGGATTGATGGCCGGTCTGGCCGGCATCGTCGACTTCTCCTATGTCGGCTCGGTCGGCCCGAGACAGGCTGGGTCTCTGCAATTCTCAGTCGTGGCAGCTGTGGTCATCGGCGGTGCAAGCCTGGCGGGCGGTCGCGGAACGATCGTCGGTACCCTGCTCGGCGCGATCCTCCTCTCGCTTCTGACGAACGGGCTTGCGCTGATGGGTGTCGGTTCCTTCGCGCAGCTTCTCTTCATCGGTATCGTCACGATCGGTGCCGTCTGGCTCGATCAGGGTTCCCAGATCCTCATCCGGCGCGCGGCCCAGCGCTCTGCCGCCAAGCGTGAGGCGAAAAGCGAATGATCAGGCTTTCGGCGACGAATCTGCGCAAGAATTATGGTCCGACAAGAGCGCTTGCCGGCTTGTCCATGGAACTGTCCTCGGGCGACATCGTCGGGCTGGCTGGTCCAAATGGGGCTGGAAAGAGCACCCTCACCCGCATGCTCGCGGGCGAAGAACTCCCGGACTCCGGCTCGATCATCTTGGAAAGGAACGGTCGTGGCGTCGACCGCGTAACGGATCACGTTGCGGTCGTCCATCAGGAACCCCAGGTCTGGCCAAACCTGACCGTGCTTGAAAACCTTGCGGTCGGCCGCGAAGCCTCCGCCGTGGGTTCGCCGCGACCCAAGGTAGATCCATCGCCGGCGCTGAAACTGCTGGAACTGGAGCGTTTCGCGCACTACCAGCTCTCCGATCTGTCACTCGCCGTTCAGCAACGCGTCGAGATTGCGCGGGCAATCATGTACGAAGCGGACATCTTCCTGTTCGACGAGCCGAATTCCGCGCTAACCGACGAGGAGTCGAAATCGCTCTTCTCGGTCATGCGGCGATTGGCCGATGCGGGCAAGATCGTCCTCCTGATCACGCATAGGCTCGAGGATTTCGTCAATTCCTGCGGCCGGGTTCTGGTTCTGCGAGACGGCACCATTCAAGGCGACCTCTCGGGCGATCGCATGACCGAGATGGCAATCGTCAAGGAGCTCACCCATGGCCTTAGCCTGACGGAGGCGACTTCACGCGCGACGGGCCGTCAAATGCCACCGGACCCGTCGTTCATCGTCTCGCTCAATAGCTGCTCCGATCCAGCCGGAAGTTTTGACCGGATCGATCTGAATATTGTGCCCGGAACCGTTACCATCGTCGCTGGAGTTGAGGGCTCCGGAGCGCGCGAACTTGTTCGCGCTCTGGGCCGCTACAGTCCGATCAGCGGAAATCTGAACGCCAGGCGGAAAGACGGCAATGAAATCGCCGTTAGTTATGTTGCTGCAAGCAGGCGATCGACCGTCTTCCCGAACTTAAGCGTTGGCGACAATCTCGTTGCCCGGCTCAATTGGTCGTCACTATGCAGCCCGATACCCTTTCTTTCCCGCTCGAAGATTGCTGCCCGGGCTGACGCTGCGGTCAAGAAATACTTTGTAAAGACCGCGAGCATCGACCATCCGATCACCTCGCTCAGTGGTGGAAACCAGCAGAAGGTGGTCGTCAGTGCGGCAGTTGAATATGGTGCGGAACTTCTGGTCATCGAGGAGCCGACCCGCGGGGTGGACTTTAGCAGCAAACGGGACATCTATGCGATCCTTCGTGACTATGCTGCGAAAGGTAACGCTGTTGTTCTTTTCTGCACAGAAGTCCCGGAAATGTATGAGGTTGGCGACGAGGTGGTCGTTGTATCGCATGGCCGCATCATGGGCAATGCGGCCATCGACGAACATGCCTCGGCGACCCAGTTGACACATCGCATCACCGAACTGGAATCCGCCCATTCCACCATCTCGGAAAGGGCTTGAGAATGCTGGAAAGAACACTCTTCAATCTGGACGGCAAGCATGCGCTCGTCACCGGATCAAGCCAGGGCATCGGCCTGGCGATTGCCGAAGGCCTTGCGAGCTATGGCGCAAGCGTAACCCTGAACGGCCGCGATCCCGCCAAGCTTGAGGCGGCCCGGAACACGCTCAAAAAAGCAGGAGCCGAGGTCAACGCCGCTGCGTTCGATGTCACGGACGCAAAGGCAGTGACGAATGGCGTCCGCCTTATTGAGGAACGTTTCGGACCAGTCGACATCCTTGTCAACAATGCCGGCATGCAGTTTCGCTCGCCACTTGATAAGTTTCCGCACGACAAGTGGGACGCGCTGCTGAGGACAAATGTCTCGAGCGTCTTCTACGTTTCGCAGCCCGTCGCGCAGCAAATGATCGAACGGGGCGGCGGCAAGATCATCAACATTGCCTCGGTGCAAAGCGAACTCGCACGCCCCGGCATCGCGCCATATACGGCAACCAAGGGCGCAGTTAAAAACCTGACACGCGGCATGTGCATTGACTGGGCCCGTCATGGGTTACAGATCAACGCCATCGCACCCGGCTATTTTAAAACTCCACTCAATCAGGCTCTTGTTGATGACACGGCGTTCTCCGCGTGGCTTGAGACACGCACACCGGCAGGCCGCTGGGGCAACGTGTCAGAACTTATCGGCGCTGCAGTGTTCCTTGCGAGTGATGCATCGTCATTCATCAATGGGCATACACTTTATGTCGATGGCGGGATTACCGTATCGCTCTAGCTTTTTGCATAGGCTTGGCTGGAAATCATGGCCAATGCCTCGCTCCTCCTTCCGGCCGTTTGACAAATTGCCAGCAATCCCAGTGAGAGCCTTGACGTGACTGCTTTTGAACCCTCGCCAAGCATATCATTTGGCAGCGTAACCGTTGTGATAGGTGTCTCAGGTTGCGGCAAATCCACCGTCGCGAAGCGACTAGCGGAAGAAGTTGGATGGCGTTTTTTGGAAGGTGATACGCTTCATCCTGAAGCCAATATTTTGAAAATGCGTCGAGGCATTCCATTATCCGATGACGATCGTCTTCCGTGGCTGGAGAGGATTGCCGACGAACTTTTGTCGGCATCGGACAAGGGGGAAGGCATTGTCGCCTCTTGCTCAGCGCTTAAATTTATTTATCGGGAACGGCTACGCGACCGTTTAGGCCGAAGGCTGAATTTCGTATTTCTCAACGCTTCGTATGAGGCGCTTAGTATCCGACTTGGCGGCCGGACGAACCATTTCATGCCACCGTCACTGCTTCGCAGTCAATTCGCGACGCTTGAGACGCCTGCAGGAGAACCGGACGCCTATGAAGTAAACGCAGAATTGGGCATCGAGGATATCCTTGATTGCGTCCGGGCGCTATTCACGAAAAAGGGGCGTATAACTGGCTACGGTGCCAGGTGATTGCCAAGTGTGATGAGTCTGAAACAATCGAGGCCTATCTAACGCGCGATATGTCGGATTCTTTTACGGCTGCCAAAGTCACCAGAGGTGAATCACCGAATCAGAATCGCTCGCCTCAAATCCTGGGAATATTATCCTGAATATTAGAATGTCGAACAATTCGCATCGAGATCTGACGGGTAGGGCGTCAGGTAGTTTGCTCAAACAAGATTCCCTGCGAGGTTAGGGTCCAAATATCTGGCCGCCAGCAGCGACGATACAGCCAAAATCTTGAACGCTGTAATTTGGCAACCGAGGGCGGAGCAGCGCCGAGATTGGCGGCTTGAAGAGTATTTCTCGGACGTAGGTTGTAATAGCTTGGTATAGCAGCCATTATCTTTAGGTGCGGCAACCACAGTGCCGTCTATGCGTGTTCGAAATAACGATCAGCGTTGTCGCCCATAAGCTTGATGAGCTGATCCCGACCTGCGTCTCTAACACCCTTCATCCAGGCTGCCGCGAGCGGAAGCGTTTCCAGCCGGCTGTCGTCCGACGTGCGGATCGACAGGAACTTCAAGCCTTTGACGGTCAGCTTCGCCGTCCAACGCGGTACGATCGCGGATCCGATGCCCGCTGCGACGAGATTGATGATCGTCTGCTTCTCGTCCGCGACCTGCGCGATACGCGGGCGGAGCCCAGCCTTTGCGAATATGTTCATCGTAAGATCGTGACTGTGGGGACGAGACCGGCGATCCGGGACGATGAGCGGTTCGTCTACCAAGGCGTCCACCGTTACCTCGCCAGCCGCAGCAAGCGGATTGGTAGATGAAACGGCGACGACCGCTGTTTCGAAAAACAAAGGCTTCACCGAGATGGCGCGGCTCAACCCATGCGTAGGCCGGATCAGAATGACGTCAAGCCGTCCGGCCAGAAGCTTAGGCACCAGCCTAATGGTCTTGTCTTCGACGATCTGGACGATCGTGCCCGGAGAGACTTCTCGAAAATCCTGTAGAAGCTGCGGGACCAGGCCTGCCGCTGCGCTGTCTATCGTTCCGATGCGAAGGAACTGGGAATGCTCATGACTTGCGCCGCGAAACCGATCCGCGAGCTTCTCAAGACGGTCCAGGATTGGCTTGACCTCCTCAAGGAGCAAAACACCATCCTGCGTGAGATTAACGCTGCGCGTCGTCCGCACGAACAGCTGCGTCCCGAGCGACTCTTCAAGGAGACGGACATGACGACCGAGAGACGCAGGTAAAATCCCGGCTTTTTGGGCCGCTCTCCCGAAGTGCAATTCGTCGGCAACAACAACGAAACACCTTAGCTGCTCAAGCTCCATCGAAACAGTCCATTATTTCATTTAATTATACAATTATATGAGTGTTGGCTCTGAGGAAAGGGGATAATAGCGTCGCCCGATGCCGCTGGAGGGCGGAAGACTTACATCTGGGAGGAGCTCGCTATGACTGGCGAATTGGAGACGCGCGTATTGCGCAAAATCACATGGCGCATTGTGCCATTCATCATGGTCCTGTATCTCATTGCATTCATCGATCGCGTGAACATCGGTTTCGCGTCGCTGACGATGAACCAAGACCTTGGGTTCTCGTCCACGGTCTTCGGTTTCGGCGCTGGCATCTTCTTTCTCGGTTACTTCCTGTTTGAAGTGCCGTCCAATCTCATTCTGAACAAAGTCGGTGCGCGTATCTGGATCGCTCGGGTAATGATTACCTGGGGCATCGTATCAGGCTGTATGGCGCTGGTTCAGGGATCGACGAGCTTCTACATTCTACGCTTCCTGCTGGGTGTCGCCGAAGCTGGCTTCTTTCCCGGCATCATCCTCTATCTGAGCTACTGGTTCCCGGCGCGGCGTCGCGCCGCCGTTACCGCCATGTTCATGGCTGCCGCGCCTCTCGCGACAGCTATCGGATCGCCGATTTCCGGCGCGCTCCTCGAGATGCACGGCCTCTGGGGCCTGGCCGGATGGCAGTGGATGTTCATTATCGAAGCCATTCCTGCAGTTATCCTCGGCGTCGTCGTCCTGTTCTATCTGACGGACCGCCCGGAAAAGGCAAACTGGCTGACCGACGAAGAGCGTAACTGGCTCGTCAAGACGATGGAGCAGGAGCAGTCCGGAAAGCCAAAGGCAAGCCACAGCATCTGGGCCGGTCTCGCCGATGTTCGAGTGCTCGCCTTATCGCTGGTTTACTTTGGTACTTCTGCGGGCCTCTACACACTCGGCATCTGGGCACCGCAGATTATCAAGGGCTTCGGTCTGGCCTCCTTCCATGTCGGCCTGATCAATGCCATTCCCGCAATTTTTGCCGTTGTCGGGATGATCCTGTGGGCACGCCATTCCGACAAGACAGGTGAGCGCACCTGGCATGTTGTCGGCGCTTGCCTGCTCGCTGCGGCAGGACTTGCCTTCGCCACGGGCGCGATGACGGTCTTTACGGTCCTCGTTGCCCTGACGCTGGTCAATATCGGCATCAGCGCCTCAAAGCCGCCGCTTTGGAGCATGCCGACGCTCTTCCTATCCGGCCCGGCCGCGGCCGCGGGCATCGCGACGATCAATTCGATCGGCAATCTCGGCGGCTTCGTCGGTCCGTCGATGATTGGCTGGATCAAGGACACGACCGGTAGCTTCGCAGGCGGCCTGTACTTCGTCTCCGCCCTCCTGGTCATATCCGCGATCGTCACCCTGATCCTCGCCAAGACCTCCTCGGGCTCGCCGAAACACAAACCGTCCATACAACACTGATTTTTGGAATTGGAGAAAGACATGCGTGAATACAAGATTGCAGCCATCCCCGCCGATGGCATCGGACCCGAAGTCATCGCTGCCGGCCTGCAGGTGCTGGAAGCTCTGGAGAAGCGTAGCGGTGACTTTAAAATTCACACCGAGACCTTCGACTGGGGTTCTGATTACTACAAGAAGCATGGCGTGATGATGCCATCCGACGGACTTCAAACGCTGAAGCCCTTTGACGCGATCTATTTCGGTGCCGTCGGCGCACCGGACGTGCCGGATCACATCACACTCTGGGGTCTTCGTCTTCCGATCTGCCAGGGTTTCGACCAGTACGCGAACGTCCGTCCGACGAAAATCCTGCCTGGCATCACGCCGCCGCTGCGCAACTGCGGCCCGGGCGATCTCGACTGGGTCATCGTTCGTGAGAACTCCGAAGGTGAATATTCCGGCCACGGCGGCCGCGCCCACAAGGGACTTCCGGAAGAAGTCGGAACGGAAGTTGCGATCTTCACCCGTGTCGGTGTCACCCGTATCATGCGCTACGCCTTCAAGCTCGCGCAGTCTCGCCCGCGCAAGCTGCTAACGGTCGTGACCAAGTCCAACGCCCAGCGCCACGGCATGGTCATGTGGGACGAGATCGCGGCCGAAGTTTCGAAAGAGTTTCCTGACGTCACCTGGGACAAGATGCTCGTCGATGCCATGACAGTGCGCATGACGCTCAAGCCCGAGAGCCTCGACACGATCGTCGCCACCAACCTGCATGCCGACATCCTGTCTGACCTCGCCGGTGCATTGGCAGGGTCTCTGGGCGTCGCTCCCACAGGCAACATTGATCCCGAGCGTCGCTTCCCTTCGATGTTCGAACCGATCCACGGTTCGGCGTTCGATATCACCGGCAAGGGTATCGCAAACCCGATCGCCACTTTCTGGACTGCGGCACAGATGCTGGAACATCTGGGCGAGCGCGATGCGGCTGCACGGCTGATGGCAGCCGTGGAGCGGGTTACCGAGGCGGGCATTCTGACACCCGACGTTGGCGGCAAGGCAACGACCCAGCAAGTTACGGATGCCGTCTGCGAGGCGATCGCCGGCTCGAACATCCTCGTGGCTGCCGAATGATCTGGACGGATACTTCCGCTCGCAACGCGCTGCGCCGAATGTTCGATGCAGCCGTGGCAAGTGCCGACCCGGCGAAGGTGGTCGCGTATCACCTTCCCGAACCGCCGAAGGGTCGGTGCGTGGTCATCGGTGCTGGCAAGGCATCGGCGGCCATGGCGGCTGCCCTCGATACAGCATGGACCGGTGTCGACCTTAGTGGTGTCGTGGTCACCCGATACGGTCACGCTGTTCCGGCGGGACGGATCGACATCATCGAGGCGGCCCATCCTGTACCTGACGCAATGAGCCTTGAAGCGGCGGGACGTATCACCGCCTGTATCCGCGATCTCGGGCCTGACGATCTGGTGATTGCGTTGATTTCGGGAGGCGGGTCCGCGCTGCTTGTTTCTCCGGCCGGGCGCATGACGCTCGACGACAAAAAGGCGGTCAACAAGGCCCTGCTGGAAAGCGGTGCAACAATCTCCGAGATGAACACCGTGCGCCGGCAATTGTCGACCCTTAAGGGCGGTCGTCTGGCGCAACTCGCCTATCCCGCCCGTGTCGTCAGCCTTCTGATTTCCGACGTACCCGGCGACGACCCTTCGGAGATCGCCTCTGGCCCGACCGTCGCCAACCCGACCAGCATCGACGACGCGCGCGAGATCGTCGCGCGGTATCGCCTGTCGCTGCCGGCGGCTGCAGAAGAAGTTCTGTCTAGTGGCGGCGCACCGAGTGGTCCTGCAAATCCGAACACCGTGGTTCGAATGATCGCCTCGCCGGGCAAAGCCCTGGCTGCTGCGGCGCAGGTCGCGCGGGACCAGGGACTGAATCCTCTCATTCTTGGCGATGCGCTCCAGGGTGAAGCCAAGGACGTCGGTACGGTCCTCGCCGCAATTGCGACCTCGGCGAAACGAAAAGGCGAACCGGTTTCCGGTCCTGCTGTCATTCTCTCCGGTGGCGAAACCTCGGTCTCGCTTTCATCGGACGCGACGGGGCGCGGCGGTCGAAACACAGAATTTCTCCTCAGTCTCGCGATCGGATTGAATGGCCTGGACAGGGTCTGGGCAATCGCAGGCGACACCGACGGCATCGACGGTATCGAGGATGCGGCCGGAGCAATCGTAACGCCCGACACCCTTTCGCGCATGCGCAATGCAGGCGTCACGCCACGCACCGCTCTGGCCCGCCACGACAGCTATACGGCGTTCAAAGCCGTCGACGACCTCATCATCACCGGTCCGACACTCACCAACGTCAACGACATCCGTGCAATCCTGATTGGCTAAACCATCATGTTCATTCGCAACAACCGCAGGGCCAAGATCGTCGCGACGGTCGGCCCCGCCTCGCATACACCCGAAATTCTCAAGTCACTTTTTATGGCGGGCGTCGATACCTTCAGGCTAAACTTCAGTCATGGCGAGCGAAGCGGCCACGAGCAGGTGTTCCGAAGCATCCGGGCTATCGAACAGGAACTTGGATCGCCGATCGGAATCCTGCAGGACCTCCAAGGCCCGAAAATCCGGATCGGAACCATTGCCGACGGGCGACTAACTCTCGAAAAGGGAGCGGAAGTCCGTTTCGTATGCGGCTCGACACCCGGAACGGGTCTCCTGAATATTCCGCTGCCCCATCGCGAGATTTTCAAAGCGGTGGTGCCGGGAGACGACCTGCTGATCGACGACGGACGCGTGCGTGTCCGGGTGAACCGGGTCGATGACAACCACATCGAGGCGGAGGTCATAACTGCCGGTCTCATATCCAACCGGAAAGGGGTCAACATCCCCGGAGCCGTTCTGGACATATCGCCTCTGACGGCGAAGGATCGCGAAGACCTCGAATTCGGCCTCGATCTCGGCGTCGACTGGATCGCTTTGTCATTCGTTCAGAAAGCACGGGACATGATCGAGGCGCGATCTCTGGTCGGCGACCGTGCCGGCCTTGTTGCAAAGATCGAAAAGCCGTCGGCTCTCGACGAAATTGAAGACATCGTCCGGCTGTCCGACGCCATAATGGTGGCCCGTGGCGATCTCGGTGTCGAGATCCCACCGGAAGACGTTCCCGGCAGGCAGAAGGAAATCATTCGCGCCTGCAGGATGGCGGCGAAACCCGTCATCGTCGCGACGCAGATGCTGGACTCGATGGTATCCTCGCCGACGCCGACGAGGGCCGAGGCATCCGACGTGGCCGGCGCGATCTATGATGGAGCGGACGCCGTGATGCTGTCGGCCGAATCCGCGACGGGCGCTTACCCGGTCGAGGCGGTCGCCATGATGGTCCGGATCATCGAGAAGACCGAGAGGCACAAGCTCTATCGCCCCATCCTCGAGGCCACCGACCCGGAAATCGAGAAGACGCCGTCGCATGCTGTGGCCCACGCCGCAGCCAGTGTGGGAACTACACTGAACGCGCCGCTCATCCTTGCCTTCACGGTCAGCGGCACGACGGCGTCTCGAATTTCACGAGCTCGTCCGTCAATGCCTATCCTCGGTGTGACGCAGGCGGCGGATGTAGCGCGACGAATGGGCTTGATGTGGGGCGTAACCAGTACCCGGCTTGACGGTGTCTTCGATTACGAGCGATCGGTGGATTTTGCCGAACGCACGGCGGTCGCCGCGAACATGGCGCGTCCGTCCGACAATATCGTGATCGTCGCGGGCTTTCCCTTCGCGACGAGCGGCAGCACTAACAATCTGCGCGTCAAGGAGATCAAGCCGCGTTGCTAGGCATCGGTGTGTCGCGACGGGTTGACGGCGCGCGTCTTCCTGGAGCAGGTCGCGCGGCCCCACAACCCGGCATGATTGCATATGTTGGAATTCAATAACTCAGTTTGTTTCTGTCGCCCCGGTAGGCCCCATTCTAGTCACAGCCGCCCTGAGATCAAGCTGCGCAGTGATACAGGGCAACCCATGAGGTGCTTACGCCGCGAATTGCCGGAAGGGACATCTTCTATGGGCGATCGTTAGACTCTTGCGGCGCCATCACAAGTGCGTTTTCGCCCATAGGAGCGCGCTTAGTGCGGCAGCTTTAGCCCCTTCTTGGCTCGGATAATTCTTCCTACCAATCTGACGCTTATCCGTCCCGCGACGCGCGACAGAGATCCCAAATCCTTCACCGCGTTCAAAGACAGTAAGATTAAAGCCTTCAGTGTTGACGAAATGATTGCCTAGTTGCGAAACCCGCCACTTCTTCCCGGCCCAGGATTTGCGCCGGCGGGCGATCAGCCGCATCCCCGTCTCTCGCTGCTTTGGCCTGACGTAGTCGCCTTCCATGTGTTCTGCACATACGCAACCTACAGCAAGTGTCTCCGGATAGTTCGGATGCTCCATGTAGTGTACGTAGCGAACATCAACGCTTTCGCACATTTCACATTCCTGCAACGGTGCTTCAAGATCGTCGATGCCTACGCAAGTCCACCCCTTATGCGGAATTCCTGGTGAAGACCACTTGCCCCGGCTGGTATGTACAACGCGATCTGTCATTTCCCGGCTTTCGCAAAACAAGAAGGCGTTTGATTGCTACCGCAGCCTGCCCTGCCTGATTTCCCTTACCCACAGAGAAAAGTCAGCCAGAGGCTCAACGTTCTGGATATCATGATTATTTATCAGAAGGCGCTCGGCGGCAAGCAGCGCAACCGCGTACGCTCCAGTGACGATCGACTACCCTACCATCCCCATCTTTTGTACCGAATTTGGAACACCAGTCAGCAGTGTAGACCCCGCCCAGCATCCCAATGCGCTTATGCGGGGCAGCAAAGATCCGATGGGCTGACGTGCTAGGCGCGTCAAGCAAGCATTCGAGCGCCATGTCGCTGGCCATAGCGTTCACAAAGGAAAGCTCAACAGGGCCGTAAGGCTGGAAATGCGCGCCGCATGCCGGCTCTTCCCTGTTTTGGCCAAGACCGTCTGGCCAATCCACCACTTTAAAATCCGGGGTACCGGTACGGCCGAGATGGCATTGCAGGCATCCGCCGTGTTCGGCTATTGCAACGGCATGTCCTGCGCAGGCGTGCGATTCAGTCCAGCAATAGAGGACTGGCTTTTTCCTGCCTTGCTCGATATGCCAGTCGTTCAAAGCATGCTCCGCCGCCCAGCTGCCCGTCGCCGAGATGATAAGATCGGCCCCGGCGAGCAATTCGGTGTCCAACTGAAGGAGCGCGCTCATGCCACATGACCGGCTTTCGATAAGAAGATGGGGGTAATCCATCTGCAAGCGCTCAGCCAGTGCAATCGCCTTGTTCTTGCCAATCGCAGTCGCCCCCAGAGGGTGGCGACCGACATTCGGCCAGCTCAACTCGTCGAGATCGACAAGAACGAGATGGCCGACGCCAGCTTGCGCCAGCGAGCAGGCGACGGGCGCGCCGACTGAACCGCAACCGATGACCACAACAGTGGAGGAGAGAAGTCGCACGGTTCGGGGATCCTGCCCTCGTCCGTGTATCCAGGCTGCATCGGCGCGCTGCACTGACGATCTCACCACAGGTGTCCTCCCGAAAAATCGCTGACTGATTAATGTTGGCGGAGCGTTGCCAGCGCGAAATCCCTTCGTCACTGGCTCAGCGACCGGTGATGGTGGGCTACGTGCAAACTTCGGATTCAATGCCCGAACGGCAATAAGGCCGGCGCCTCCACGGCCTTCGGCGCCAACGACCGTGACAATTTCTTCAGGTATTTGGCGGGCGGCATCCTCGAGCGCCTTAACGGAATCGGGTCCTAATTTTGCCGCCAGAGAATACAGGTTGGCTGCCGTGTTCGGATACTGTGCAGGAAGCGGTGGAGTTTTCATCCAGAGGAATGCGCCTTGCGCCATATTGCCCGTTGCGCCTTCTCCATATCGCCGCGCAACCCATGTCAGGAGCGCCTCCTCGTTTTCGCCGACGACAGTGACGCCCTCACCTTTCCAAACGCAGACGGAGCGCGATGGAGGTATCGGGGGGATCAGGCTGAACAGTCGGCTTCCATCGAAATGGGTCTTGTAGGCCCAGTAAGTCAGAAACTCTTCCTTGAAGTCCCGTTCGACGATATCGCCCTGCAACAGCTCCTCGATCAGACCAACCGACCGGATCAGGAGGTTTTCTGCGACGGCCGTTGGGTCGTCGGGATCGACCTCCGACATATTCGGTAACAAGCAAAGTATCCCATCACCCTCTACATGCGGCCACGTCAGTGCTTCGGGATGATCTACCAGCGCGGTCCGAACGGGGATTCTCGGAAATGCCGCCGTCGCAACAACATCGATACGCCGTGTCTTGCCGTCGCTAAACGTAATGCTCGCTCTCCATGCAGCCGCCCAGTTCCGTTTGGGATAGGAGGCCGAAATCGTGTGACCGTCCAACCGCTCTGGCGCTTGACCGAGAAGGTCCCTCAGCCGCGCCTCGAGCTGAAGCGCGGCCTGTCGCCATTCAAGCGATGGATTAAAGTCATGCATGGCGTCCGCCACCTGCGCTGCTCACCGCAGCGGCAGCAGCAGCTGCCTGATCGAGAAGAGCAGCTGAACCGATGATCGCCGGTGCAAATGCATTGGCCCGTTTCTCTTCCTCCAGCCGTTCACTGAAAAAGGTCGTTGCAAAGACCTTGTCCCAACATTTCAGGGCCTTCTCACGGGTGCAGTCAGCGTCGAACAGCGGCGCGAGCATATCGATCGCATCGGTCAGCTTGTCGCGGAAAAATCTGGCGCGCGCGTCATCATTTCCGTTAGTGATGTAGCTGTCCGGCGTTACCGGATGGGCGATCTGCAGGTTCCAATCGAGCCTGTTTCGGATCGACACCATCGTGTCGTAGAGCGCCTTGTCTTCACGGGTGGAATATTGGTAGCGCTCAGTCAAAAGGACGGTAATGCCGAAACCGCTCAAGATCGATGAACGCCAGCTGAAACGGCTACGTGCGAACTTCTTGAGGTCGCGATTGATGCGGCGCAGCTGACGGCCATCTGAAGAATTCGAACGCTCATCTTCGTACCAGGCCGAGACGTCGCGTGCGTCGGATCGCTTCCAGCCGCTGCTTGCAGCCAACTCGTAGTGGTATACGTCTCCGAAGATCGTGGACGTCGTGACGCGACGATAGACGGGAAGATCGACGTGATAGCCCGCTTCGTAGAAGATGCGGACGCAGTTCGAACGAACCTCTGGTGCCCGCTTGAATTTGCCATCGTCAACTGCATCGCGCACCATCCAACGCGTTTGCAGAGACGTCATCTCGGCGCCGCGCTCTCCTACAAGATCCTCCTTGTAGAAATAAACGCCGTCATCGATGTCGTAGTCATTGTCCGGGTCACGGACCATCGTCTTCATTGCGTAACTGCCCTGCTTGACGAATTCCAGAGGGCTGGGCTTGTTTGCCTTCTGCAAGCCATTGCGCAAACGCGTGCGGTTGGCGTCACGCCGATTGCGCATCTTGTCCTGCTCGGTCTGCGGTAAGGTCACATCCTGGTCGTGGTAGGCCCGGACATCTTTTGAACAGTCGAACATGCTTTATCCTTTCCGGCCATCATCAGTCGGCCACACAACACCCGATACCGGCATACCCGGCAGATCATTCATGAGACGCGAGATTATTGCCCCCTCCGGGTTGTTGCGATCGTCGCAGGCACTTTTCGTCAAATCCGCATCCGTGTGAGCCTGATGAACAAGCCGATCCATCGCCTCAGGACGGGTATCGTCCAAAGCGAGATAAGGCATCATGCTCGCGGGCACTGCCTTGTTCGGGAACCTGACACGCCGGATCGAGCGCCCGCAGTCGCTCATCGCATTGGCGAGCAGGCGCGCCATATTATCGAATGCAAATTCCTGTGCGGAAATGCTCAACGGAGCGACGTCGGCTCCAAGCGACCAGTCCAGCATCGATCGATGAGCCGATTCCTCATCGAGATGATCGCCCTCGGGACGCGGGCAGGTCCCGAGCGAGTAAATTTCTATCGGCTGATCGGGTCCGGCAATGGTTAGGGCATCGACGAGACCAACCATGATGGGGTTGTTGGCCCAGAGTCCGCCATCGGCGAAAACCTGCTTCGGCCCGCCAGACGAATTGGGATCATCGATAGCAGCAAGCGACCGGTAGATGGGCGCGGCACTTGTCGCCATGCAGACGTCGACAAGAGGATAAAGGTCGTCGCGCACCCCGCTACGGGGCGTCTTTTTGAAAACCCATGCCCGATGCGTGCTCATCAGAACCGCGGGGATGGACAGGGATATATTGCGCACCTGGAAGATATCGAGCATCGTCTTGGCGCCAAGAACACCTGTCAGCGCTTCGCGCAGTGCTTTATCACCTTGGCGCACGTAGGTGCTGCCGCGTCCCGCGCGAAAGAGCGCGCTGCGCTTTCCAGTAATGCGATGGGGAAAGATTTTCGGTCCGTGATCGCGATAAAGGCTGACGACCTCTTGCATCGGACGTCCGACAGCCAGGGCGCATCCGACGATTGCACCAGTGCTGGTACCAGTGATGAGATCGAAGCCTGCGCCGAGATCGAGCGCGGTTGTCCCGCGAATGCGCGCGAACTGATCAGTAAGTCGCGCGAGAAACGCAGCGGTGTAGATCCCGCGCATCCCGCCACCGTCGAGGCTAAGAACGCGGAACGGGCGCTTGAGCGACGAAACGTCCGCTTCTTCTGGCGACGCGTTACCTGCAACTTCATTTGAACTACCGGCCACCATCGGTTCTTTCTCTTGGACTTGTCGTGTTCGACATGAGATAACCGTCTAACCATATATGATTTAGTTTACAGTTCGTCAATATTTATATGCCGGAGTAGACATGCCAGAAGAAAAGAACCCGTCGCAAATTTTCCAGAAACGGCTGAAAAGTGCCCGGATTCTAAGGGGTTACAATCAGGATGAACTCGCAAAAAAAGCGGGGATGCCAGCAAGCTCCATCGCTCATTTTGAGACAGGTACGCGCAAACCGTCGTTCGACTCACTGCGCCGACTAGCAAACGCTCTCGAGATTACGACCGACTACCTGCTGGGGCGATCCGAAGAGCCAGAGCTTGCGAAGGATGGCGACCCGCTGTTCCGCGACATGAGCAAGCTGACAGGAAATGACCGAGAAATTGCGAAAGACTTCCTGCAGATGCTCGCGCGACGCGCGGCTGAGAAAAAGGGCTCTCGTGAATGAGTAAGGTATTCAGCCTCAAAATGGCGAGGCAAGCTGCTGAGGCTTTGCTCAAGGAGGAGGAACTCCTGTCTCTTCCGGTTGATCCTTTTGCAATCGCCGCAAGCCGCGACATCGTGGTGGAGGGTAAGCCCGAGAAAGTTGACGGTGTGTCAGGGATGCTTCTCCGGCACGGAAACAATTTCGGCATTGTCTACGCGACCCATATCCGCAGCCAAGGCTTTCAACGTTTTAGCGTGGCTCACGAGCTTGGCCATTATTTTCTTCCGGGTCACGTGGATCAGGTTATTCAGAACGGCATTCACGTTTCTCGCGGCGGCTTCGTCACGAATGACCCCTATGAGCTCGAAGCCGACCATTTCGCTGCTGGCTTGCTGATGCCGGAACAGCCGTTCCGCAAGGAAATTAACCGCCGGGAGCCCGGCCTGGCAGCAATCGAAGCCGTCGCCGATCTCTGTATAGCCTCAAGGACGGCCGCGGCGATCCGGTATGCAGAAGTCGGCGATGCTGCTACCGCCGTGATCATGAGCACCGCCGGTGTCATTGATTACTGCTTCATGTCCGAGGCCATGAAATCTCTTCCAAAGCTTGACTGGCTTCGAAAAGGTATCAGGCTGCCGCTGGGCACGGTGACAGCCGCGCTCGCTTCTGATCCGAGACGCGTCGCCGCCGGTGAGCGGGTCAAGGACGAGGTCGATGTTCGGGAGTGGCTCGGAGGCGCCACACGGGAGACGGTAAAGGAAGAGTCCCTTAGTCTCGGCACCTACGGAAAGATATTAACCATTCTCACGTCTACAAAGATCGGGCAGGACCTCGAGCCTGACGAACACGACGAGGAGCAGGAGCTGATCGAAAGCTGGACGCCACGTTTCAAGCGCTGACTGCAATCGTGCTCCAGACCTACGAGTTCAGCCGATCTTAGATGCTGAAGGTCAATCTCTGATCTGCCATTGACTACGTTCCGATGCCATCATCTTGTAGCCGGACCTGATAAAAAGCGCCGCAACCGCTTCTCCGGCCTCGCACAACAGGCGTGCCGGCGGATTGTCGACAGGGGTATAGAGCGCGCATTGCTCATCTACCTGCTGGCGGCGAAGAGGATTGATCTCATTGAACGTGGCAAGCGCCTCCGTTGACAGCTGCTCATCGGCGCAATTGAGCTCTACAAATACATCGCGATTGTCGTCATAGACATAGAGGCTCGCGTCATAGATGAACGAGCTGAGCGGACGAGCGCTGGGGTTTGAGAATTTCACAGCGAACAGCGTGTCACTGTATCGACCGGGATAGCTGCCGTGCGTGCTGAAGCCAAACTTCTCGGCCGCCAGATCCACCGCGGGCTCGATCGACAACAGGCTCATATATCCCGTTTTTACGGGCATATCGCTTTTACCGAGACTTTCGGTAACCAAAGCAAGCGCGATGCCTGACTTGTCGAGCACCACACCACCGCTGAAGCCGCCACGGGCTGTAGCAGATGCGATGAAGTGCAGGATCTTCGAATGATGAACGCGCACAACAGCGTTTATCTGTCCCAGCGTTACAACTTGGGTTGGCACAGTTGTGAATGGAATCGGAGGATAACCAATAACAAGTACGTCTGATAGGATAAGGTCATTCTCTTCGAGGGAATAGTCCGTGTGCTGGCTGACCGTGATCGCAGGCAACGGCGTTTCACCGAGGTCGACGCGGAAGACTGCGACGTCTAGTTCATCCGGTCCGTAATAGGGTCCATCGATGATCTCAAGCCATCGCGGCGGGGCAGCCTTCCCGCCAGTTTCTTCGCTCAGGTGTGCGGACTTTGTGGTCGCAATTTCTTTGATGGTAACGCCATCGATCACATGCCGAGCCGTGACGAATATACCTTCGCCGATATGGAATGCCGAACCAATCCCTTCATCACCGTTCGTATTGACCACAGCGATAAAGGCTGTTGCTCCTGCCGCCCGTATATAGGTTTCCTGGAATACGCTCTTTTCGGACATCGCCATCAGCTCCGCTCCGCAACGCGTGTTGCGCGTACAATTCCGGCTTCTTATGACTGGATCACCTTGATCGGTCGAGCCATATAAGATCAAGGCCCTTGCAGAGATGTAACCCATAGGCTACATACATCGCAACTGAGGGCAGAATGGCGGTCGAGATTCATTGGCAAGAAATAAACGTCAACTGGCAGTCTGGCGTGGCGCTCGATCTCCATACGACCAGCAGCACGCCAGTTGGTTACAATGAAGCTGGTCATATGCAATTCGATACTGTGAGGCCCTCTATTGCAGACTTTCTCTATTAGGCCGCACACTCATAAACCGGGTTTGCAAATCGGCCTGATTTTGATTCACTGAGGCCTTGATTTGGAGGCCTCTCATGACCCGTCGCCGGTTTGATCTCACCGATTTCGAATGGACTGTCATCCAGCCCTTGTTGCCCAACAAGCCGCGTGGGGTGCCACGGGTTGACGACCGGCGGGTGATCAACGGCATCTTGTGGCGGTTTCGGACAGGTTCACCCTGGGCAGACGTTCCTGATCGATATGGTCCATATACAACCTGCTACAACCGGTTCGTGCGATGGCGAAAGGCGGGTGTCTGGGATCATGTTTTGGGCGAGATTTCCAAGGCTTTCGACGGCGATATCGTTATGATCGACAGCTCCTGTGTCCGTGTTCATCAACATGCGGCCACGGGAAAAAGGGGGATCAACACGATGGCTGCATGGGACGTTCCCGTGGCGGCTTGACCACCAAAATCCACGCCGTTGTCGATGCCGATGGCCGACCGATCCGTCTCGCACTCACAGCCGGTCAAGCCCATGATGGTCGCATGGCAGAACCATTGTTACAGACAATCTCCAAGGGTGCGATCCTGCTGGCGGACAAGGCCTACGATACCAACGCGATCAGAGCATTTGCAAAGCAAAGGCAGGCATGGGTGTTTGATCCCGGACTTTAATGGTGCATTATTTTCCCTCGAATGGAAGGAAGCACTATGGGCCAGGTTCTACACGGTCGCGCCACAACGACAGAGGCAATCCGTCGAGCAATACAAAATAGTCAAGAGAGCCTGAGAGCGCTCTCAAAGCGGTATGGGATCAACCCGAAGACCGTTGCCAAGTGGAAGAAGCGCACATCGGTTGCCGATTTGGCGACCGGGCCGAAGGAACCGCATTCGACAGTCTTGAGCCTCGAGGAGGAGGCCGTGATTGTCGCCTTCCGCAGGCACACGCTTCTACCTTTGGATGATTGCCTTTATGCCCTTCAGCCAACAATCCCGCATCTGACGCGCTCGTCCTTACATCGATGCCTACAGCGCCATGACATTTCACGACTGCCGGAAGTCGAGGGCGACAAGGAGCCAAAAAAGAAGTTCAAGAGTTACCCCATTGGCTACTTTCACATCGATATCGCTGAAGTCCAGACCGCTGAGGGCAAGCTCTATCTGTTTGTGGCCATTGATAGAACGTCCAAGTTTGCCTTCGTCGAGCTTTACGCCAAAGCCGGAAAGATGAATGCAGCCCAATTCCTGCGCAATCTGGTCAAGGCTGTGCCCTATGCCATCCATACGGTTCTGACGGACAACGGCATTCAGTTCACCAATCGGGCCTGCGATCTCTACGCCTTCCATCACATCTTCGACCGGGTCTGTGACGAGAACGGCATTGAGCATCGTCTGACCAAGCTGAAGCACCCATGGACCAATGGGCAGGTCGAGCGGATGAACCGGACGATCAAGGAAGCGACCGTCAAGCGTTTCTACTACGACGATCACGACCAACTCAAAAGGCATCTCGCCGACTTCATTGATGCCTATAATTTCGGGCGAAGGCTCAAGACCCTAAAAGGCCTCACGCCCTACGAATTCATTTGTAAACGATGGACTTTGGAGCCGGATCGTTTCATCATTGATCCGATCCATCAAATGCCGGGACTAAACACCTAGTTGAAGTATAAGAACAACCAAGGGGCGGCGCAGGGTATCATCGAAGCCGCGGCCGCCTTCATCCAGCCTCACCGCGCAAAATTTGACATTCTTATCCCCGCGCCTCCGTCACCCCCCGCGCTGTCCAGCCTGTGTACGTTCTGGCAGACGGGATTGGCGCAAGCGTCCAGATCCCCGTCATAAAATGCGTCGCCACCACTCGCCCAACGGCTCAGCTGAAAAATGAGAATGATCCGGCGAAGCGCAAAGACCTAGCGTGCGGTCTTTACGCTGTTGACCCCCGGTATACAGCTGGGAAAAACATTCTTCTATTCGACGATGTTTTCCGATCCGGCACCACGCTAAACGAGATCACCAAAGTCCTGCTCGGACAAGGCCAAGCATCGAGTGTACGCGTCCTCACGATAACCAAGACACGGAGCAACCATTGAACACCGTCTTCATCGGTGGCTCGCGACACATTTCGCGGCTGCCTGCTCAAGCGAAAGAGCGATTAAACAATATCATTGAGAATGCGCATCACGTAGTTGTCGGCGACGCGAATGGTGCGGACAAAGCAGTCCAAAAGCACTTTTCAGACGCAGCCTATGAAAAGGTGACCGTATCCTGCTCCGGCGACAAACCTCGCAATAATCTCGGTGAATGGCGAACGCAAAATATCACGCCGCCTAAGCACGTGAAGGGCTTCCAGTTTTATGCGGCGAAGGACCGCGAGATGGCCCGAGAGGCCGATTTCGGATTCATGATCTGGGACGGCAAGAGCCCTGGCACGGTCTTGAACGTCCTGCGCCTAATCAAGGCTGGGAAAAAAGCTGTCCTTTTGAACGTTCCTGAGAAGTCACCGGTAACATTTAAAACCGGAGAACAATGGAGCGCGTTTCTAGCCAAATGTAGCGCTGACCTCCGCGAAAATTTACGCGACCGCGCGACTTCTGACGAATGGGAAGTAGAGGAATCAAGCGCGCAAGCCGATCTGCTGGAAACGGTTCGAGACGTTGAGCCGGTGAAGGACTCCACCACCACAGGCCTTCCACCGGTCGGGGATCCAGCTGCCAATGTGAATGCTGCCCTGGCCTCTGGCGACCCCTCCTCATTTATCGACGCGTTGGGCCATCTTGCCCGTGCGAAAAAGGGAGGAATGACGCAGATAGCGAAAGAAACAGGGTTAGCTAGAGAAAGCCTTTACAGGGCGCTCGGAAAAGATGGCAATCCGGAACTGGTGTCAATACTCAAGGTCATTTCCGCGCTGGGCCTCACGCTCGAAGCGAAGATGCAAACCAACCCGTAACCCCGAAAGAAACGTTGCGCGTCGGAGCGGTCGCCTAAATATCCAACACTTCCGGGGGTGACTTGAACGGATTGAGGATTCGAACACCACGCCCCGTAAAATCGGAGACGTTTCGCGTCACCACCACGAGCCCGTGGACGCGTGCGGTCGCGGCCAGTGCAACGTCCCATCGGTCCTTGTTCTTACTTCCGAGAAGGCGCGTCCATTCGGCGACAACCGGCCCGTCGATCGGAATGATGCGATCAGAGAACGATTTTTCGAGCATCTCGATGGCGTCAAGGATTCTCTGGGCACGTTCCGGTTCACGTTTCATCAAGGCTTCGGCTCCCCGACGCTTTTCGAATAGCGTCGCGACACTCAGCCGAAGATCCGTGTCATCGACCGTCGCGATCCATTGATGCACATTCTTGTGCCCGCCGTGCTTGAGTTCACGGAGAACATTTTCATCGAGCAGATAAAGCGTCACGGAATGGCCCTTGGTGCGACTTCACCAGGGTCACCGTCATCATCGAATGCACCAGCATCAGCCAAATCGGCCAAAGTGCTCTTCAGGCTCTTCGTTGGATAGGGACGCCCGCGCTTCGGGTAAGCCTTCGCATACTCGACTGCAGCTTCGACCTGATCCCGCGTAAGGGAAGGAAAATCTTTAAGGACCACATCGACACCCTCGGCGCGCGTCAAAGCGGCAATCAAGTGCGCCGAAATAGTCGTTCCACGAACAACCGCCTCACCCCGATCGCCCTTTCTCTCAATCCTGTCTCTGACGGCCTCAAGTCTCGCCATTCGGACTTTAAGATCGGTATCGATTTGCGCAAGATCCAGTTCAAGCCTACCGAGCTGGAGTTTGTGAGCATCATCGGGCAATTTGCGCAAGGCACCATAGAGCCGGCGCCGCCCTGCTGGCGTCAGGTCCTTGTCGAGTTCATCTGCAAGCCGCAGGAAGCGCAGTTCGGCCGGGCCAAGGAGCCTTTGAACCATGTTCCCCACCTTCTTTTGCCGGGCGTGAATGACACCTGTGTCAACCGCCTTGTTGAGCATCGCTGGGGTTCTGCCCAGGACATACCCTGCTTCGCTCAGCGTGAAATTCTGGATTTGGGACAAGCATGACTCCTTCATCAATCCATCCCAATATAGGGATGAATTAGACACTACGCAAGGCGCCAATCAGTCGTCATCCGCTCGACTAAGAACAATTTCTGCCGACTTATCTTGACGAGCCTCAGAGTGCCTCGTCCGGGAGTTAAGGTCGTATTTGTTGAAGACGGCACGGCAACCGTCACGAGCCCGAAAAGAAGCTTTACAATTTCAGACTCTGGTATCGACAGCATTGCGGAAAGCCCTTCTACGCCACCACCGTTTTGACTCGGCGTAGGTGTTGCGGTCATCGTCAGCGAGGAAAAACTACCAAGCGCAGCCCAGAAGCCTTTGCTCTCGTGCGTCGTCGTGGTTGTCTCACTGCCGTCGGCGATCATCTTGATTGCGGAGCGGGGAATACCCGCTTCGCTCAGTCCTTCGATCGCGCGGTCTGCTTCAGAACGGTCGTGGAAGAAGGCGGTGATCGTATTGGAATGGGATGGCACGGTGTTCTGGTCAATGTAGGCCATGGGGTTTCCTCCTATGCTATTCGTCGATACGCTCGACGGTGGCGGTCTGCTTTCGAACGGTTACCGGGACGGAGACGTCTTCCGAAGTCACGATTTGGCGGATGCGGATTTCTTCTATAAGGACTAGACGCTTCTCAATAACGACGATCTCCTCGAGGACGGGAATGATCGTGGTATCGCCTTCAACCCTGGTTTCGGGGATCGCATCGATCTCAAGATCTATGCGCTCCGGCGTGACCTCGACGCGCGTGCCATACAAAGTGGCCTGCGCTAGCTCGTCTACTTCCGAGCTGGAAGTGGAGACACGGACACGTCCCGTCGCGACGCGTTCCTTGCCGACGCTGACACTCTCTTCGACGATCTGGATTGTGGTTTCGTCTTGGTCTGTCATGGTCACGCCTCGAGGTCGGGAAGCAAACCCGGCGGATTGCGATATGTTCCGTGTCGGCGATTTTTGGTTGCAACACGCGGCAAACGGCGATCCAGTTGAAAGTCCATTTTATGTTGCGGTACGATTTCGCCCGTGGCGGCCCGGGCGGCCCTCATGAATCTCTGTTAGAATGAGTAATATCTGCGGCGAACCAACTGAGAAGTCAGATTCGACGCTTGCATGATTCCCGTCGTCATGGCTCATGCGCATACAACTTCCGCTTCGAAAATTGTGTGAGAAGAGATGCATAGGAAAAGTGCTGCTGTGACCAAGATAGGTGGTCTTGGGCTGGATAAGTCTTTGGCCTTCGGTCTATCCACTGCCTTGGCGTTCTTCGTCATCAGTGCCGCCGTTGCGGTTTACACTACGCAAACGTTGAGGACGAGCAACGAAAGCGTAGTCAAGACCCATCAGGTCATTGTCTCGATCGACCTTCTCCTGTCTGATGTCCAGGATGCCGAGACAGGTCAGCGTGGGTATTTGCTGACCGGCAAAGAGCAGTACCTGCAGCCGTATCAGCGGGCCGTTGCGCAGATACAGGCGCGGCTTGCGCGGGTCGAGAGCTTGATCACAACGGACACCGCGCAAAGCTATCGGTTAGAAGATCTCCGTAACTCCGTTTCCTCAAAGTTAGCCGAGCTCGACGAAACGCTTCGAACCTACCGAACCGCCGGCCCTGCTGCGGCCCTCGCGCTCGTTAATAAGGACCGCGGTAAGTTCGACATGGACGCGATCCGCACACTCGTATCAGAAATCCGCAATGCAGAAACCGACGTGCGTACCCAGCGTGTCGCGGAGATGAACAGGGCCTACGTCGTTGCATTCGCCACGAGCCTGTTGACGGGCTTTCTTGGCATCCTCCTGACGCTGGTCATCGGTGGCCTGATGCGCCGTGCCACCTTGGCACGCAAGAACGAGCAGTGGCAGCAGGAAGCGCAGGTCGGTCTTGGACCGGTTGTAATCGGGGAACAGTCTACGCAAGAGCTTGGACAGAACATATTGCGCTTTCTCACAAGCTACCTGGGTGCCGTTGCAGGCTCGCTTTATGTGAGGGATGGAGCGCGATACGCTCTTACAGCCGTTCATGGTGTTCCTGCAGGTACAGTTATTCCAGAGCGGTTCGAAGAAAGCGATAGTCTGTTCGGTCATGTTCTTCGAGATCACCGTCCTGTCACGGTAGGTGAGCTTCCTGACGGCTATATCAGTTTTGGCTCCAGCCTCGGCCAACAGAAGCCCCGCTACCTGACGCTGGCGCCGGCGATGGTGGACGGCGAGGTCAAGGCGGTATTCGAACTGGGCTTTCTTCACCCGGTCGGCGATCACGTTCTCGCCCTCCTCGAGCGGTCGTCCAACACGATCGCGGCATCCATTCGCTCAGCCGAATTCCGTACACAGCTACGAACACTGCTCCACGAGACGCAGCGGCAGACGGAAGAGCTTCAGGTCCAGGGCGAAGAACTGCGAGTATCCAACGAGGAACTGGAAGAGCAGAGTAGGGCGCTGAAGGAATCTCAGGCCCGTCTGGAACAGCAGCAGGTGGAACTGGAGCAGACGAATTCCCAGCTCGAGGAGCAGGCACAGGAGCTTGAGCGACAGAAGGACGACCTTGAAAAAGCGAACGACGCCGTCAGATTGCAGGCACAAGAAGTGGAGCGTGCCAGCCGCTACAAATCAGATTTTCTGGCCAACATGTCACACGAACTGCGTACCCCGCTGAACTCTTCGCTGATCCTTGCCAAGCTCTTGGCGGACAACGCCGACGAGAATTTGACGGCGGAACAGGTCAAGTTCGCACAGACGATACAGTCTTCGGGGAACGACCTGCTGAACCTCATCAACGATATCCTTGATCTTTCGAAGATCGAGGCCGGCCATGTGGAGGTCAGTCCGGAGCCAGTTGCCATCAACCGGACTGTCGATGGACTTCGGCAGTTGTTCGATCCGCTCGCTGCCCAAAAGGGACTGAACCTCTCGATCGAAGTCGCCCCGGACGTCCCATCGGTCATCGAGACGGATCCACAACGCCTCGAGCAGGTCCTCAAGAACCTTCTGGCAAATGCCGTCAAGTTCACCGCAGAGGGGCAGGTATCGCTCCTTGTCCGCCCTGCCGGTGATGCGCAGATTGCGATCTCCGTGGTCGATACCGGAATTGGAATTGCCGAGGACCAGCAGCGCAACATCTTCGAGGCCTTCCATCAGGCAGACAGCACGATCAGTCGAAAGTTCGGCGGAACGGGCCTCGGGCTTTCGATCTCGCGAGAACTGGTCCGTCTGCTCGGCGGCAGGATGCATCTGCAAAGCCGTCCAGGTACGGGAAGTACGTTCACCGTGATCATCCCGAAGATCTTTTCGGCTAGTGCCGTTCGCGCGCCCGAACCTGCTATCATTACGGGCACCACAGCACCTGCCCTCACCAGTAATCCCATTGCAACAGAACGTTCGCCGCGTTCGCATGGCATCGTCGACGACGATCGTCATCTGAGCGGTGACCCCACACGTAAACTTCTCGTGGTGGAGGACGACCAGTCCTTCGCGATGATCCTGCGTGATCTGGCGCGGGAGCTGAACTTTCAGGTCCTGGTCGCGGGAACGGCGCAAGAGGCACTGGAACTTGCCCGCCAGCACGCGCCAAGCGCGATCGTTCTGGACGTTGGTCTACCGGACCAGTCCGGTCTCTCGGTCCTTGATCGCCTAAAGCGTGACGTTCGTACGCGCCATATCCCGATCCACATCATATCTGCGGAGGATTATTCCGAACGTGCCCTGTCGCTGGGTGCCATCGGTTATGCGATGAAGCCGGTCCAGCGAGATGAACTTCTGGACGTCTTGAAATCGCTGGAGGCAAAAATATCGCAGAACGTGCGCCGCGTGTTGATTGTTGAGGACAACCAGATCCAGCGCGAGGCGGTCTCCAAGCTGATCGGATCGCAAGATGTGGAGACTGTCGGTGCTGGCACCGCGGCGGAATGCCTGGCGCTTCTGAAGGAACAGACCTTCGATTGCATGGTGCTCGATCTCTCGCTGCCGGACGCCTCGGGATTTGCGCTTCTCGAAACGATCAGTCAGGACAGCGCCCATTCTTTCCCTCCGGTGATCGTCTACACCGGGCGGGTCCTTTCCGCAGAGGAAGAGCAGAGCCTGCGGCGCTTTTCCAAATCGATCATTATCAAGGGAGCCAAGTCGCCGGAACGGCTTTTGGACGAAGTGACACTTTTCCTCCACCAAGTCGTTTCCGAGCTTCCTGACGAACAGCAGAGGATGATCCGCAAGGCCAGGAATCGCGACGCCTTGCTCGAGGGACGACGTATTCTGGTCGTGGAGGACGACGTGCGCAATATCTACGCGCTGACCAACATTCTGGAGCCACGTGGCGCCATTATCGAGATCGCCCGTAACGGGGAGGAAGCGTTGCAGAAGCTCGACCGGTCGCTTTCCAGCACCGATGGCCGGATCGATCTGGTTTTGATGGATGTGATGATGCCGGTGATGGACGGGCTGACCGCCACCCGCCACATCCGCAACAATCCGAACTGGAAGAAGCTACCGGTGATCACGCTGACGGCGAAAGCTATGCCCGACGACCAAAAGCGGTGTATCGAGGCCGGCGCCAACGACTATATGGCCAAGCCGCTAGACGTCGAGAAACTCCTGTCGCTTGTCCGTGTCTGGATGCCTCAATGACGGAGACTTACGAGAAGATAGAAGACATCGAGATCAGGCTTTTGCTCGAGGCGCTCTATCATCGCTACCACTATGATTTCCGCAACTACGCGATGTCATCGATCCGCCGAAGGCTGCGTCAGGCGCGCGAGCAATTAGGCTTTGCGACAATTTCCGCGATGCAGGAGCGCGTTCTGCACGATCCCGACATGTTGCCGCGAATGCTGCGCTACCTCACGGTCCAGGTCAGCGAGATGTTTCGGGATCCGAGCTATTTCCGGGCGTTTCGCGAAAAGGTTGCACCTCATCTGCGCACTTATCCATCTTTGAAGATCTGGATCGCAGGATGCAGCACCGGCGAGGAACTGTACTCCTTCGTCATCCTGTTCCGCGAAGAGGGACTGGAAGAGCGAACCCTATTCTACGCGACAGATATCAACCCGGAAGCACTGGCCCAGGCGGAGGCCGGCGTCTACGAGCTGGACCGGCTACGCCTGTTTACTGAGAACCATCAGCAGGCAGGAGGTAAGACATCCCTGTCGGACTACTATCAATCTGGTTACAATCGCTGTGTCTTTGACAAGAGCCTGAAACGCAATGTGGTTTTCTCCGATCATAGTCTCGTCACCGACCAGGTGTTCGGCGAGATGCAATTTGTCTCCTGCCGCAACGTCATGATTTATTTCGATCGTGATCTCCAGGATCGCGCGGTTTCGCTGTTTAGGGACGCGCTGCCGCGCAACGGTTTCCTCGGGCTGGGCTCCAAGGAGACGTTGCGGTTTTCTCGTCATGAGGACGCTTTCCAGGACTTCGTGCGCGAGGAAAAGATCTACAGGAGGACCGGCGCATGACCGACACCTCTCACGGCGCTGTCATTATCGGAGCTTCGGCTGGCGCGCTTGAAGCGCTGTCCGTAATCCTTCCCTCGCTTCCGTCCGGGTATCCATATCCGGTTTTCGTGGTCGTCCACGTGCCACCTCACAAACGCAGCGTACTTGCCGAAATCTTCAATGCGAAGTGCCAGTTGCGAGCGGTGGAGGTCGAGGACAAAGAACCGATCGAACCGGGAGTAATATACTTCGCCCCTCCTAATTACCACATGTTGATCGAAGACAGGGCGACCATCGCGCTGTCGTCTGACGAGGAAGTGATGTTTTCCCGTCCGTCAATCGACGTAGCGTTTGAAAGCGCCGCCGAGGCGTGGGGTGACGGTCTTCTGGCCGTTGTTCTGACGGGTGCTAATAGCGATGGGGCGAAAGGGCTGTCCGCAGTAGCCAAGGCCGGCGGCGGCGTGATCGTCCAGCAACCGCTTGGCGCTTACGCACGCGCGATGCCGGAGGCCGCTATTGCCGCGTGCCCTCAAGCCCGCGTCCTCTCTCTTCAAAATATTTCGTCATATCTTCTAGGTATCGCTTGATGAACACGCCGGTCAAATTCCTGCTCGTCGACGATCTCCCCGAGAACCTTCTCTCTCTTGAGGCGCTCCTCCGGCGTCCTGATCTCGAACTCGTCAAGGCTAGGTCGGGCGACGAGGCGCTCGAGCTATGCCTGCACCATGATTTTGCACTGGCGCTGATCGACGTTCAGATGCCGGGCCTGAATGGTTTCGAGCTTGCCGAACTGATGCGTGGCAACGAGCGGACCAAACGCATACCGATCATCTTCGTTACAGCCGGCGCGCACAGCTCCGAGCGGCGCTTTCAAGGCTATGAGGTCGGCGCCGTCGACTTCATCCAGAAGCCGATCGAAGCCCATATCCTTCGCAGCAAGGCGGATGTTTTTCTGGAAGTCTACCGCCAGCGCCAGACGCTCGCCGAGCAGCGGGATCTACTGCAATCCCAGGCTCAGGCTCTACAGCTTGCCGACAAGCGCAAGGATCAGTTCCTTGCCGTACTTGCTCATGAACTCCGCAACCCGCTCGCCGCTCTGCAAGGCGGCCTTTCGCTCCTGAAGAAAGTTAACTGTGAAGAACAGACCGCAAAGATCGGAAAGCTGATGCAAGAGCAGATCACTCACCTCAGCCATCTGGTGGATGATCTCCTAGATGTATCGCGAATTACGCAGGGCAAAATCGTCCTTCGCAAGGCCTTCTTCGACCTGCGGGACGCAGTCGAATCCGCTGTCGACATGACCCGGCCAGCGATCGATGCGAAGGGCCACAATCTAGTCGTTAAACTTCCCGAGCGGTCATGCGACGCCATGGCAGACAATGTCCGAATTACACAATGCCTTGCTAATCTTTTGAACAACGCAGCCAAGTACACGCCGGATGGCGGTCAGATCTACGTCGAGCTCGTAGAAGACGTCGAGTCTTTCCGCCTAACTGTTTCGGACAATGGTCTTGGACTGACGCAGGAGGCTTCAACGACCATCTTCGCCATGTTCGCTCAGGTCGATGGTCACCGGGAACATTCTCATGGAGGGCTCGGAATCGGGCTTGCACTCGTAAAGCAGCTTGTAGAGCTTCACGAGGGCAGCATCACCGTGCAGAGCGACGGACCTGGCCGTGGGAGTGCATTCGTTCTCAACCTACCGAAGGCTATCGAATTGTGATCATCCGAATTTGCCTTCGGGTGGAGCGTAACAAACCCTATTGATACCCGCTATCGATCGAGATCGAGTTGTCGCTCCAACGGACGCGGCCGCTACCAGTCACCAGGTGTTTCTTTAGCTCCGCCGTAAGATTGTCAGCCTATTTATCGCTATCTCTCGACGTAAGACCGCCCTTCAAGGCGTCGACCATGTCGTATCGCGTTTCGGTCCAGTCGCTGGCCTTCGCGCAGTATGTCAATCGGCTTAGTAACGGGGGTCTGACGCTATCTCGATGACATCACGTTGCTCCGACGATACGTGCCTCAAGCAAATTGAGTTTCCCGCGCCCGTACATCTGGCGCTTGATGAGTTTTGCTTGTTGATTTGGCCCTCTGTCTGGCCGTTCAACCAAATTGAAGTGATTGCATTCTGAACCGCTGCTCTGTCGCGGATAACGCCGTTGGCAAATGACGCGACCAAGCTTGTTGCGGCGCGGTCGATCCACGTGTCCAGATCATCTTTAGACTAGCGCCGCAGCATTTCGTGGAAGCTCTCCACGACATCTCTGGCCTCGACAAGGTCTGGTAGTCGCTCCTCGATCGCAGCGACCGTCATCGTCTGAGCCTTGGTCAAATTGTTGCGTTCAAGGGTCATCAGGCGGACGACGGTGCGTGCTGCGGGCGCGTGGCCGAGCCCGTTTTCGGCTTTTTCGGCTCGCCTTCGTCGTGTTGCCCATTCTGTAACAACGCGGAGACCTCCACCGAAACCAACCAGCCGAAGCTGCCGCCACAGTTCAGCGCCGTTTCGCAATCCGGCGTCCCATTGCGCTTCCAGCCAAGGCAACTGCGGTTCGAGAGAGGTTTGCCGCACCCGAAAGATGTCGGTCCGCTGACCACGGACGACACTGCGGACCAGCTTTCGGCTGTGCCCGGTTCTGCGCGCGATCTCCTTGATGGACACGCCTTCGGCGACGAGTCCACGAATAACAGAGTAACGTTGAACTAAAGTAGGCATCATTTTATTTTGCTTCTGTTGTAACAGCGGGAGTTTGATTGATGGTCGGCAGGCAAGCGGGCTTTGTCGCTCTGAGCGACGAGGATAGAAATTTTCTTGAGTCTCAGGTGCGTCGGCACAAGGCGCCGCGCTCGCTGTCGGATCGATGCCGGATAGTTTTGCTGTGCGCGCAGGGCTTGCAGAGCAAAGATGTTGCCGAACGCCTTGGCGTCCACGAGCACACGGTTGGCAAGTGGCGCCGCAGGTTCGTGCAGGGTGGCATTGACGGGCTGACCGACGAATATCGCGCAGGTCGGCCACGAACCGTCTCTGACGCCCAGGTAGCTGAGGTCGTCGAACGGACATTGAACACCACCCCGAAGGATGCCACGCACTGGTCTATCCGTTCGATGGCAGCCGACCGCGGGCTGTCGCACACCACCATCCGTCGGATATGGACCGCGTTTGGTTTGCAGCCGCATCGTTCGGAGACATTCAAGCTGTCTTCCGATCCCCTGTTCGTTGATAAGGTGCAAGACATAGTCGGCCTTTACATGTCGCCACCTGATCGGGCAGTCGTGCTATGCGTGGATGAGAAATCGCAAATCCAGGCACTGGATCGCGAGCAGCCGGTTCTGCCCATGGCGCCGGGCATCGCCGAGCGGCGCACCCATACCTATGTCCGCAACGGCACGACATCCCTGTTCGCCGCGCTCGACGTTGCGACTGGCGCGGTAATCGGCCAGTGCTACAAACGTCACAGGGCGACCGAATTTCTCGACTTCTTGAAGCGGATTGACGCCGAGATGCCCAAGGGGCCGGACGTGCATTTGGTGATGGACAACTATGCGACCCACAAGACGCCGAGGATCAAGGCCTGGCTCGCACGCCGCCCGCATTGGCATGTTCACTTCACGCCAACGTCAGCCTCCTGGATCAATCAAGTCGAGCGGTGGTTTGCAGAGCTGACGCGCAAGCAATTGCAACGCGGTGTCCATCGTTCCACCGCCGAACTGGAAGCCGACATCGACGCGTTTATCGCAACGCACAACGAGAATCCCAAGCCATACAGATGGGTGAAATCCGCCGGCCAAATCCTCGCCTCCGTCAAGCGATTCTGCCAAAAAACAATGAGCCGAACTTCAGATTCGGGTGACTAGCAAAGGAGTGGCGTCTTTAAACGAACTGCTTTCGCAGTAAAAAGTCGGCCAGGGACAGCGTTCCAGACGTAGTCCCTCCGTTGACGCCGTTTTAAACACGAGCCGCCCACCGCATCGCCAGCACGGGCGCTTGGCCGCACGAAAACCACTGCCTTCAGTGGTAGATCAGCGGCACCTGTGGCTTAGTCTTGGAAGAGTTCCGATCAAAAGACTGAATTTCTTCGAGGCATGACGGCGTATCAAAAATGCGGAGATGCCTGAGCATCCCCGCTTCTGGAAGTCAAATCCGGATCGTCGGAGCGATCAGAACTCTTCCCAGCTGTCCGTCGATGGCGCTGCTGCAACACGGCTTTGCCCGCCGCCAAATGCCTTTGCGATCTTGCTGACCATGCCGCGTGCCGGCGAGTCTGCCGGCACCGAGCGTGCTGAAGCCGACGCCCACGGGCGACCGGAAACTGCCGTAACCGGGGCTGCCCGGCGCGGCGCGGGGTCCTGCCGCGAAACCGCGTGTTCATGGCCGAGCTGGAACTGGCTGATCAGTTCGCGCAGGCGGCCGGCTTCGTTGGCAAGCGTAGCGCCGGCCGCATTGGCTTCTTCCACCATCGCGGCATTCTGCTGCGTCACCTGGTCCATCTGGTTGACGGCCGTGTTGACCTCCGCCAGGCCGACCGACTGCTCGCGCGAGGATGTGGCGATCGCATCCATGTGCTGGTTGATGGTGACGATATAGGTCTCGATCTTGCGCAGCGCGTCGCCGGTTTCGCTAACCAGCTTGACTCCGGTCCCGACTTCCACCGATGACTTGCCGATCAGGTCCTTGATCTCCTTGGCGGCTTTGGCGGAACGCTGGGCAAGTTCGCGCACCTCTTGGGCGACGACAGCAAAACCCTTGCCTGCTTCGCCGGCCCGGGCTGCCTCGACGCCGGCGTTCAGCGCCAGAAGATTGGTCTGAAAGGCGATGTCGTCGATAACGCCGATGATGTTCGAGATCTGGCCCGACGACTGCTCAATGCGGCCCATCGCGTCGACGGCATTGGCAACGACAGCACCAGAATGGCGGGCGCTTTCGTTGGCCTGGATGGCGACGGTACGGGCATCTTCGGTTCGCTTGGAGGAGCTCGCGACATTGACAGTGATCTGGTCGAGGGCGGCGGCTGTCTCCTCCAGTGAGGCGGCCTGCTGTTCTGTCCGCTTGGCCAGATCGTCGGCACTCTGACTGACTTCACGCGAGCCGCTGTCGATCGAGCTGGTGGCCTGCGCAAACGAAATGAGCGTGCCGCGCAACTGGCTGACGGCGGCATTGAAGTCGGCGCGCAGCGGTTCGAAGTCGGCCACGAATGCACGGTCGAGCTGGTATGTCAGGTCGCCCTCGGACAGATGCTTCAGGCCGGTAGCAAGGCCGCTGGTCGCTTCCGCCATGGCCTGCGAACGGCTGCGCTCTTGTTCGGCGCTGCGCTGACGCTGTTCTTCGCTGAGGCTGCGGTTTTCTTCCGCCTGCCGCTCCAGCTCGCGCGCCTTTAAGCTGTTTTCCTTGAACACGTCGACCGCGCGGGCCATTGCGCCAATTTCGTCGGGGCGACGACCGCCTTCGACACTGGCCGACAGATCGCCCGTGGCGAGCCGTGTCATCGTCCCGGTCAGCCGGGAAATCGCTCCACCCAGCGCACGGGCGAAGAATAGGAAGCCGAACAGCGAGAGCAGCGACACCAGAACGGAAGCGCCAATCGAGTTCAGCGTCGACTGACGACCATCGGCAAGAATCGTCGTTGCATCGGTGGCAAGTTCAATGACGCCGAGCTTGGCGCCGCCAAAATTGTTGAAGGGAATAGCGTTGATGATCATGTCGCGGCCGTCGAGTGTAACGCCCGCCGTCACCGGCTTGCCATCGAGGGCCGCCCTGATCTGCTCTTCCGCAAGAATGCTCTTGTCCCCCTGCGTCGAAGCCTGGGTTTGCACCTTGCCTTCTACCAGCACGTCCACGGCAATTTCCGCGCCGAGGCGGTCGGCAATTGGGCCGAAGAAGGCGTTGCTGAGTTCTGTGCCCACGTCGATCGCACCGATGACCTTGCCGTCCCGGATCACGGGCGCTGTAGCGCTGGTATTGATGGCCGTGCGACCTTGTTCGATGCCAGCGGAGAGTTTACCGGTGTTTATCGCCGAAGCCACCGTCTGCCGTCTGCCGATAATCATGTCGCCGAATTTCGCAGGCGAATGCGACCGGGCCACGACCGTTCCGGTCACGTCAAGGAAAGTGAAGGTTTGCAAAGCGCCTTCCTTGGCAACCGCCGCCATGCCGGGCTGGTATTTGGTCAGCAGACCCTCGCGGTCGCCGTTTGCGATCATTTGTACCGTACCGGGATCATTGGCGACGGAGGAGGCAAGCGCTGCTGCCGATCTCGAAATGGCGGCCATTTCGGCCCGGATGACGGCGAGGTCGCTTGCGGTTTTGCTTTTTACCGCAGTGTCGTTCATCGTCGATTGCGCGTGCCAGGCAAGGCCGCCGATTGCAGCACTGGCAAACATAACCGCGGCAAACCCGTAACCAGTAATCTGAATCCATAATGGCCGCCTAACTGTGTGATCGCTCATTACTTTCTCCAAAGCATAAATAAGTCGTTTGGCCGGAACTATATTTTACATTCATCAATTTTGAATAAATGGGCTGATTTTGCTGACGGTTTGGCGATTCACGTTTACCGACCGCATGGAGGCGCAGCGCTCGCGCGGATCCCGAGCTGCTGGCGGTTCTAGTCGGTCCGGCTCCTTCGTCTCGCAAGCGGCGAATTTTCGGCTGCATCGAACTTTGGCTTGTGCCCTTTTAGACACCCCTGCCCTTCGCGGCAGCGTCCCCCTCCATCTATCGCTCCGACCTATGATCCAACGCTATGGCGTCGACAACCCCAATACGGGGCGCGGAGCCATCAAGAGTTTGCTGCCACAAGGGCCGCACAACTTTCGGGATATTCTGGCAACGCATATCCTCAAGCAGACCGGGTCACGGGAGCACGCCAGCTACGCCTTCTAGGACACACCGGACGCCGTCAGCAGGAGAAGGCGGCACTTGCGGCAAAAATCCTGGATCAGGTTTGGGAAGCTACATAGCCCGTCAGATAAAGAGCTGATCCACATTGTCCATGTAGATGCGGAAACGATCTCCGCAGCAGCCGTCTTTGCCTTGAGCGGGTTGAACCTCGGACCCGCTCTTATCTATGAAGCTCAAAAACCTTAAGTGACTGATAGTAATATAAGTGCGGGTAGGCAACAGTATGGTTGAGCGTCAAGGGACTTTTCTGTGCTGAACGCAACTTCACACAGAATATGAATGTCTTGGCGGAATGTCGTAAATGGGGCCGGGAGCGGACAGTCAGCCGTAGGGACTTCCCACGCAGAAAGCAGCCCATAGCGCCCCTGTTCAGAAGTCACTGCCGAGGCGGCTGGAGGATCACCGCTGCCGGAAGTCGCTGAAGGAAATTTGTATGACGGGTCAGCAGACAGATACCTGGACCGTTGCAGCGTCCGTTCAACTCACAATAGGCGGTTCAACCTCGTCACCGACGTAGGTGTTTTCCCAAGAAAGCTTAGTTATAAATCGCGGTAGGGACGCCCATTACTGAGCGCCCCCCGCACAGATCCGTACGTGGGGAATTCCCGCATACGGCTCCTACCTCAGGTGTTTAACGGCGAAGCGATCGCTGGGCCGAGGATGACGGATGAGCGGTTTTGGGAGCCAGTCGTCAGCCAGCTTCTTCATCCGCACCCATGTCAGCTTATCCTTTTGGCTGCGTCGTCGGAGCGACCGCCTCCACAGATCAGTGACATAGTGCCGGAATACTGCCAGCGCCGCGCCATTGTCCGGCACGGCGTGATAGTTGAAGAAACCGGTGACGACCTGCCGCAGCCACTTCCCTTGTTCAGGAATAGGCTGGTGCAGTCGCCGTCTCAACTCCTCTTTTATCTCCTTCAATCTTGCCTGCATGCGGTCCCGTCTGGTTCGTCGCTTGACGACGAATTTACCTCGACGGGATTTGCTGCAGATGAAGGTGAAGCCGAGGAAGTTGAAGGTTGCCGGTTTGCCGAGCCCGACCTTACCCCGCTGGGCCGCTGCGAAGCGGCCAAACTCGATGAGACGGGTCTTTTCCGGATGCAACGACAGCGCAAACTCTTGCAGTCGCTTTCGCATCTCATCCTGGAAGCGGCGGGCATCGTTCTCATACTGGAATCCGACCACAATGTCGTCGGCGTACCGTATGATGATCATGTCGCCCTTAGCCTTCTGCCGTCTCCAGCGGGCAGCCCACAGGTCGAACACGTAGTGCAGGTAGATGTTGGCCAGGAGCGGCGATGCCACCGAGCCCTGTCCAGTCCCCTTCTCACTAACCGTTACCACCCCATCTTCCAGAATTCCCGCCTTCAGCCATTTCTGGATCAGGCGGATGATGCGCTGGTCGCCAATCCGATGGTTCAAGAAGCGGATCAGCCAATCTTGGTCGACCGCATCGAAGAACGCTTGGATATCGGCGTCCAGTATGTAGTTCACCTTCCGGTCGTTCAGCCCAACCATGAGAGCGTCCAGCGCATCGTGCTGGCCGCGCTCAGGGCGGAACCCATACGAGAAGCCAAGGAAGTCTTCCTCGTAAATCCCGTTGAGCACCGCAATTGTTGCCCTTTGGACGATCTTGTCCTCAATGGCAGCAATCGCAAGCGGGCGTAGTCGCCCATCTGCCTTGGGTATGAACCGCCGCCGAGACGGCTGAGCCCGGTACGTGCCCCTATGGACCCGTTCGTGCAGTGCCTTGATGTTGGTATCAAGGTCTGCCTCGTAGTCCTGCCACGTCACTCCATCCGCACCCGCTGCCGCGCCGCGCCTTAAGGCGCAGAAGGACATCCGAAGCAATTCTGGAGTGATGTGGTGATACAGGGCGGTGAACCGCTCCGTCTTCCTTTGCCTTGCGGCATTCCGTACGCGTTCGAGCGCCTGTGACACACTTTCCCGGTCCTGAGCCCGGCGTGTGCTTTGCTCGTCAGCGTTCCCCTTGGTCCCGGCCCTTGGCTCCCCCGGCTCCGCTACCGGTTCTCCGGTATTGTTCGTCGGGTTCACAGCTACTATGGCCGAGTCTGACTTCTCATGTCCGTTCATCATCGGCTACGGCTCCTCGCCTTCCCGATGCGGACCGCACGTGACATCAGCCACGTTCGGTCGGGCATGAGATCTCCCGGTTCCCGTACAAGGAGCGTCTGCACATGCCAGGGTCTGCGACCACGCCGGGTCGTCCGAGCACTTGCGATAGCGTGCTCGTGCGTATTGCCTTCCGTCTTGCGAACAACGTCGGCACCCGGAACCATAAGTATTTCGCGGCTCAATGGCTGGCCTATGCACTCCCCTACCGACGCTTCGCCGACACCCTCACGGACGCCAACGCACGGCTCGGGGCCGGTGTGGGTCGCTAATCCTTCACCGAAATGGACTTTCACCATATACTCCTTGCCGGTCTCCCGGCGCACTCGCAAAACTTTCGCGCAAAAATTGTTTTTCATTAGCAAATATCGTGCTAAACAGGCTCATGACCTCTCCTCGCGCGCTCAAAATTGATTTTGCGGAACCGGACTTGACACCCGTCTCACGACGGGCGCACCATTCCCATGGATTTTCAGTCGAGTATGTGGAGCTGGGCAGCGCGGAACCGTACGAATTTAGAAGCCGTGGTGATAGCCATTATCTGGCACTGCACGACATCGCCCTTACGGACGGCGAGCTTCGCGTAGACAGCCTGCCGAGGCTTCATGTGCGGGATTTACGTGACACGATCACGTTCGTGCCCAAGGGCTGCGGCATTGAAGGCTGGAGTAAGCCTAAACCACGGGTTAACAGTTTTGTGGCGATGTATTTCGATCCTGAGGTGATCCACCAAGATCTCGGGAGCCGATATGCCAGACGCGATCTACCGCCGTTCGCCTATTCGCGCGATCCGCAACTGCGCGCGACGCTCAAAAAACTCGCAGCGCTCGTAAGGGCGCCTCAAGTCGATGAACTTCATGCCGAGAGCGTGTGCCTGGTGGCGTCGCTCGAAGTCTTTGGCGTCATGGCCGATAGGCAGGGGCGCCTGTCCGACCGACAGATCGCCTCGGTGACGGATTTTGTGGAGGGGCATCTTCACGAAACCATAGGATTGGCTGAGCTGGCCGCCGTCGCCGGGCTTAGCCGTTTTCATTTCTCTCGTGCCTTCAAGGCGACAACCGGGGAAAATCCCCATGCGTTCGTCCAAAGGCGGCGCATCTCGCGAGCTGTCAAACTACTGGAACAGGTTGAACTCCCTATCGACGCGATTGCGGGGGCAGTCGGGTACAAGGGCACACCACAGTTTCGAAGGGCGTTTCATGAGGTAATGGGTACCTCTCCGCTGAAATATCGTCTGCGACGTTAAAATAGATGGCGGGGGCCAACCAATGGGCAATGACTACACCGATGCGAACCTGACTGTCTGCGACCGGGAACCGATCACGCGACTCGATGAGATCCAGAACTTTGCGTTCCTCATCGCAATGTCGAACGACTGGACGATCGTTCGCGCATCCGAAAATTGCGAGAAGTTCTTTAAAGTTAAACCCCAGGAACTGCTCGGCACTCGCTTCGACCGATGGATCAGTGAGATCGCGCTCCACGACATTCGCAACCGGATGGCGATCCTGGCGTCAACGACAGGTGAGCGGATTTTCGACTTGAAGCTGGTGCAGGGATTGCCCAACGTCGATCTCTCGATCCACTTCCAGGGCGACCTGCTGATCATCGAAGGCGAACGGACACAGAAGGCCGAACGGGTGGAGGCGGCCTCGATGGTTCGTGCGATGGCTGCACGTCTCCTTAAATCACCAACGATCGCTAAGTTTCACCATGATACGGCTCGACAGGTGCTGGCGATCACAGGCTTTGATCGCGTCATGATCTATCAGTTCGACACCGAGGGCCATGGCGAAGTCATCGCGGAATCGGCACGCGCTGGAATGGAAAGCTTTCTCGGTCTCCATTATCCCGCATCTGACATCCCGCGTCAGGCTCGCGAACTTTACCTGCGCAACCCATTCCGCATTATAGCGGACGTCACGGCGCCAACGGTACCGCTCCTACCTCCCGCTGATGCTGTAACGCCACCGCTCGACTTATCGATGTCGATCACCCGCGCCGTGTCGCCAGTACACATCGAATATCTGCGCAACATGGGGATCGGTGCCTCGCTATCGATCTCGATCGTCGTCGAGGAAAAGCTTTGGGGTCTTATCGCATGCCACGCGAATGGGCCGCGCCTGCCAAGCTTTATCATGCGGACCGCTTCCGAGCTGTTCGGCGCGATGTATTCGATGATGCTCGAGAGCCGCCTGCGGCGCGGAAGTGAAGAGCATGAGCAACGCGCACGGGCTTTAGCTGATCGCGTCATCACCATGATCGCCGGCGACGAGACTTTGATGGAAAACGCGCAATGGCTGCAGGACATGACGCGCGACATGGTGGATTGCGATGGTGTCGCCATTTATCGTAGCGGTAAAGCCCATCTTCACGGCTCCACGCCGTCTGAAGAGAATGTCATCGCGCTCGCGCATCATCTGAACGCAGCATCGCCGAGCCGGGTCTTCGCGACCGACGACCTGGCTTCCGTGCATGCGCCGTGCAGCGCAACGGCTGATCGCGCCGCCGGCATGATGTCGATCCCTATCTCACGTGTCCCACGCGACTATATTTTGTTGTTTCGCCGAGAGCGCATCAGCGAGATCAGGTGGGGCGGCGATCCCGCAAAGCTCTTGGAAGCCAGCACCGATGGTGAGCGTATGTCTCCCCGCAAGAGCTTTGCGGCATTCGCCCGACTGGTCCGTGGCAGGGCTCCCCGCTTTTGCGACCGCGACCAGCGCATCGGTGAAGCGATCAGACAGGCACTGATCGAAGTCATCTTGCGCTATTCGGACGGTGCCAGCGACGAGCGAAGGCGTGCATCCGAACGTCAGGAGGTGCTCATCGCAGAGCTCAATCACCGCGTTCGCAACATCCTCGCTCTGATCCGCAGCCTGGTGACAAAGACGAGCCAAGCTGCCGTCGATGTCACCAGCTATGTCGACTCGCTCAGTGGCCGGGTACAGGCGCTGGCGAGAGCCCATGACAGGATTACGCGTCAGAGCTGGGGCCCTGCTCCGCTGGCCGGGCTGTTCGAGGATGAAATTGCTGCACATGACAATGCGAGGGGCCGCCTCAGCTTGAAGGGCCCTAATGTTCTGCTCCAGGCGCAGGCGATCTCCACCGTAGCACTGGTCGTGCACGAACTCGTCACCAACAGTTGCAAGCATGGAGCGCTTTCCGCCGCAGGTCGTGTAGAGGTGACCGTCGAAGCAGTCGATGGCGAAGGCGTCTATATCAAGTGGAAGGAAATCGGCGGCCCGGCCGTGGTTGCCCCGACACGTCGCGGCTTCGGATCTGTCATTGTCGAACGAACAATCCCGTTCGATCTACAGGGCACAGCGGAGCTCCGCTTCCTGTTGGCAGGACTTGAAGCCGATTTCTTCATCCCGCGTCATTATGTCTTCATCGCGGACGAGGACGAGACACCCGCTCCGACCACATTCAACACTGACGCCACCAAGAAGACCGACGTTACTCCTGCCCGACTCCTTCAAGGAACGCATGTCCTGCTGGTCGAGGACAATATGCTAATTGCGCTAGAGGCAGAGGACATGCTGCACGAACTGGGCGCCGTTCACGTGGCCCTCGCCTCGACGATTACCGAAGCTGAGCAGCTACTCGCAAAACATAGCTTTCAGTTCGCGATGCTGGACATCAACGTCGGTCGCGGAACGAGTTTCGATCTCGCGACGAAGCTTGGGGAAGCCGGCACGCCTTTCATTTTCGCGACGGGCTATGGCGATGAGTTGGCGATCGCAGGGCGTAAGGGGAACGAGGTCATTATCCAGAAACCTTACGAGCGCGATCACCTTGCTCGCGCCGTGCAACAGGTGCTCACTAAACCCGTCGCATGAATTCGGCGGATTGTCGCATCACTGGTGCTAACTGGCCTGCCGCAGCCCAAGGGAACCACTCCGTTCCCTCGAACGATCTGGCGCCGCCAGTGCGGAACGATCGTGCCGGTAGATCTTGCGACCCGGCTTGTTGACGGTCGGCTTGACACTCGGCGCATCGCAAATGGCCGGATTCGTTCAAAGCTCGTATCGTGTGAGAGGGTCTGCGGCCGAGCGTAGTTGTAAAAGAGGTGGCGGAACGCCATGGCTTCAGCGCCAATCTCACCAAGGCGGCCGGATTGTAACCAGAAATGGTCAGATAGGATTTTTGGCTCATGCGAGGATCCATGTGTTTCAGCCTCACCTCCGAACAAGCCTCCAATGATTACGCAGCGGGGACTGAAGTCAGTGGCTCTTGTCGACAACAGTCTGAGAGCGTTCGTCCAAAAGGTGTTGGCGGACCAGCGCGAGGTCGTGATTCAGCACTTCGAAGGCATCACGCAGTCGGTTGTATTCACGGAGGACATCTAAGTCCCTAGAAGAGGCGCCGTCGCCTGTTGCCTTGCTTCTTGCCTGAAACTGCAGAATTGTGGCTACGCATTTTACTCCAAATTTCGCATCGACCGAGGGCAGGCTTCTTAAGGAGAGACCACCCACATTTGCGGGTGGCTATCGGTGGTCGGAAAAGTATCGTTCCCGCTGACCGGACCTTGCCGAAACAGCCCTCTTCGGTCCTAGAACTCTTCCCAGCTGTCGCCGGATTTCACCGCCGCATTGCCGTTGAACGCATGGGCGACCTTGGCGGTCAACTGGCGCGCCGGGGAGGCCGCGGAACGGGACATCTGGGTGGCGGCGGCGAACATGGCACGGCGGTACACGCTCTCGCCACCGATGTTGAACTGGCCCAGCTGCGCGAACAACTCCTCTGCCTCACGCGCCAGGCTGTGAGCCGCCGCTGTCGTCTCTTCAACCATGGCAGCGTTCTGCTGCGTGCCCTGATCTATGGTGTTGACGGCCGTATTGATTTCCTTCAGGCCGGTCGACTGTTCCTTGGACGCTTCGACGATGGCGTCGACATTGCCGTCGACCTGAAGGACCTGTTTGACAATTTCCTGCAGGGCGCTCCCGGTGTCACCGACGAGCGTGACGCCCTTTTTCACATGGCCGTTGGACGTGTTGATCAGGTCCTTGATTTCCTTGGCGGCCTTGGCCGAACGCTGAGCAAGTTCCCGCACTTCCTGAGCGACAACGGCAAAGCCCTTGCCAGCTTCACCCGCTCTTGCGGCTTCGACACCAGCGTTTAGAGCCAGAAGGTTGGTTTGGAATGCGATCTCGTCGATCACGCCTATGATGCTGGCAATCTCTCCGGCTGATTTCTCGATCTTACCCATGGCTTCCACGGCCTGTCCGACAACGATGCCGGAGTTCTCAGCGTGTTGCTTGGTCCGGCGAACGAGGTCTCCGGCTTCCTGCGCCCGGTGGCTGGAATCGGCAACCGTGGTTGTGATCTGCTCCAGGGCGGCGGCAGTCTCTTCCACCGAAGCCGCCTGCTGTTCTGTCCGCTTGGAGAGATCATTGGAGGCGGACTGGATCTGCTGGGACGCCGCCGAAATGGCCCCGGCATTTTGCGAGATCGTTTGCAGCGTCGTGCGGAGCTTCGAAGACGTTTCGTTGAAGTCGCTGCGCAGTCTTTCCAAGGCGGGCATGAAGGGTGAGCGGAGTTCCTGCGTCAGGTCACCGCCAGCCATAGCCTGGAGTGCGCTGGCCAGTTGCTCGACGCTGTTGACACGCTCAGACACGTCGGTCGCAAACTTGACCACCTTGAACACTTTGCCATTCATGTCGAAGATCGGGTTGTAGGACGCCTGGATGTGGACGCGCTTGCCCCCCTTGCCGAGACGCATGAACTCATCTGCAACGAATTCGCCGCCGGCGAGCCTTGCCCAGAAGCGGCGGTAATCCTCGCTCCTCGTGTAGCCCGGCTCGCAGAACATGGAATGATGCTTGCCCTGAACCTCAGAGAGTTGATAGCCAAGGGTCTGAAGGAAGTTCTCGTTTGCCGTCAGGATGTCCCCGCCGCGCGTGAACTCGATGACGGCCTGAGCCCTGGAGATCGCGTCGAGCTTTCTACTATCTTCGGCGGCTTTAAGTTTTTGTTCGGTGATATCTGTCGCGAATTTGACGACCTTATAGGGCCTCCCGCCCCTCGACACCGGATTGTAGGAAGCCTCGATCCAGACTTCCATGCCGCCTTTGCCGATACGCTTGTACTGGCGACGGTCAAATTCGCCGCGTCCCAGCCTTGCCCAAAAATCGATGTAATCGGAGCTGTTGACTTCGGTCGGATCGACGAAGATCTTGTGGTGCTTGCCCACGATTTCGGACAGCTGATATCCAAGCGCCCGACAGAAATTCTCGTTTGCGGTGATGATCGTACCATCGAGCTTAAACTCGATAATGGCCTGAGACTTGCTGAGGGCCTCAAGGACTGCCTTTGCGTCGGCGCTACCAAATCCTAACATCCCATTTACCCCAAAATGCTCCCCGTCGCTCGGCCGGACCATCCGCAAGCTCGCAGCAGCTAATGCTGACGCGAATTCTTGGGTAAAGATATTTACGCGATGTAAATATTCCATTAGACACGCAGAAATCTTGCGCAATAACGACAATTCTTGCGCTTTAACAATTCTAGTTTGTACTGTTGGCTGAGATTGGTATGTCTGATGCAATTTTGGGCTGGTAAATCGCAGAGATTGCTTCCCAGAGTCGAAAGACGATGCTAGCGCGCGACACGGCGAGCGGAGGCGTCAAAAGCGGTCACCGTACCTATTGTTGTCACGTGACCGGCGCGAGCCTTCTGACCGAGTGGCTGGCAGTTCCAGCGAGCAGACACAGACGTCGTAGCTAGGTGCCGGGCACCAGCAGGGACAGTACCGACGGCGTTGGCGAACAGGAAGGTTGCTTGTCCTGTCAGCGTATCTGCTGCATCTGGTTTTCACCACCCCTTCTAGCTGCTTAGGGGTGGTGATTTTTTCAGTAGGGCAAGTCTTCCTTAGACGTCAACCTGCTCGATGAACATCGCCGTTCGCCGGACGTTCGCCATTAGGCTGCGCGTTGCCGCGCCGGCTGTTGGAAAGGCCTGTCGGCCATGGATGTATCCGGAAGCTCGAAGGCGGCCATTAGGTCTTGCAGTATTCTCGCTTCCGCTGCCAGCTCGAAGCTCGCGGCTGAGGTTTCCTCGACCATGGCCGTGTTTTGCTGCGTGAATTTGTCCAGTTGGTTGATCGCATGCGTGACCTCTGAAAGAGTCGTCGCCTGTTCAACTGTCACAGATGCGATACCCTCCATGCTTTCGTTCATGGAAGAGATATGGGATACGATCGTCCCCAAGGTTGCTCCGGTCTTGTGGACGAGTTCGACGCCCGCTTTGACCTGGGTGCTCGACGTCTCGATGAGTCCGTTGATTTCCTTCGCGGCCTCGGCCGATCGCGTGGCGAGCGCGCGAACTTCCTGGGCGACGACGGCGAAGCCCTTTCCAGCCTCTCCCGCTCTAGCGGCTTCGACACCCGCGTTGAGTGCCAGAAGGCTCGTTTGAAACGCGATTTCGTTGATGACCTGCGTGATGCTCGAAATTTGGCCGGAGGAGTGTTCGATCTTCTCCATCGCTTGAATGGTCTCAGCCACGATGCAGCCCGATTTCGTCGCGCTTTCGTTGGCGGTTCTGGCGACCAGGCGCGCGTCATCGAGTCGCTTGACCGAATGCCCCATGGTAGAAGCGATCTGATTGATAGAGGCAGTCGTCTCGACAAGCGCCGCGGCCTGCTCTTCGGTACGGTTCGACAGGGCCGCAGTGCTGTCTGCGATCTCGGTCGAACGGCTCAAAATGGAATGCGCCGCGGAGTTCACCGTATTCAGCGTGGCCGAAAGCTGCTCGGCTGCCGCATTAAGGTCGAGCCGTAGCTTGTCGAATTCCGGCGACAGCGGCTTGCCCAGCCTTATCTGCAGATTGCCGTGCGATATCGCGTGGAGACCATCGGCGATGCCGGAGATCGCTTGCTGAAGCCGCGCCATGGCGGCGGCTTCTGCCTCGTGAGTAAGCCTTTCGCGTGACGCTTCCGCATGTTTGCGGTCTCGATCCGCTTGGATTTCCAACGCCGTCTTCTCGATCGCCTCCTTGCGGAACACCTCGACCGCGGCAGCCATCAGGCCGATTTCGTCGGACCGATCGGCGAAAGGCACGCTTGCCTGAGTATTCCCTGCAGCGAGACGGGACATTGAGCCCGTGATGAGTTTCACTGGCCGCGCGACGCCGCGGATAACATACGCGGTCACACCGGCCAGGATCGTCAGCGCGATACCAAGTGCGAGCAGACTTCCAAACTGCACTGATCTGAACGTCTTGACGCCGTCTGTCTTCGAAGCGTGGGCACCCTCCTCACTGAACGCGATCAGTTTGTCGAGCGACGCGTTAATTTCTTTTGCCAAAGCCGTCATGCCGTGGCCGAAAAGGTATCCGGCAAGGTCTTTAGACTTGCCGGAGGACATCTCCAGCATGTAGCCGCCTTTCTGAACGAAACTGTCCACGAGTGGAGGGATCGGCGCAAACGCCGCGCGCTCAACGTCTGAGGAGATGCGCTTCTCATAGACCTCCAGCGCATCACGCAGGTCGGCTTCCCGGGTTGCAGATATCTTGGCCAGCTCGTTCATTCGCTGGACGTTCGCTTCCACCGCATGCTGGCCGTAAACAATCCGCAGATCGTCCAAGGCGATCTTGACTTGCGCGGACAGTTTGCTGCGCGGGAGCCAACCGTCGGCGACGTCTGCGGTGCGCGCGTTGAGCCGATCCATGCCCGTTACCATGAAGGCGTACAGGCCCAAGACGACGATGCTGATCGTAACAAGAGAGAGGCTTACTGAGACTAGGATACTAGGGCGTCGCATGATGATTTACCTTTGAGGGAGGGTTTAAAGTGGTACATTTCAATGTCTGACGTCGCCCTGTCGCTAGTTTCGCCAGCTGTCGACGAGCGCGTCGTAGTCAACGGTGACCGGGCTTTGTTTTTCGTTCTGGATTTTCGGCTGCGGCGCGAGGTGGCCGTTCGCTACGGCGACCTGGTGCCAGTACTGGAGATCGCGCTGTTCTGACAGCACCGGACCGATGGCTCCCTGGATTTCGGCACGCTCAAGGCGCTGGAGGACACGTTCCTGGTTGGCGCATAGCGAATCCAATGCCTCCTGCGGGGTTTTCGTCCCCGCTGCTGCGTCGCCGATAGCCTGCCACCATAACTCAGATAGCTTCGGATAGTCGGGAACGTTGGTGCCGGTGGGCGACCACTGGACGCGGGCCGGCGAGCGGTAGAACTCGACGAGACCGCCGAGTTTGGAGGCCCTTTTCGTAAAGCTCGTGTCGTGTATCGTAGACTCGCGAATGAAGGTCAGGCCCATATGGCTTTTCTTGACGTCGACAGTTTTCGAAGTGACGAATTGGGCGTAAAGCCAAGCCGCTTTAGCTCGGTCCACGGGCGTGGATTTCAATAGCGTCCACGAGCCGACGTCTTGATAGCCGAGCTTCATCCCGTCCTTCCAGTAGACGCCATGCGGCGAAGGAGCGAAGCGCCATTTCGGGGTTCCGTCGCCTGTCACGACCGGAAGGCCGGGTTTGACCATATCCGCGGTGAAGGCGGTGTACATGAAGATCTGCTGCGCAATCTCGCCTTGCGCCGGAACCGGACCGGACTCGGAAAAGTTCATGCTGCCTGCCGTTGGAGGTGCGTAGGCCTTCATCCAGTCCAGATACTTCTGAATGGAATAGACTGCAGCCGGGCCGTTGGTGTCGCCGCCGCGGGCGACGCAGGAGCCGACCGGCTGGGACTTCTCGTTGACCTTGATGCCCCACTCGTCGACCGGAAGACCGTTCGGCAGGCCCTTGTCGCCATTGCCAGCCATCGACAGCCAGGCATCGGTGAAGCGCCAGCCGAGCGACGGGTCCTTCTTGCCGTAGTCCATGTGGCCATAGACCTTCTTGCCGTCGATCTCGCGGCCGGTGAAGAACTCGGCGATGTCCTCATAGGCGGACCAGTTGACGGGAACGCCGAGGTCGTAGCCGTATTTCGCCTTGAAGTCGGCCTTGTTCTTCTGGTCGTTGAACCAGTCGTACCGGAACCAGTAGAGGTTCGCGAACTGCTGGTCGGGTAGCTGATACAGGTCGCCGTCCGGTGCCGACGTGAACTTGAGGCCGATGTAGTCGTTCAGGTCCAGGTCCGGATTGGTGACGTCCCTGCCCTCGTCGCGCATGAACTTTGTAAGTGACCGGGCCTGTTGGTAGCGCCAGTGCGTGCCGATCAGATCCGAGTCGTTTACGTACGCATCGTAGGAACTTTCACCGGACTGCATCTGGGTCTGGAGCTTATCCACGACGTCGCCTTCGCTCGTGAGCTCATGGTTGACCCGGATGCCGGTGATAGCCGTGAATGCCGGAGCGAGGACTTCCGACTCGTATTTATGCGTCGTCAGAGTCTCGGAAACGACGTTGATTTCCATTCCTTGATAAGGCCTCGCCGCTTCGATGAACCACTTCATCTCGTTCTCTTGATCAGCCCGAGATAGAACCGATAGCGAGCCAATCTCGGATGAGAGGAATTCGCGGGCTTCTTTCATGCCTGCGAATGTATGATGGGGCATGAGAAGGAAGAGACATACCGACGGGAACATTATTCTCAATGAACTACGGTCATTTCTATCCATAAGTTTATCTCTCCCCGGGCAGGCACTTCTTTTGATATAGTTTATGTCATTGTATGACTGTTGCATGATTTTCCGATGTTCCATTCTGATAATATTACTTCTTTATTTCAGACTTCGTTGCGATTTACTGTCTAAAAGACTCTGAAACCGCGTTGAGATGCGGCCTTAATCTAGAGATTGTCCGCGCGGCTGCAGCTATCTCCTCTCTCGGCAATCTGGCACTTATTTCCTGCTGGAGGTCGACGGTCGATACGCGACTTCTCGCCATATCCAGTCCTTTCCTCGCATCGCTGACGACACTGAGAATGCTGAGATCGGTAAGGCGATCTAACTCCGAAGGAAATGCGATTGCTAAGGGCGCGGCATGATCAGAAGACATGCCAGGAGGCATGTCTATCTCAGCGACCCACATTCCAACCCGCAGCTCGTTCAAACGCACTCGTTTTCTCATCGCCTTACTCTGCAAGCTGTTGTTATTATTAGAGAGGGCGGACATTGCTCCGTTCCAGTCCGTTAACCATCTCATCGTCAAGCGATGGACAAAATGTTAACGCTACGGCTCGCTTCGCGTCAGGTATGTCTAATTTCGTAAAAATGATAGGAACTGATGCTAGCCGTCGCAGCGGGTCGTCGACGGCACTCGGCGGCAACTCAACTCGCGTGAATGGGTGTTCGTGAATTGGGGCGCGGCTGTCTTTTGTTTCGTTTCAACTCGACCTACGGTGGCACCGCCGAAGCTGCAGGGTGTGCGGCTAAGAAAAAGGTGCCGCGTTGAGCAGTTGCCCGATAGCCAACGCTAACGGATTCGTGTACCCGAACGCGTGGTTGGCAATCCATTGACCTAGCGCCGCAAGACGAATGGCAGCTACTCGGATAAACGCAGGGTTAGCGTATCCGCACGATGGGGACCCGAAGGCACCGGGTCCCTCAGTCAAGCGGCTGCTATTCAGGCCGTGATCGAGATACGTTTTGAAACGGTGCCCACGCACAACGTCCGAGCGACTATTGCTTGATGGAGGTGCTATTATAGGACGCTGGAGCTTGTAACGTGACGAGTTGTCCGCGTATTTCGGACAGGGTCGCTGCTTGGCGTCGAGTGCCGCGGCCGTTTCTTTGTCGACAACGCGGACCTCATGCCGCTCCCGCTTCTGGATAATGGTTCCTATCAGGGTTCGCGAAAGTTCAGCTGCGTCAGCCTTGCTGAGTTTTCCCTGTGCGACCTTCCAGAGCAGCGCTATGGCGTCCGTGGTAAGTGTTTGACCTGCCATATTGGCATTGTTAGGCGGTGTGGACGGATTGCCGCAAGTTTAATTTCTGCGATTCCCAAATCCGTATTTGAATGATTCATGGGTTGCCGGTTTCAGAGGAGATCGGCGATGCTGACGAAGATGACAGAAGCGGACTGGACGGTCGCACTTGAGGTTTTCCGCGCCTCGCTTCCGCGGCGGGGCGACAAGGGTCGAGATGACCGGCTGTTTTTGGAGGCCCTGCACTATTTCTCCGTCAACAATATCACCTGGCGCGGTCTGCCGGAGCGCTATGGACATTGGAACAGTGTCTGGAAGCGCTTTTCCCGATTGAGCAAGGCGGGTGTTTTTGAGATTTTCTTCGAGCACCTTGCCAGCCTGAGCACGTCGGCCGATCTGGTTCAGATGTTCTACAGCACCGTGGTGCGCGCGCATGTTTCGGCAGCAGGAGCAAAAGGGGGCAATATGGCCAAGCGCTTGGCCGCTCGCGAGGCGGCTTCTCGACCAAAATCCACCTGAAGACCGATTTCGACGGACATCCCATCGCCTTTGATCTGACCGGGGGCGAGAAAGGTGACGCTCCGCACTTTCCAATCCTGCTTGGCCTTGGCCCCGATGTAGATCCCCGCGCCGCCATGGGCGACAAGGGCTATGACAGCGAGGCTAACCGCCAGGCCGCAAGAAGGCGGGGTGCGGTTCCCGTCATTCCTTATCGTTCAACGGCAAAATCAAAGCCGACTTTCTTTCCCAAAGCGCTCTACAAAGGTCACGCCCGCATCGAGCAAGCAGTCGGAAAACTCAAGCGCTTCAAGCGCGTTGCGCTACGATGCGAGAAGACCAAACAAAATTTCTCCTCCATCGTCGCAATCGCCGCAGGCTTCATCTTGATCAAATCCGTCCACACTGCGTAGGAGTTGATTTAATGCTTGCTGTAATGATCCAATGACGTTCCTTAGACAATATCATACTTCGATTTTACGTAGTACGTGCCGAAATATGATAGGACTCTCGCAATCTATACAAACATCGGTCTGATCGAGCGCCACAGCCTCGATCGCTTCTCACGCGCCGACCAATCGGTAGCCTGCCCGCCAAAAGCTTCTCGAACGAAGCGCTGTCGCTAGAAACCCGTCGACGTCGTATGAGACTTACCGGTATGAGCTCGCAAGGCGCGCACTTACATATCAGCCGAATGGTTCCGGCTGCCGGGAATTCGGTTCAAGCCATAGGTCGGTTTGCCGCTTGCCGTCTCGCTGACGTGGCGAACGCTCTACAGTCTGGTAAAACCCGCAGGCCTCGGTGGTAGCTATGTACAGCTGCGGATAGTTGGCCGGGTCCGAAGGGGCGGGAATTGCGTGTTGATCATCAACACGCTCCACAGTTTGCCCGTCGTACTGTTGAGGTGTTTTCGCATTCACTATGATAATTTCGTTAAATGCATAGCTTCGATGATCGGCGGTTAGTGACGAATGGTTGCATTAGTGGTAAGTCACGGCTAGACCGTCTTTCTACTATCCCTCCGATCTGCTCGCTGTCGTGAGCGGCATTTTATCACGAGTTTTCGATGCCTGTCTTGAATTCTGTTGCGAACACGGTTCCGACAAGGTTTCGTTTCGATCTCCTAACCCACGATGATAACGACAGGTTACAGTCAGACAGTTTGTGCCCGGTTGGATTCACTTCTCTTGGTCGAGAGCCGGTCCGTCTCAAGTTCGGCGGGACTAAAATTCGAGATTTTTGTGTTTGGAAAACGGAGTCCGCGACAGGTTTCGAAGCCCGGCCGCGCGTTGTTTCGGATCTGGTGACTATCCGATTCCCTATAAGCGGCGGCTTGGCGCGTAAGGACGGTCGGGAAGAGGTCAACATCGACCGAGGACAGGGCGTTATCATACCTTTTCGGGATATGGAGTATGAGCGAACTTCCCGGAGCGCCAGTATGATAAGCTGTACAATCGCATCCGTAAGCATATTCCAGAAAATGCAGGCGCTGTACGGGGAGGAACGTAGCACGTTCGCATGCTTCGTACCCGTCGTCGACGTGAACATACCTCAGATCCGCATCTTCAGGACCGCGCTCCTCCGCTTGCACGACAACCTCCAGCAGCACGGAGACCATAATCCGCTGTCTTTTCCGATAGTCGAGGAACTGCTCGTCTTCCACCTGCTGTCCTGCTGGCCAACAACGGCGGCCGTGAGACCCACCGCCGACCAAGTAAACAACCGAGTGCTTCGAAACGCCCTCGATTACATAGAAGCGAACCTAGCAAGTCCGATAACCGTGTCCGAGATCGCGTTCGCCGCAGGGGTCAGCGTTCGCAGTCTGCAGATCGCTTTCAGGGAATCGAAAGGCATAACTCCGGTTCAGTACATTATCGAATGTCGACTTGACCGCGTCCACGATGCCCTCAAGCGAGGCTTCGCTCCAGGCTACATATCGCAGATCGCAAATGCCTGGGGTTTCCAGCATCACGCGGACTTTTCTCGAAGATACCGAAAGCGGTTTGGCGAAACTCCCAAACAAACACGGACGCGCTGACTGCGCTTCGAGCCGTACAGGCGTTGCATGTCGGATGGCCCAGCGCGGAGGCGATCCGAAGACGCCACTCACACTTCAGCCGTGAATGTATAGTGGCCTGCCAGCAGTCCCAGCGACCTGCTATCCCGTTGCGGACTCTCCTCACCTCACAAGCGCGGGAACGTTCCGGCCCTTACGAGCCGCCGGTCATCTCTTTTATCGATGTCGGAAAATACAATTAACGCGCAGGTTTAATACTGAAAGCGAATAAAGGGGTCCAGCGCGCTGACAGGGCGTTTCCGTTAGCATTTTAGTACAACTTCATGAGCAATTTGACCGTCTGGTACATCAAGTATCTGATTTCAGTGCCGCGGGCTCCCGCGGCCCAGTGTGCAAGCGAGATGACTTTAGCGTTGCATCAACAACGGCGGGCAGCGCGCGCCGACTTAGAAAGATGACAATGGCACGAACCAGCATTAAGACGGCGCTCCCATCCTTGGTGATACTCGCGGGAATCGTCTTCCTAGCATTTTCGACATTCGCGGTGGGACAGATCTCTGCCATAAACTCCAATGTTGGCAGTATAGCGACAACCTGGCTGCCGAACGTGTCGTCAGCGAAGGAAATGAACGTCGCGCTCGGTGACCTTCGACTGGCTTACAGAAACTACATAATGGCCCAGTCTGAGGACCAGTTGCAGAAAGCCGACGGCGCTATTACGGCTGCGATCGCTGACTTCCGGAAGCAGGCTGACTTATACAGGAGCCTACCGATGCCCTCTACGGACGAAGCGTTGATCGGTCGCGTGATAGATGTCTTCGACGGCTACGTGGTCACTGGATCAGGCATTACCGGATCCTTCAAATCCCGAGGCCTTTTAGCTTCCAACAACGCTGTCAGCACCGAGTTGGGACCCGTCGGTGACCGGATCGCCGAAGACCTCGACGCTCTCGTGGACTTCAACACCAAGGGCGCACAAGATGCTTATACTGCCAGCCAGGCATCATACAGCTGGACGGTGCAGACGAGCTATATCGCCATTGGCGTCTCGGTTCTCATAATGGGAGTCATCGTCTACTTCGCTTACTTCTGTGTCGCCCGGCCGATCGAGATCGTAAGGGATTCCATTACGAACCTCGCTGCGGGCCAGACCGATCGCGCGATACCTTTCGCGGGAAGAAAGGACGAGATCGGTTCTATCGCCGAAGCCATCGAGACGTTCAGGAAGGGCGCCATTGAAAAGAAGCAGTTGAAGGAGACCGCAGCACGCCACCGCGCGCAGGCGGAAGCTGAGCGAGACCGTATGAAAGCGGAAACGGAAGCAGCTGCCAACGTACGCCTTGCTGAGGCGACTTCCGGGATTGCCGACGGCCTGCGCCGTCTTGCTGACGGCGACCTTTCGTTTCAGATCACCGAACCTTTCGCCGCGGAATTCGAAACACTTCGCAGCGATTTGAATTCGGCGGTGATGCGTCTCGGGAAAACCGTCGAGTCGGTCGCTCGTACCACGCACGCGCTGGATGGTGGTGCGCGTGAGATTGCGCAGAGCGCTGACGACCTCTCGAAGAGGACGGAGCAGCAGGCTGCCTCCCTCGAAGAGACCGCTGCAGCACTCGACCAGATCACCGCGAACCTGACAAACTCGTCCAAGCGCGCCGAGGAAGCGCGGGAAGCCGCAGCGCATGCGACGGTCAGTGCCAAGCATTCCGCCACGGTAGTCGCCAACGCCGTGAACGCCATGGGGCGCATCGAAGCATCTGCGAACCAGATCGCGAGTATCATCGGCGTGGTAGATGAAATCGCGTTTCAAACGAACCTTTTGGCGCTGAATGCGGGGGTAGAGGCGGCGCGCGCGGGCGACGCCGGAAAAGGCTTTGCGGTCGTCGCGCAGGAAGTCAGGGAATTGGCACAGCGCTCGGCGCAGGCCGCGAAGGAGATAAAAGAACTCATCCGCGGATCAAGCTCCGAAGTGGAAAGCGGTGTCCGGCTCGTGCGTGACACCGGAGAAGGCCTCAAGAGCATCGAGAGCGCGATCTCCAACGTCAACGACCACATGATATCAATCGCCACTGCGGCCCGAGAACAAGCGGTGGGGCTTAACGAAGTCAATACCGCCATCAATCAAATGGATCAGGTCACGCAACAGAACGCCGCGATGGTCGAAGAGACGAACGCCTCCAGCGCTACACTCGTTGCCGAAGCTTCACGACTGCGAGAAATCGTTTCGGGCTTTCAACTTGCTGGAGCCGGTACCTCCAACACGCACGTCCAGCGCCTTCGGCAAGCAGCTGTTGGTTATGGGATGGTCCGCCCTTCCGAAGGACATCGAGTGTGATGTCCTTTTCTTGAAGGGAAAGGAGCAGAGCCATGCAGATTTCTATCTTGGGCATCGACATCGGGAAGAACAGCTGCAGCGATGTTGAGGTAGATGACCGCGGCGCTGTAGTTGTCCGCCGGACGATGCGGCGACAGACATTGATTGAATTCGTTGAGAAGCTGCCAACCTGGGTTATCGCGATGGAGGCCTGCTGTGGTGCTCACCATCTTGGCTGGCTCTTTGCCGCGAGAGGCCATGAGGTTCGGCTGATGTCGCCGGAATACGTCCGCCCATACGATGGGTGATGGGCGGCAACGGCCTCAAGCGTCAGCACGAACCGCCACAGATCCTATTCCACCTGATCAGCAGGCTGTACGAGCGCACATCGAGGTGTTGTCACGTTAATCGGCTCACAGTTGGCTGCGTTTCGGGTTGGTCGTAGATTTCGACGATGCAAACATCCGATATCAGTTTCAAGCGTCACCGTTTTCCTGCGCAAATCATTGCTCATGCAGTCTGGCTTTACCTGCGGTTTAATCTGAGCCTGCGTGAAGTTGAGGAAATGCTTCTTGAGCGTGGTGTCGACGTTTCTTATGAGACGGTCCGCCGCTGGGTCGCCAAGTTCGGACCCCAGATTGCTCGCAATTTGCGGCGGCGACAGCCGCGCCCAGGCGATGTTTGGCATCTGGACGAAGCCGTTGTGAAATGTGCTGGAGAGAAGTTCTGGCTTTGGCGTGCGGTCGATCAGCATGGCACTGTTCTTGAAGAAATCTTGCAGAAGCGACGCAACAAAAAGGCGGCCAAGCGCCTGCTGGTGGCGTTGATGAAACGCTATTGCTTTGTTCCCAAACGTATCATCACTGATAAATTGCGCTCCTACGGCGCAGCAAAGGCGGACGTGGCACCCCGCCTCGTTCATTGGTCACACAAAGGCCTCAACAATCGGGCTGAAAACAGTCACCTGCCGTTTCGAAAAAGGGAACGAACCATGCAGGGCCACCGATCAACGGGAGCATTGCAACGGTTCGTCTCCATGCACTCCGCTACCCGGAATTGCTTTTCAGTTCCATCCCGCCGCCGAGCCGCACAAACAATTCGCTACCATCGCCTCGAAGCTTTCGACGCATGGAAAATTGCGGCTTGCATCCCCTGAAAATCCGAGAACCTCAACCCATTCTCGGCATGGGAAACTTAACGTGACAACACCCTTCTCGCATCGTAGCGCAACGCGCTTGAAGCGCTTGAGTTTTCCGACTGCTTGCTCGATGCGGGCGTGACCTTTGTAGAGCGCTTTGGGAAAGAAAGTCGGCTTTGATTTTGCCGTTGAACGATAAGGAATGACGGGAACCGCACCCCGCCTTCTTGCGGCCTGGCGGTTAGCCTCGCTGTCATAGCCCTTGTCGCCCATGGCGGCGCGGGGATCTACATCGGGGCCAAGGCCAAGCAGGATTGGAAAGTGCGGAGCGTCACCTTTCTCGCCCCCGGTCAGATCAAAGGCGATGGGATGTCCGTCGAAATCGGTCTTCAGGTGGATTTTGGTCGAGAAGCCGCCTCGCGAGCGGCCAAGCGCTTGGCCATATTGCCCCCTTTTGCTCCTGCTGCCGAAACATGCGCGCGCACCACGGTGCTGTAGAACATCTGAACCAGATCGGCCGACGTGCTCAGGCTGGCAAGGTGCTCGAAGAAAATCTCAAAAACACCCGCCTTGCTCAATCGGGAAAAGCGCTTCCAGACACTGTTCCAATGTCCATAGCGCTCCGGCAGACCGCGCCAGGTGATATTGTTGACGGAGAAATAGTGCAGGGCCTCCAAAAACAGCCGGTCATCTCGACCCTTGTCGCCCCGCCGCGGAAGCGAGGCGCGGAAAACCTCAAGTGCGACCGTCCAGTCCGCTTCTGTCATCTTCGTCAGCATCGCCGATCTCCTCTGAAACCGGCAACCCATGAATCATTCAAATACGGATTTGGGAATCGCAGAAATTAAACTTGCGGCAATCCGTCCACACCGCCTAAAACATTAACCTGTTCCATTGTAAAACAAATTGGGGCTGCGCGCAGCCTTGGGGCGTAGTAACCCCGAAGTACGTCGGTTGGTGCCTGCCGACAAGGTACCGGATTCCTTGACCTTTTTGGGTCGGGGAGCCATGGGCGCATGTCCAGGTTCCTCCGAACTAAAGGTCCATGGGACTGGGCGTACTCGGTTTACTAACTCCCCGATCAAGGGGTCAGGAAAGAGGCTTGGGGGCGTACCGCAGATTCTCCTACTGAGGCGACCGGAAAGGCTGGCTTGAGAACACTCTCCCTTGTGTTAACGGCATGATGCCGTGCTGTTGCGTCGGATGAGAAACCGGCGGTCGGGTCATTGTGATTGCGACACCACGGGAAGGTTCTGTTCATGAAGCCGTTGATTGATAAATTTCGGCGTGCACTGGAGGTTTCGGGCGAAAACCCTGAATTGCTGAAAGCACAATATCTCGCGTTCTCACCGCAAATGCCGTTGATGTACCTCATTTTGCTTTCGAGCACCTGGGTGGTCGCGGGAACCCACATGCCGGTTGCACCTCTCTGGCTCTCGATAGGCATCCCAAGCATTCTGACAATCGGATGCGTTATGCGCATCGTCCACTGGTGGAGATCCCGCCACTCCAAGCCAACGCCATTCACCGCGCTGAATGCCCTGCGATGCACAAACCGATTGGCGTTCGTAATCGCGATCGCTTTCAACGGCTGGTCATTCTTCCTCTATCCTTATGGCGACGCCCACGCCCGCTCACACCTCGCCTTCTATATGGCGATCACGGTGATTTCCTGCATCTTCTGCCTGATGCATCTGCGCTCGGCCGCTATGACGGTAACAATCATCGTCAACGGCGCATTCATTTTCTTTTTCGCTGCGACCGGGCAACCGACTTTCATCGCCACCGCCATCAATATCGCACTGGTTTCGATCGGCATGCTGGTGATCCTCAACATCAACTATGCCACTTATCTCGCAGATGGTGACGAGGCAGACCGAAGCACGCCGCAAGCAGGAGGAACAGGGGCGGCTGCTGCGCATGATCGACGACATGCCGGTAGCGGTGATGACCGTCGAACCCGAAGGTTTTACGATCACCTATGCAAACGAAACCTCGAAAGATCTCATCCGCAGCATCGAGCATCTTCTGCCCCTGAAGGCCGACGGTCTCCTTGGTTCGTCTATCGATGTCTTCCATCGCCATCCCGAGCACGAACGACGCATCCTATCAGACCCCAAAAACCTGCCGCACAATGCCCGCATCGATCTCGGCCCGGAAGTTTTGGACCTGAAGGTGTCCGCGATCATGGCGGATGACGACACATATCTCGGGCCGATGCTGACTTGGGCGATCGTCACAAAGGAAGTGGAAGCGGAACGGCAAATCCGCCACCTCGCCCATTACGACACACTGACCGGTCTCGCCAACCGTGTGACGTTCAACGAGAACATGGATTCCGCCCTTGCCCTTCCGGGCGACGGACCCGCCCTCCTGTTTATTGATCTTGACGGCTTCAAAATAGTGAATGACACCAGTGGTCATCGTGTCGGTGACGAGTTCGCCATTCTGGTTCCGCATGTTGAAACATCCGAACTTGAAACTTTTGCGTCCCGTATCATTGAAACGCTGTCTCTTCCCTACGATCAAATCCTGATCGGTGCGTCCATCGGAATAGCTATCGCGCCAATACACGGCAACACCGGAGAATCGCTGCTGGCGCGTGCGGACATTGCTCTTTACGCTGGGAAAGCGGCGGGCAAGGGGACACACAGGACGTTTAGCGAAAATATGGAGAGCCGGATACAGAAACGGGTCCGCCTCTGTGCAAAGCTCCGGACGTCGCTTGCAACACGTCAGGGCATGTTCGTTTTCTATCAGCCGATTATTGACGCTCACACCAAGAAGATAACTGCACGCGAAGCCCTTATCCGCTGGCTTCACCCTGAGCGGGGTTGGATTTCGCCCGCCGAATTCGTGCCGATCGCTGAAGAAAGCGGGCTGATCGACCAGCTCGGCGACTTCGTTCTAAATACCGCGTGCCTTGATGCGGCCGGGTGGAGCGATGCTGCACGGGTGGCGGTCAACGTATCGGCCGCGCAACTCGGAAAAGGAACCATCGCATCGGCCATTCTAGCGGCACTGACCCGTTCCGGGTTGTCCCCTTACAGGCTGGAAATCGAAGTGACCGAAACAGCTATGCTTTATGATGAACATGGTGCGATTGGCGATTTGCGCCGCATCCGCGACATGGGTGTTCGCGTGGCGCTGGATGATTTCGGGACCGGCTATTCGTCCCTTACCCATCTGCGCGCCTTCCCCTTCGACAAGATCAAGATCGATGGCTCATTCGTGAAAGATGCCGTCGAGCGGCCGGAGTCGGCCGCGATCGTCAGGGCAATCGCTGATCTGGGCAAGCGTCTCGGCGTCACGACCGTTGCTGAGGGCGTAGAGACGGAAGCGCATCTGATCCGCGTTCTTGAAGAAGGATGCACCGAAGTTCAGGGCTATTTTTATGGCAAACCGGTCCCGAGCGAACGGGATGCAGGAACGATAGCAGAGTTGAACCATAGGAAGGTGAAAACAGCATGAGTAATTTCGAGGACATGAAGAGAGGACCAAAGGTACCTAATCCCGTCGATATCGAAGTGGGGGAGCGCATTAAAACACGGCGGCGCATACTTGGAATGAGCCAGGGCAAGCTTGCCGAAGCTCTGGGCGTGACATTCCAGCAGGTTCAGAAATACAAAAAGGGCAAGAACCGCGTCGGCGCAAGCCGGCTGCAGAACGTCGCAACCATCTTTGGTGTGCCGTTTTCGTATTTCTTTCCCGATCAGAGTTCCGGAACTGAGGGCGATATCACGTCGAATCCGGGCAAGGAGATCACCGCGTTTCTCGCAAATAACGAGGGCCTTGATCTGAACAGGGCTTTCGCCCTGATCAGTTCACCACTCGTTCGCAAACGCGTCGTGGGCCTCGTAAAATCGATCTCTGAAGCAGGTCTTGGTGAAGCAGGGAGTGGGGGATGAAGGAACTTTTCGAGCGAGCGGAAACGGGTTCGGCAACATCATTCCGCGACCTGCATATCATCCTCGATGCCATGCCTGTTGCCATGTCCTGGGCGACCCTTCCGGGCGGGGACATCCGTTTCGTCAATCGCACCTTTATCAGGTTGTTCGGATATCCTGAAAGCCGTTTCGCAACCGTCGATGAGTGGATTGCAGAAGTCTACGCAACGTCGGCAGAGCGGCGTACCGCCCGCGAACGTTGGGCCGCTCTCTGGAGGGGAGACCAATCGGGCATTGCGGAAATCGATCCGCTTGAATGCCGGGTGCGTTGTGCTGATGGGACATATCGCACAACGCTCCACCGCGGGACCTTACTTTGGGATGTCGGGATAGGGATCGCTACTTTCGAGGACATTTCAGATCGCAAAATTGCCGAAGACGCCATCCGTCGCATCGCAATGGAAGATCCTCTTACCGAACTCGCAAACCGCCGGGCGTTGCACGAGCGCTGGGAAACCGAAGTCACATCGGCACCAACGAAAGCCAACCTCAAGCTGGGGGTCCTGCTCGTTGACCTCGACGGTTTTAAGCCGGTCAACGACCGTCTGGGGCACGAGGCTGGCGATCAAGTCCTGAAGATGGTTGCCGATCGCCTGCGCAACGCCGTCCGCGATACGGATCTCGTCGGCCGGATTGGTGGCGATGAGTTTGTGGTTCTGTTGTCCAGCCTTCAGAGCGACACACAGGCAGAGGCTATCTGTGATCGCATCAATGCCACCTTTGACGCGCCATTCGTATTTGATGTGGAAACGATAACCCTTGGCGCGAGCATCGGGGTCAGCCGTTATCCGCAAGACGCCACAGATCTGGCCGGTCTTATACGGCAAGCCGATCAGGCTCTTTACAGACGAAAAAGGACAGGGCGGGGTGGTTGGGAATGGTTCTCCAATCCCGCCGCATAAAGCAGAGCAAGCGCCACGGCATCGTAATGTTAACCCCTCGGCGATTGCCCTGTGCGATTTTGCGGCATGACCCAAACCGTTCGTGATCCCCTTTATCGCCACCACCGGTTCCCAGCTGAAGTGATTGCTCAGCGACGGCGTTGTCCAGATCGGCGATTCATGCATCTAGGAGGCCCGGATAGCTAGCCAGAAGCGAGCCAATCCGGGCCTTAGCTTTGCCCAGGCAATGTGGGGCATTCGGGGCAAAGCGTTAGACATCGAGATCGGTGGCAACGATCCGACGGTTATAAAATATACCAAATATTGTTCTTGGTCTTTAAAGTTATTTCCCATCGTGTGATCGTGTAGACGTATTTGATGACGAGAAGTAGCCTCGGATACTGGAGATTGGCGCTTCCTATGCTACCGGCGGATCTGCATCCTGTAAGAGCCTGACTGAAAAAGAGTTGAGTGAAATCAGCCAGTTGTGCTTCCTTTCGGATTTGCTTAAGATTCGATGGAGACCGCAATGGGCTGACTGATTTCATCCGTCGTCAATATGGCCGACGGACGGGGGCGTTATGCAAGTGATGTTACCGACAGGGAGTGGTCGCTGATCGCTCTGTTTATCCCGACGCCACGCAGGCTCGGCGGCCCCCGCAAGACGGAGTTGCGCGAGGTTTTGAACGCACTGCTTTATATCGCGTCTTCCGGATGCCAATGGCGGATGTTGCCGAAGGATTTTCCACCCTATTCAACTGTGCAGGGTCACTTCTACGAGTGGCGGGCGACTGGCCTTTGGCTGCGGATCAACCATCATCTCGTCATGGAGACGCGTGAACTGGAGGGAAAGGAAGCCTCGCCAACGGCGGGGTGATCGACAGTCAGAGTGTCAAAACGACTGAAAGCGGCGGGATTGCGGGCTATGACGCGGGCAAGAAGATCAAAGGTCGCAAGCGTCATATCGTTGTCGACATGCTCGGTTTGATGGTGGGGCTCGTCGTCCACAGCGCTGACATTCAAGACCGCGATGACGCAGTGGCGGCTCTCAAAACCGTCCTCCGACGCTTTGAAGTGCGGCCGCGTCGCTGGGTGGTGGAGCGCACATTCGCCTAGCTTGGCCGATGCCGGCGACTGGCCAAAGATTGGGAGAAGTCAATCGCTTCCGCTGAAGCCTGGATGCTCATCGCCCACATCCGAATTCTCACCCGCAGGCACCTAGGTGTGGACGGATTTGATCAAGATGAAGCCTGCGGCGATTGCGACGATGGAGGAGAAATTTTGTTTGGTCTTCTCGCATCGTAGCGCAACGCGCTTGAAGCGCTTGAGTTTTCCGACTGCTTGCTCGATGCGGGCGTGACCTTTGTAGAGCGCTTTGGGAAAGAAAGTCGGCTTTGATTTTGCCGTTGAACGATAAGGAATGACGGGAACCGCACCCCGCCTTCTTGCGGCCTGGCGGTTAGCCTCGCTGTCATAGCCCTTGTCGCCCATGGCGGCGCGGGGATCTACATCGGGGCCAAGGCCAAGCAGGATTGGAAAGTGCGGAGCGTCACCTTTCTCGCCCCCGGTCAGATCAAAGGCGATGGGATGTCCGTCGAAATCGGTCTTCAGGTGGATTTTGGTCGAGAAGCCGCCTCGCGAGCGGCCAAGCGCTTGGCCATATTGCCCCCTTTTGCTCCTGCTGCCGAAACATGCGCGCGCACCACGGTGCTGTAGAACATCTGAACCAGATCGGCCGACGTGCTCAGGCTGGCAAGGTGCTCGAAGAAAATCTCAAAAACACCCGCCTTGCTCAATCGGGAAAAGCGCTTCCAGACACTGTTCCAATGTCCATAGCGCTCCGGCAGACCGCGCCAGGTGATATTGTTGACGGAGAAATAGTGCAGGGCCTCCAAAAACAGCCGGTCATCTCGACCCTTGTCGCCCCGCCGCGGAAGCGAGGCGCGGAAAACCTCAAGTGCGACCGTCCAGTCCGCTTCTGTCATCTTCGTCAGCATCGCCGATCTCCTCTGAAACCGGCAACCCATGAATCATTCAAATACGGATTTGGGAATCGCAGAAATTAAACTTGCGGCAATCCGTCCACACCGCCTAGCAAGGTACCATTTCTATTGAGTTCTTTTCGAATCAGGTTCCAACGCTACTGATTTCAGCATAAATAACAAGACCAGATGAGCGATTTACGGCGGCAAAGCCGCTAGTAACGTTGAACTAAAGTAGGCATCATTTTATTTTGCTTCTGTTGTAACAGCGGGAGTTTGATTGATGGTCGGCAGGCAAGCGGGCTTTGTCGCTCTGAGCGACGAGGATAGAAATTTTCTTGAGTCTCAGGTGCGTCGGCACAAGGCGCCGCGCTCGCTGTCGGATCGATGCCGGATAGTTTTGCTGTGCGCGCAGGGCTTGCAGAGCAAAGATGTTGCCGAACGCCTTGGCGTCCACGAGCACACGGTTGGCAAGTGGCGCCGCAGGTTCGTGCAGGGTGGCATTGACGGGCTGACCGACGAATATCGCGCAGGTCGGCCACGAACCGTCTCTGACGCCCAGGTAGCTGAGGTCGTCGAACGGACATTGAACACCACCCCGAAGGATGCCACGCACTGGTCTATCCGTTCGATGGCAGCCGACCGCGGGCTGTCGCACACCACCATCCGTCGGATATGGACCGCGTTTGGTTTGCAGCCGCATCGTTCGGAGACATTCAAGCTGTCTTCCGATCCCCTGTTCGTTGATAAGGTGCAAGGGTGTTGTCACGTTAATCGGCTCACAGTTGGCTGCGTTTCGGGTTGGTCGTAGATTTCGACGATGCAAACATCCGATATCAGTTTCAAGCGTCACCGTTTTCCTGCGCAAATCATTGCTCATGCAGTCTGGCTTTACCTGCGGTTTAATCTGAGCCTGCGTGAAGTTGAGGAAATGCTTCTTGAGCGTGGTGTCGACGTTTCTTATGAGACGGTCCGCCGCTGGGTCGCCAAGTTCGGACCCCAGATTGCTCGCAATTTGCGGCGGCGACAGCCGCGCCCAGGCGATGTTTGGCATCTGGACGAAGCCGTTGTGAAATGTGCTGGAGAGAAGTTCTGGCTTTGGCGTGCGGTCGATCAGCATGGCACTGTTCTTGAAGAAATCTTGCAGAAGCGACGCAACAAAAAGGCGGCCAAGCGCCTGCTGGTGGCGTTGATGAAACGCTATTGCTTTGTTCCCAAACGTATCATCACTGATAAATTGCGCTCCTACGGCGCAGCAAAGGCGGACGTGGCACCCCGCCTCGTTCATTGGTCACACAAAGGCCTCAACAATCGGGCTGAAAACAGTCACCTGCCGTTTCGAAAAAGGGAACGAACCATGCAGGGCCACCGATCAACGGGAGCATTGCAACGGTTCGTCTCCATGCACTCCGCTACCCGGAATTGCTTTTCAGTTCCATCCCGCCGCCGAGCCGCACAAACAATTCGCTACCATCGCCTCGAAGCTTTCGACGCATGGAAAATTGCGGCTTGCATCCCCTGAAAATCCGAGAACCTCAACCCATTCTCGGCATGGGAAACTTAACGTGACAACACCCTTTTCCCTGACGAAGTTGGTTTCGTCAGCGACCAGGATGCGGGCATTCGGATAGAGCGCCAGAAACTCGCGGGCGGCCTGCGCCAGGCAATGGCCGGGCACGACGAGCATCGCCTTGTTGATCAGGCCGAGGCGGCGCTGTTCCATGATGGCGGCCGCCATGGTCAGCGTCTTGCCGGCGCCGACGGCGTGCGCGAGGTAGGTGGCGCCGGCGGAGATGATCCGCCAGATCCCGCGTTTCTGATGGCCATACAAAGAAAAGGCGCCTGAGGCGCCGGGAAGCTGGAGATGATCGCCGTTGAAGGCTCGCGGCGCGATGTTGTTGAAAGTGTCATTATAGACCCGCGCCAATCGATCGGTGCGATCCGGATCGGACCAGATCCAGGACTGGAAGGCGGTCTTGATCTTGGCGAGCTTTTCCTTAGCGGCTTCCGTCTCCACGGTGTTCAACACTCGTCGCTCGGTCTCGCCGTCGCGGACGGTGTCGAAGATCTGCGGCACGGACGAGTTCAAGGCGTCGGATAGAAGCTGGCCGGCATGGCGGCGATGGGTGCCCCAGTCGGTGGTGCCGGCAGCCGACCATTCCAGCTGCCGCGCATTGACCGTCCAGGTCGCCAGTTCCGGCAGATGATATATGGAGATATCGGCCTCCATCCTCTGTTTGACGAAGGCGACGACATCATCGGCCGGGATCCATGGCGCACCGAGGCGTGCGGTGATATCCGAGGGCCTGAGATCGGCGGGCTGGACGCGCTCCAGCGCCGCGACATTCCGCAGAAAGACCGGATCCAGGTCCGCCGCCGCCCGCGCGATTACCAGCTTCGACCGGACCGCACGGGACAGATAGGCATCAGCCATCTGCCATGAACCATCGGACGGGCAATGTAAACTTAGCGCTTCGCAGTCATGATTTGGGGTTGAGGTTCTGGTTTAGGCGGCTTGAATGCCAGCGATTTGGTACCATGTTTGCATGGCTGTTTCTCGCAATTCGCGATGATGGGTGGATGGAATGTCGTGGCGGGGAACGTGAAAGAGGTTGGCAATCGGATCGTGGATGGAAACGAACCGTTGAAGGTGCCTCGCTGACTTGAAGCGCCTCATAATCCTTTCACGCCGTCGGACAGGCTGATGAGAATTCTCGGCCCGATTGTTCAGGCCCTTGTGCGAGCGATGTTCGATACCGGGCATGATATCACGCTTCGCCGCACCGTAGGATCGAAGCTTGTCGGTGATTATCACACGCGGCGCACGGCATTGCCCTTTCAGAAGCTTTCGCATCAAACGCTTTGCCGCCTTGGCATCGCGGCGGCTTTGCAACAGCACGTCGAGAACAAAACCGTCCTGATCGACGGCGCGCCAGAGCCAATGTTTCTTGCCGGCGATCGTGATGACAACCTCGTCGAAGTGCCAGTTGTCACCGAGCCTGCCGGCAGATCGCTTGCGGATATCATTGGCAAAATGTCTACCGAACTTCTCCGCCCAGAGCCTCACGGTTTGGTGAGAGACGATGAGGCCACGGGCAGCCAGCATATCCTCGACCATCCGCAGGCTCAGCGGAAACCGGAAATAGAGCCAAACGGCATGGGCAATCACCTCGGCTGGAAATCGATGGCGACGATAAAGAGGATCACGGGCAAATCTGGTCATGCCACAAGATCCCAAATGTTGATCGATGCCAGGTTAACTTTACAGTGCCGCGGCAGCAGTTCGCCTCCCGCAAGACCGGTTCAATAGGGTTGCCGCAGGAGGTTTAGCATAGCGCCGGCCAAAGCCCGAAACCGGGACCGACGGCCCCCGGCGCGCGGGTCCGCTTTTAACCAACCTAATCACGGGCCTTCCAAACTCGTGCCCAAGGTCGTTTCGAAGTCGGCCGCAGCACTGCTTTTGATCGGAGACGGAACCACCAATGCTCTCGAAATGTTTACCCCGCGGAGAAAACCGGGGAGATACGAAATGGAAAACGCATCGAAAGCTCTGGCTGATGAGTATCGGGCCCTCGGAGGCCGCCGAGTGGCTGTGATCGACGACAATGTCGGATCATCACGCGACTGGGATGGCGATACAGCGGAAGCGGCTGCATTCTGGAACGAACGTATCGCAACCTTGCCGGACCGGGAAAAACGTGATGTCGAGACTTTCCTCCCGTCCTTGAACGATGGGAGTGACGAGCCAGCCTCCAAGTGACATCGGCGCCCAGCGTAGGTTATCCCAGATGAATGTCGAGAAAGTGCTTTTTCCACGAAGCGACTGGGTACCGAATAACCAACGGTTTCCAGTTCTGGTCTATCGAGCCGCCATGCTGGATTGCCAGTCTTCCGACTTCGAACATACCTTCGCACGGAATGGATGGATCGGCATCTGGCGCAACGGCGTTTTCGATTATCAGCACTATCACTCCGGCGCTCATGAGGTGCTCGGGGTCGGGCGCGGCAACGCCACGCTCCTGATAGGCGGTCCGACCGGCAAGGCGTTCGAAGTCGCGACGGGCGACTGTCTTATCCTCCCTGCGGGAACAGGCCATCGCAAACTGGAGTCGTCGCCTGATTTCCAGGTCGTCGGCGCTTATCCGCCGGGTCAGCACGCCGACATCCAGACAGAAGCGGCCTCACCCGAAATGCAAGAGGCAATCTCGTCATTGCCACTGCCGGATACAGACCCTCTGTTTGGATCATCCGGTGGCATACTGGAGACGTGGCGATGAGAATTCCGACTTCGGACGATCCGGCACCCGAAAGGCGCCGTGCCCTTTCCCGTCTTCGCCAGATGGAGATCATAGAGGGCCTCCTGGAATTCGACCTCGCCAGCCTTGAGCAATATGCGGACGCCGTCGCCGAGGAGCGGCAAAATCTTACGAAACGATTTTTGCCGACCGGGTCCGGTTGCTAAGTGGCCTTGCTCACGTAATTTTGGCTTGAGCGCCCACTTGGTGAAAGCATTGTCCGGAACAAAGCCGCCGTGCTACCGTTTATGCGCGCAAGGACTTGGAGGGACACAGATGGCAGCGCATCGGGCTCAGTGGAAGGGTCACTTGAAGGTCGGCGAACTGAGCTGTGCCGTCGGGCTTTACACCGCAGCGTCCACATCAGAGCGGCTCAGCTTCCACATGATCAACGAGGCGACGGGAAACCGTTTGAAGCGCGAATTCATCGACAGCGAGACCGAGGAGACAGTAGAACGCGATCAACAGGTGAAGGGCTTTGAGACCGGCAACGGTGATTATATCATGATCGACCCGGAAGAAGTCGCGGCAGTCGCGCCGGACTCCGACAAGATGCTGGAGGCCGAAGCCTTTATCCCCTGCGGAAAAATCGATGACGTCTATTTCGACAAGCCCTACTACCTCGTCCCGGTCGATGATGCGGATCATGACGCTTTCACCAGCATTCGGGATGCCTTGGTCAAGACCAGTGCCACGGCAATTGCGCGGACGGTCCTCTTCCGCCGGATGCGAACCGTCCTGATCCGGGCGCATGGTAAAGGCATTATCGCGACGACCCTCAACTTTGACTACGAGGTCCGATCCTCCCAGGAGGCATTCAAGGATGTTGCGAAGATCAAGGTCGAAGCCGAAATGCTTGAACTGGCCAAGCATATTATCGGAGCAAAGAAGGGTGACTTCGACCCGGCCAAGTTCGATGACCGCTATGAAGACGCACTGGCCGCCCTGGTAAAGGCAAAGGCCGAAGGCAAGGCCCTTCCGAAGCCGAAGCCCGTCAAGGTCTCCAAACCCAACGATCTCCTGAAGGCGCTGCAGGAGAGTGCTGGCATGGGTAAGCCGTCGGCGAAGAAACCGAAGGTCGCCAACGCCAACGCGGGCAAGAAAGCGCCTGCTTCAAAGTCCACCAAGAGCCGGGCAAAACCCGCAGCTAAGAAAGCGAGCTGATCGATGGCACCGCGTCGTCCCTATTGGAGAGGTTACCTCAAGCTTTCGCTCGTCACTTGCCCTGTGGCCATGACCCCGGCGACCTCTGAATCGGAAAAGGTTCGCTTCCACACGCTCAATAAGGACACAGGCAATCGTGTCGTCTCGCACTATGTCGACAGCGTCACCGGAAAACCCGTGAAGGACGAGCAAGAGGCCAAGGGCTACGAGCGTGGCGAGAACGACTACGTACTTCTGACAGACGAGGACCTGGAGTCCGTCGAGCTGGAGACGGTCCGCACGATCGATATCGAGAAATTCATCCCACGCGGAAGCATCGAATGGGTTTACTTGGAAACGCCCTTCTATCTTACGGCTAACGACAAGATCGGCGACGAGGCTTTTGCGGTCATCCGACAAGCCATGGAGGCCGAGGACGTCGTCGGCGTATCTCGCGTTGTCCTGGGTCGCCGCGAGCGGGCGGTTGTGCTTGAACCACGCGGCGAAGGCATCGTCGTCTGGACGCTACGCTTTGGCGATGAAGTCCGGCCGGAAAGCGAGTATTTTACCGGCATCGAGAAAAAGTCGGATGCAAAGGGCGTGTCGGCCGTCGAGGCAGTTATCAAAAAGCGCATGCAGGACTGGTCACCGGAGATGGTGTCCGATCCTATTCAAGAAAGCTTGCTGAAGCTCATCGCCGATAAGAAGAAGGCAAAGAAATCGAGCAAAGCGAAGGCTTCGAAATCCACAAAGGGCGACGACGAGGAAAAGAGCAACGTCGTCAACATCATGGATGCCTTGAAAAAGTCGGTTGCCAAAGAACTCAAATCCCGCAAAGCCGGATGATCTCTGCCTATCTTGAGCGGCGGCGACGCCACCTAATGGCTTCTTGAAGCGGGCAATGTATGGTTACGCAGCCCGCCTCATAAGTTTCTCCAAGCGCTTGATCGCCTGCTCTAGCGGCCTTTGACCATCGCAATAGTCCTGCCACGCCGTATTATCCTTCAGAAGTCCAGGCACCGTGCGAATTGTGAACCGCTTCGGATCGAGGCCTTTTTTTACTTGAGCCCAGTTCAAGGGCATCGAGACGGTTGCTCCCGGCCGGGCACGGGGCGACAGGGGAGCCACCGCCGTCGAGGTGCGGTCGTTTCTCAGATAATCCAGGAAGATACGGCCTTCACGCTGCGCCTTGGACATCTTGGTCAGGTAAAGCTCGGGATTGTCGCGGGCCATCTGCAGACACACGTCGTGCGCGAAAGCCTTGCCTTCGTCCCAGCTCAGCTTCTTGCCCTTCGAAACAGCGAGCGGCGTTACAACATGGAGCCCTTTGCCGCCCGTCGTCTTGCAGAAGCTGACCAGACCCAGCTCTTCAAGCCGATCCCTGATTTCTCGTGCACCTTCTACCACTGTCGCAAAGTCGACATCCGGGCCTGGGTCCAGATCGAAGACGAGACGACCGGGGACTTCAGGCTGATAGGGTTCGCAGTTCCACGGATGTAGCTCGGCGCCGCCGATCTGTGCGATCGCGGCCAAACCCTCGACGCGGCCGATCTGGAGGTACGGCTGCTTGTCGCCTGAGACTTTCACCTGTTCGATCAGGTTTGATGTCCCCTGCATCGCATGCCTTTGGAAGAACTGCTCCCCGCCAATACCGTCAGGCGTGCGAATGATTGAGCACGGCCGGCCCTGGATATGATCGATGAGCCAAGGCCCGACTGCCTCATAATAGTGAGCGAGGTCCACTTTCGTTACGGGTTCGCCATCAAGTGCGTCAGGCCACAACTCCTTGTCCGGGCTGGAGACCAGGACGCCCATGACGTCGACCTTTGCACCCTTGCGAAGACGGGAAGATGTCGTCGGCGTCGGGGCCGGCTTGCGAGCGGTTTCCGGGTCGGGCGTATCGACTTCGGCAGGTTCTGCCGGCTTCTCGGCCTCGACTTCTTTTGCGGGCTTATCCTCTCGCAGCCCCTTGAACGCAGCCTGGCGCACTTGCCCATCAGCCGTCCAGCCGGCGAATTCGATCTCGGCTACCAGTTCCGGCTTCAGCCATACGATCTCGGCGGCTTTTTTTGGGGCGCCTATTCCGGTGAACGGCGATTTCGACGCTTCCAACGCTTGAAGCTTCGGTAGGATCTGGTCGACGACCTTCGCTCCATAGCCCGTTCCCACCCGTCCGACATAGACGAAATGGTCGCCCCGATAGACACCGACCAGCAGCGATCGGAAGGCACCGTTGGTCGTGGCATAGGCTCCGATGACCACCTCGTGCCCGGCCCGGCACTTGGATTTCGTCCAGGTGTCACTCCGGCCGGATTGGTATGGTGCATCGCCCTTTTTCGACACGATGCCTTCCAGCGAAAGTCGGCACGCCGACTTCAGCACGGCGTCTCCGCCTGTCTCGAAATGCTCGACGAACCTCAGACGCGGATCGTCACCCGCATCGGACAGCATTGCCGACAATCGTTCTTTGCGCTCGGTGAGCGGAGCTTCGCGGAGATCTTCCTCACCTTCGAATAGCAGATCGAAACCGAAGAAGACGAGGTCATCGGTCTTTCCTTCCGAAAGTGCTGCCTGAAGGGCGGCGAAGTCCGGCGCACCATGATTGTCGAGAGCGCAGATCTCTCCGTCGATAATACAATCGGGAAGTGACGAGGCAGCCTTGGCGATAGCGGGCCATTTCGCAGTCCAGTCCAGGCCTTTGCGGGTTTTCAGGGTGACATTGCCATCCACCACCCGCATCTGGATCCGGTAGCCATCGAACTTGACTTCGTGGATCCATCCCTCGGCAGAAGGCGGGCGGGAGAGCGTTTCGCAAAGCTGCGGTGGCACGAATTCCGGCATACCGGTGTTCGGCTGCTTTGCAGCAGCGGCGCCTTTCTTGGTCGGCTTTGCCTTCGTCTTCGTTCCGGCCTTTCGCTCGTCGGCGGCCAGGCCCTCGGTGCTATCCCAGACAGCATCAGCCTCGACGACAGAGCCCTGCGTCATGAAAGGTTTCGGCTTGCGGCCCTTTCCCGACGCGATCGCCTCCATCGTGCGACCGGACGCAACGGAGGTGTCGTTCTCCTCCAGGATGGCTGCGCCGTTCTCCTCAACCGCATGGTCGTCGTGGTGCTTAATCAGGAGCCAATTGGTGCGCTTCTCGCCCTCGCGTCCGCGCATCCGGACGAGCACAAAACTACCGTGCAGGCGCTCGCCTTCGAGCGTGAATTTGAAATCGCCCTTGGCCAGGCCTTGTTCCGCCGTTTTGTTTCCCTCGGGTTCCCAATATCCCCGGTCCCAGAGCATGACGGTTCCGCCACCGTATTGACCCTTGGGGATGGTGCCTTCGAAGTCGCCATAGTCGAGCGGGTGATCTTCGACCTCGACCGCCAATCTCTTGTCATGTGGATCGAGTGATGGACCTTTGGTGACCGCCCAGGATTTGAAAACACCATCCATCTCGATCCGAAGATCGTAATGGAGCCGTGTAGCGTCGTGCTTCTGGATGACGAAGCGACGGCGGTTCGATGACTTCACCCCGACTTCACCGCTGGGCTCGGCGGTTTTCTTGAAGTCGCGTTTCTCGCGGTATTTCGAGAGATTATCGGGCATCGGCGTCTCACGGTTGATTTGCAATGCAAATGTTGTCCGTGCGGCGTTTGTTCCACCTCTCGTCTCGCAAAAGCTGTGCATTCATCGGAAGGGGTAGCAAGATCCCAATTGTTAGCGTCATTCAACGAATGTGGAAGCTACACCCAACTCTACCGGTGCCTTCCGAAGCTGCCGAGATGCCCGCTCTCTTAGGTCAGTAGATAACATGTCGACGGTTCTGATCTCTTCAAGTCGCTTATCTCTATACAAGGTCGTTAGGCGCAGTAACGTGCTGAGTTGATAGACGATACGGTTATTCGGCTCACGATTGGGTAACTACCGATTAAGCCCGCGGCCCACGGTGGGATCGCGGTTGGGCAGCAAAAAAACATCTCGCTCAGCAGGCCCAAGGCCACACTCACCCCGTTGACAGGGAACCATCGAACTACGCAGCGCGTTCTCGTTTTTGGTGGATGCCTCGCGGGTGCTCGTAACCCCCATGCAATCGGCCAAACCCACGTCGAGCGAGAATGACAGGAAGCTGCGCATGATCATCGGATACCATGCATCTCATGAGCAGTTTGCGCCCAGCGATCTATTATCATATGTGCAAGCTGCGCAGGATGCTGGTTTTCAAGCCATCATGACTTCTGATCACATCGCCCCATGGTTGAGCCGTCAGGGTAATTCCGGGAACAACTGGGCGTGGCTTGGTGCAGCCATGGCCAAAACGTCGCTCCCGTTCGGCAGTCTAGCGATCCCAGGCGGCTTGCGCTATCACCCGACGGTCCTTGCACATCTTGTCGGAACGATCAGCGAAATGTTTCCCGGCCGATTGCGCTGGATCGCGATGGGGAGCGGGGAGGCTCTCAACGAACATGTCGTCGGCGGCAAATGGCCTGCAAAGGCAGAACGCAATGCGCGCTTACTCGCAGGCACCGAGATTATCCGCGCCCTTCTGCGCGGCGAAGAGGTGGACCGGCATGATCGCTGGTTTACGGTCGACAAGGCGCGGCTCTGGTCACTGCCAGCTACGCCACCAGCCCTGTTTGCCGCGGCATTGTCCAACGAGACAGCACAATGGGCGGGCGAATGGTCCGACGGACTGGTTACGGTCAACAAACCGAAGCAGAAGCTTGATGAGATGAGGGACGTTTACCGCCATGGTGGCGGGCAGGGCAAGCCGCTTGCATTGCAGGTACAAGTTTCCTGGGCGCAAACCGAGGCCCAGGCGAGAGCAGCAGCTTTTGAAGAATGGCGGAACGCAACTTTGCCGCCCGCTGCCTTGGCGGATCTTCCGATGCCCAAGGATTTCGAGAGGGCAACGCGGCACGTCAAGCCCGAGGACATCGATGAGGTCATTCCGCTTGTCACGGGTCCGGATAGGCTATTCGAGCTGATCTTCGTGGCAAAAGACTGCGGATTTGAGGAGATGTTCATCCATAACGTCTCTCGTGACCAGATAGGTTTTATCAATTTCATGAAACGTCAGGTCCTCCCCGCACTGCGCGTATCCGAAACCTGACATGCACGAATTATCGTCGCGCTGAGCGCCTGGGCTTTATTACCGGAAAGGAAAGCAGCTTGATCAACGACCTCTGGTACAAGAACGCTGTCGTCTACTGCCTGTCCGTCGAGACCTTCATGGATGCCAACGGCGATGGAGTGGGCGATTTTCAGGGGCTGCAACGGCGGTTGGATTATCTGGCCGGTCTGGGCGTCAATGCCATCTGGCTGATGCCGTTTCAGGCCTCTCCGGGTCTCGATGATGGCTACGATGTCTCCGACTATTACAACATCGATCCCAGATACGGCACCCTCGGCGACTTCGTCGAATTCACCCATAGCGCAAAGCAACGCGGTATACGGGTGCTGATCGACCTCGTCGTCAATCATACGTCCGATCAGCATCCCTGGTTCAAACAGGCCTGCGCCGACAAGAATTCCCGATACAGGGACTGGTACGTATGGTCTGAGAAGAAGCCGGAAAATGCCGACGAGGGCATGGTCTTTCCTGGTGTACAAAAGACCACATGGACACGGGACGAAAAGTCCGGCGAATACTATTTTCACCGTTTCTTCAAATTCCAGCCGGATCTCAACACCGGCAATCCACATGTCCAGGCGGAAATCCTCAAGATCATGGGTTTCTGGATACAGCTCGGCGTATCGGGTTTTCGCATGGACGCCGTTCCCTTCGTGATTGCCGAAAAGGGTGCAGATGTGAAGGAATCGAAGCCGCAGTTCGATCTGTTGCGCAGTTTCCGCGAGTTCCTGCAGTGGCGCAAGGGTGACAGCATCATCCTTGCGGAGGCCAATGTCGTGCCCAAGGAGAACCTGCAGTATTTCGGCGACGACGGCGATCGTATGCAGATGATGTTCAATTTCCACGTCAACCAGGCTCTGTTCTACGCGCTCGCTAGCGCCGATACCCGGCCCCTTGACAAGGCGATGAACGAGACCCGGGAGCGACCGCAAACGGGGCAATGGGGAATATTCCTGCGCAACCACGACGAACTCGATCTTGGCCGGCTGACGGAAAAACAGCGGCAAGCCGTGTTTTCCGCCTTCGGTCCAGACAAGGACATGCAGCTCTATGATCGGGGGATACGGCGTCGCCTAGCGCCGATGCTGGGCGGCGATACCAGGCGTCTCAGGCTTGCTTATAGCCTGATGTATTCGCTGCCGGGCACCCCGGTCCTGCGATATGGTGACGAGATCGGCATGGGAGACGACCTAGCATTGGAGGAGCGCAACTGCGCCCGCACGCCTATGCAATGGTCGACCGAGCCGCATGGCGGCTTCACCAAGGCGGAAAAACCCGTCTTGCCCGTCATCGAAGGAGGTCCCTATGGGTTCGAACATGTCAATGTCGCGGCACAGCGGCGGGACGCGGAATCGATGCTGAACTGGACCGAGCGGATGATCCGTATGCGAAAGGAAGCCCCTGAAATCGGATGGGGAAGTTTCAGCGTTCTGGACTGCGGCGATACCGGTGTCCTGGCGATGCGCTACGACTGGCGCCACAACGCCGTCGTCATCATCCACAATCTCCACGACAAGCCAGTCGATATCTCGTTCGATCCCGGCGTAGGTGAGAGTGGACGCGTCCTGATCGACATCGCCGACGGCAGCGACAGCAGCGCGGACGAGAAAGGCCGGCATAACATGGTGATCGAGCCATTCGGTTATCGCTGGTACCGCGCCGGCGGGCTCGATTACCTGCTCAAGAGAAGCGACATCTGATCCCGCACCGGAACCTCGGCTTTGCTCCACCCGTTGCCCGATAGGCGAAGCGGCGTCTCTTGCCGTCCGTCATTCCGCCAGCCGACTCAAATCAGCGAGATCCGCAATGCCTGTAGTTGCTCCCGACAATCCGGTTCCCGATATCAAGTGGTGGCACACCGCGACCGTGTACCAGGTCTACAAGAAGCTCTACGGTAACAGATCATCGAGGCCGCCTGCATGGCGCATGTGCGCCGCAAGTTCCATGATGTGGTCAAGCTGAAGCCATCTCCGATCGCTGACGAAGGGCTGTCACGCATCGGTGCGCTCTACGATATCGAGGATCGCATCCGCGGCATGCCGGCCGACGAGCGACGCAAACTGCGCAAGGATCACGCCAAGCCCATTCTATCGGACCTGAAGGGCTGGATTGAGGCTACGCTTTCGACGTTGCCGCAGAAGTAGAAGCTGGCCGAGGCAATGCGATATGCCCTCTCTCGATGGGCAGCCTTGAGCGTCTACATCGACGATGGCCGGGTCGAAATCGACAACAGCGTCGAGCGGACCATCAGGCCCCTTGGCGGACCTGAGTCATTGTGCAATCCTTCTCTAAGTATCGGTAAACATTGGAATCGTCTCCGCATCAGCAATGCGACACGGGCGACCCTTTCGCGCTATCGCGGCTCGGACGGTCGCAGAATTGAGGTCACTGGCCCGGATTTGATACGGTGCGCCGGGAACCACCTGCTCGGCAGACAACACCCTCGTCTTGATCAAGTGTCGTATCCGGTGGTTGGTCACGCCCAAAGCCGCCGCAGCCTCGGTCATGGTCAGCCAGTCGCCGTCTTTGTCGGCTGATTTGTATGCGTGGATGGCGCGTACGCGCCTCACCGAAGCGACACGGTGCGCGGTCCAGGTTTTTCCTTGCCCGGTCGGCATGCCCATTCGATTGAGCGACGCGGCGATATGTTCATCGGACCAGCGTCCAACCATGCTCCGCATCACCGCCAAGGCGTCTTCCGTTGTGGCGCACCCATGTTCACCGCTCTGAGGCTTGCGAACTCTCAGCTCCGAGTGCTGACCGCCCTTCCAATGGATCGTGAGCACCACGTCGCGCACCGCATCATCAACATCGACCACAATGTCGGCGATCAGTGTACGTAGCAGTTGCTGGCGCACGCGCATGGTGACATCGGGCGTCGACGAGGCCGCTTGCAGATTGTCAGCGAGGTTTACGAAATTGCCTGGGTCAACTTCTATGGTTGAGGGGCAATCTGCAGGTTTGCGCACTTCCAGATCACGAACGCGGCGGAGCGCCGTTTCCCAATTCTTCTCTAGCTGTGCAGCAATCAAGCGATTGCCTGGATCGCATGCCGCATAACGCCGCTCGGCAAGGCTTGCCTCGTAGCGGTCCTGCCGCAGTTCTAGGTCGTGAATGTGGCGCTGTGGCACTGTAAAGTTAACCTGGCATCGATCAACATTTGGGATCTTGTGGCATGACCAGATTTGCCCGTGATCCTCTTTATCGTCGCCATCGATTTCCAGCCGAGGTGATTGCCCATGCCGTTTGGCTCTATTTCCGGTTTCCGCTGAGCCTGCGGATGGTCGAGGATATGCTGGCTGCCCGTGGCCTCATCGTCTCTCACCAAACCGTGAGGCTCTGGGCGGAGAAGTTCGGTAGACATTTTGCCAATGATATCCGCAAGCGATCTGCCGGCAGGCTCGGTGACAACTGGCACTTCGACGAGATTGTCATCACGATCGCCGGCAAGAAACATTGGCTCTGGCGCGCCGTCGATCAGGACGGTTTTGTTCTCGACGTGCTGTTGCAAAGCCGCCGCGATGCCAAGGCGGCAAAGCGTTTGATGCGAAAGCTTCTGAAAGGGCAATGCCGTGCGCCGCGTGTGATAATCACCGACAAGCTTCGATCCTACGGTGCGGCGAAGCGTGATATCATGCCCGGTATCGAACATCGCTCGCACAAGGGCCTGAACAATCGGGCCGAGAATTCTCATCAGCCTGTCCGACGGCGTGAAAGGATTATGAGGCGCTTCAAGTCAGCGAGGCACCTTCAACGGTTCGTTTCCATCCACGATCCGATTGCCAACCTCTTTCACGTTCCCCGCCACGACATTCCATCCACCCATCATCGCGAATTGCGAGAAACAGCCATGCAAACATGGTACCAAATCGCTGGCATTCAAGCCGCCTAAACCAGAACCTCAACCCCAAATCATGACTGCGAAGCGCTAAGTTTACATTGCCATTTGTACTCCAGAGCACATCAGCAACCTTAGATAAATTTGGCAAAATACAATTCAGCAAAAAATGGGCATTAAATTACCTGTTGTTAATGTGTCTATAGCTAACTTAAGCGCATCACTAATTCGGCCATTCATGAGGCATTGAATGCGACTTCTATCGATTTTTGGTAACGATCTCGCTTATATCATGAAGGCATTCGATCGCTCTCAGGCGATCATTTCCTTTACGCCGGATGGCAAGATCCTCGATGCCAACCAGAATTTCTGCAAGGCGATCGGCTATACCCGCGAAGAGATCGTTGGCAAGAATCATCGCATGTTCGTTGACCCAAAAGAGGCTCAGTTGCCCGAATACAAGGCCTTCTGGAAACGACTGGCCAGCGGCGAGTACGACCAGCGTCAGTACAAGCGCATTGGCAAAGGTGGAAAGGAAATCTGGATCGAGGCGTCCTATAACCCCGTCATTCGCGGTGGCAAGGTGGTCAAGGTGGTCAAAATTGCAACTGAGATAACCGCTTCAAAACACGAAAGCCTGGAGAGTAAAGGTAAGCTTGATGCGCTTTCGCGCGCCCAGGCGATTATCGAGTTCATGCCCGACGGCAAAATCCTGACAGCCAATAAGAATTTCCTCGAGACACTCGGTTACACGCTTGAGGAGATTGTTGGCAAGCATCATGGAATATTCTGCGAACCCGATTTCGTGGCATCGCGCGAATATTCGGAATTCTGGACGAGGCTTGCCAAAGGCGAATACTATAGCGATGAGTTCAAGCGCATCCGCAAAGATGGTAGCCCAGTCTATATACAGGCAACCTATAACCCGATCTTGGACGAGGACGGCAACGTCTTCAAGGTCGTGAAATTTGCGACCGATGTATCCGGGCGCGTCTTGGCGCTGCAAAAGATTGGATCGGGGCTCGAGCGCCTTTCAGACTGCAATATACGTGTTACTATCGACGAACCCTTTGTTGAAGAATTCGAACACCTGCGTCATGACTTCAACGAGTCGCTCGCCAAATTCCAGGAGACGCTGGAAGACGTTTTGTCACAGACCACCATGCTCTCTTCAAAAAGTGGAGACATGAGCGAGAGCGCAAACGGCATTGCCCACCGCTCGGAGCAGCAAGCAGCAGCACTGGAAGAAACCTCGGCTGCACTGGAAGAAATAACTGTTACTGTTCGTGAGTCCGTTGGGAGAACAGCCGAGGCAAGAGACCTGGTTCGAGACGCTCGATCCGCCGCCTCAAAATCGGTTCAAGTCGTCAATTCTACCGTGAATGCGATGGGGCGAATCGAGGCTGCGTCGAGGGAAATCACAAACATTATTGACGTGATCGACCAGATCTCATTTCAAACAAATCTTCTCGCCCTGAACGCCGGTGTTGAAGCAGCGCGCGCTGGTGACGCCGGCAAGGGCTTTGCGGTTGTAGCACAAGAGGTACGAGAGCTTGCTCAGCGGTCAACCAAAGCCGCCAAAGAAATCGCCGTTCTTATCGGCAATTCTTCAAATGCGGTGAAGGACGGTGTGCGCCTTGTAGGCGAAACGGGCGATGCCCTTAAGAGCATCGAAGGCTATGTGCAGTCGATAGATGCAAACATCGATGGTATCGCGTTGGCATCGTCAGAGCAGTCGACCAGTCTCAATGAGATCAACTCAGCTGTGAACTCCCTTGACCAGATGACTCAACAAAATGCTGGCATGGTGAGCAGCATGGGCACCATTGCCGAAGCTGTGGCATCCGGCGCTGCGGAGCTTGAAGCGCTTGTTAAACGCTTCAAGCTCAACCGTCGCGAGTGGATTCGCGAACCGGGTTCAGAGGCAGCAAAGCTTGGTCCGGAAAGCAGGGGGTATGGTAAGAATACGATTTACCAACCCGAGCGTGCTCATCAACAGACGAAAGGCTCTTCTAAGATGAAGCTTGCCTCGTGAGTGTTTCTGAAGAAATTTCGCTATTTCAATGCGGCAGGATGTGAAACAGCACAGAAGGGTGACCCGTTCGAAAAGGTGGGAAGCGCCTGACTTTATCTGCAGAATCGCACCGAGAGTGGGTCATCCTCGGCGCTGTTTCATAGAGATGACGATTTCAATCGAACAGCATATCGAGGAACTCCGACTGGAAGCACGCGAACCGGCAACCAGGTGCGAACGCCGCCAAATCGGGGCTGAACTCGGTCTGGCGCTGGCCGAGCTTGCAGTTATCACGACCGAGCAGGGCGCAACGTCAGCGCGGAGCCTCCTTTCTAGGAGGCTTACATCGTACCGCCGCCGGCAGCCTTTTCGCCTCACGCGTTCAGCGCATCCTTGACGGCCTTGCCGGGTGTAAAGGTCAGCTTCTTCGATGCGGCGATCTTGATCGTTGCGCCCGTGGCCGGATTGCGGCCTTGGCGTTCCGGAGTGTCCTTGATTTTGAATTTGCCGAACGACGGAATCGACGTTTCCGCGCCGGCAAGAGCAGCATCAGTGATATGTTTAAAGACGCTTTCGACAATGGTCTTGGCCTGCGCCTTTGTTAGGCTCTGCTCGGATGCGATCTTGTCAGCAATTTCGTTTGTGGTGGTCATGGAAAGACATTTTCCTTGGGTACGGTGTCTTCCCAGTATCACAATGAAGATGCGGCGGGGAAAGGGGCGTGAGGCACCTCGCGTCTGCAGATCGTCCGAAAATCACAGGAAATTTAGATTCGCGGACTTTTGCGGTATTGCACCGCTTTTTATCGACAACCTGCGGCAGGTCCAGGACGCTGTACGGCCGAATACAACGAGGGCCGTCAATCACCCCGTGGTAGCAGGGCGTTCCAGCGTGATCCACAACCCCTTCGGTGTCGGGCACATGTTGGGGGAAGAAGTCGAAAAATCGTGCTGGAATGGGCAAGAAGTTTTCACGACACTCTTGAGCGGAACATGAGAGTACGGTCGGCAGCGATTGCCATACCTGATACAGTTCCAACGGAGAACGTCACATCGATTGTCTCTGGTACCGTCATGGATGACACGCTGCCGCACGTTGCTGTAGGCTTTAACCCTTTGGAAGCATATTGCCGTGCAGTCCTTTCGCTTGTTAACGAAAGCGGCAATGAACTTGCAGCCCAATATTTGAGGTCAGCACTGAACGTACTTTCGACCCAGCCTGAACGCGAGTGATACCACTGCCAAATCTGCTGTGACACCTCCATGATGTATGCGGACATTTTAACTTTCTGAATTAGCGCTCTATGATAGAATGTATGCACTGACAACAAGGTCCTGATTTGTCAATATTTTGGCGCTTTCTTGCTGGTTTTGGCATATGCCTGGACCCAAGCCACCACGAGGTACACGATGAACAATATCTCCCTAGCAGAGCAGCCGGACTTCGTGGAAACGAGCGCAGCGCTCCTGCAAGCGATGGCGAACCCTGCCCGCATTAACATTCTGATTATTCTGGCTGAAAGAGAGGTTTCCGTCGGCCCGCTCAGTGAACTTGTCGGCTTGAGCCAATCGGCGTTGTCACAGCATCTCGCCAAATTGCGACAGGCTGGTCTTGTGTCGACCCGCCGGGAGGGACACACCGTCTATTATATTTGCAAGTCCAGCGCGGTTCTGCGGGTTTTGGCAATGCTCTCAGAGTTCTATCGGCCTCATCCTACGCATGTTTCGAATGCAGCGAAGCCTTAACATAGTGCCCTGCCAGACTAAGCGTACTTTTTTCGATACTTGAAGCCTCGTCTCTCCTACCCAAGCGATGGTTTGTTCGAGAAGCTTGCCCATCGTGCGGAAAGTTGACCCCTTATTGGATCTTGCCATAGATCTGCGTTGAAGATGAGCAGGCATGTTGAGTTCCAGATGATGGTCGATTTCAAAGGCAGTCACTACCCTAAAGACGTGGTTTTATACGCGGTGGTTTTCTACGTCCGATATGCATTGTCCTATTGTGATCTGGAAGAGATTCTGGCCGAGTGCGGTGTTGCCGTTGACCACGCGACGCTGAACAGATGGGTCGTAAAATATTCGCCGCTTATTGCTTGCCAGGCCCAGTCCCGCAAATCCGTGACCAGCCGTTCCTGGCGAATGGACGAAACCTATATACAGGTCAAAGGCAAGTGGACCTATTCCTATCGCGCTGTTGATAAATTCGGCAAAACCCTTGATTTCATGCTGTCCGAGCATCGTGATGAGGCTGCAGCCAGCGCCTTCTTCGCCCGCACGATCGAAACAGTATCTCAGCCATCATTGAGCAAGTTTATATGGCTCTGTTGCAAAGATTCCTTTTGTGCTGGAAATAGGGGAGATAGTTTTCAGCGAGACTTTTGATGAGCGATGCAAGTGGCGTCATTTTCAGGGCGAGGTGATCTTGTGGGCAGTTCGCTGGTATTGCCGCTATGGGATGTGATCTACCGCGACCTTGAGCAAATGATGGGCGAACGGGGCGTAGCCGTTGATCATTCCACGATTTATCGCTGGGTCCAGAAATATGCCCCGGAAATCGAGAAGCGGCTGCGTTGGTACTGGCGGCGGCGCCAATCAACGAGCTGGCGGGTCGATGAAACCTATGTGAAGGTTCGTGGCAAATGGACATACTTGTACCGCGCCGTTGACAAGTTCGGGAACACGATCGATTTCTATCTTTTGCCGACGCGCAATGCCAAAGCGGCCAAGCGCTTTCTCGGCAAGGCTCTGAATGGTCTGAAAGACTGGGAAAGCCAAGAGTTATCAACACTGACAAAGCCCCGACCTATGGAATTGCCATCGCGCAATTGAAAGCTGAAGGCAAATGTTCCGATGAGCTTGTGCATCGACAGGTCAAATACCTGAACAATGTCGTTGAAGCCGATCACGGCAAGTTGAAATAACTGATAAAGCCAGTGAGAGGGTTCAAGACGCTGAAAACGGCCTATGCGACGATTAAAGGTTTCGAGGTCATGCGGGCGTTACGCAAGGGTCAAGCAGCTATTTTCAACCTTACAAAAGACATCCGCGGAGAGGCCCGCATCGTTGAACGGGTTTTCGGGCTTGGACCAAGCGCTCTGACTGAAGCCGCAGCTCTGCTCGCCCAGAATCTCCAAGCTCGCACCGCTTAACAGCAGAGAATACTGGAATTCCCTCGCCGTTTGAAATCTTTGCAACAGAGCCCTACGAAGCTTGACGAACCGTGATCCAGCGCTATGGGATCTATAATCCCTACACCGGCCGCGGTGCCATCAAAGATCTACTACCGCACGGTCCTCACAATCTTCGGGACATTTTGGCAACCCATATTCTCAAACAGACCGGCTCTTGCGAACAGGCAAGCTATGCGATCCAGGACACCCCGGATGTCGTGCAGCAGCACTATGGGCGGTTTCTGCCGCAGGACAAGGCTGCCCTTGCGGCCCGGATTCTGAATCAGGTACGGGAAGCGGCATAGTTCCTCTCCTCCTATCTTGATGGATATAGCACTTAGTGCTATATAGGCTGATGTCAGAACGAGTGTTCAAAACAGCATGGTTCGCGAAGGCAGCAAAGAAAGCGCGCATCTCCGACAAGGCGCTGTCAACGGCAATCCGTCAGGTAGCCGTTGGACAGGCCGACGATCTTGGCGGTGGCGTTTTCAAGAAGCGTCTCAACGACAACATGCATCGTTCAATCGTTCTGGCCAAGGCCGGCGAGTTCTGGGTGTTCGCCTATCTTTTTGCCAAGAAGGATCGGGCCAAACATCGATGACAACGAGCTTCTAGCGTTCCGGAAGCTTGCTGATCTCTACCGCCGCAAGACGCAAGCCGACATCGAGGCGGAACTCGAGACCGGTGCCCTATTGGAGATAGACCATGGCGATTAATCGCAAGTTCAAGAGCGATGCTTTCGAGGCAATCCATAGTGCTGTCGAAGGCATGTATGCGGCTGCGACCATCGACAAGGAAACGATGCGGACCTTCGATGAAGATTGCCTAATTATCCCCCAGGAGCTTACGCCTGAGGAGATCAAGGCGCTCCGGGAGACGAACCATGTCAGTCAGCCCGTCTTCGCCCGCTATCTAAACACCAGCCAGTCGACGGTGCAAAAATGGGAGACCGGCGCCAAACGGCCTAGCGGGCCCGCGCTAAAGTTGCTTTCGCTTGTGCAGAAGCACGGACTGCAGATGCTTGCGTGACGGAAACTCCGTTCGACGGGTGCGAATTCCATTTTTGTCTTTTTTCGCCTTGAAAGGAGCCGAACCAACGGCCCTGCTCCCAACAGCATCTGTCCGCATAAAACTCTTTAGCCCCGACATTAGCCTAACTTTGGCGGAACGCCGCCTTGTGGCCTGGAGCCTCTCACCCCGCCCGATATCATAGTGCGGTCGCTATCGTTTTGAACTCGGGTTCGACCGCATTGGCGAATAACCGTATCCGATCGGGCCTCCTACAGCGGTGGCAAGCGGCGCTTGACGGACTGACCCTTGATCACCGCCGTGCTGGTGACGGCATGGTCGGACAGCCCTTCTAGCACCGCGTCCATCTCCTCGACAGACCGCACAACCAGCCGTGCCAGAAGCAGGTCCTCTCCCGTGATCCGGTCGCATTCGACGATCTCCGGCGTCTCCTGAATGAGCTTTTCCACCAGATGCAGCTTACCCGGCAGCGGCCGGATGCGCACCAGCGCCCGGATCGCATAGCCGAGCGCGCGTGTGTCGGTCTCCACGGTAAAGCCGGCGATAATGCCCGTGGCCTCCAGACGCCGAACCCGCTCAGCCACACTCGGCGCCGACAGGCCGACCAAACGACCAAGTTCGCTCATCGACAACCGGCCTTGCGCGTCGAGCGCCGTCAGCAGGTGCGCGTCGATGGCATCGAGAGCAGAGTTTTCGGATCGAAGGGAATGGCCGTCTTTTGCTTTCGTCATGCAGTTCAGATTAGCGGCTTCGCCTTCGATCCGCCATGGATTTCGGCCGACGATCCGGCGATGCTGAACACCTCTCGTTCCAAGGCTTTCCATCATGATCATCGGCATCCTCTTCGGGCTCGCCACCTGCGCGTTCTGGGGCCTCACATTCGTCGCCGCGCGCGCGGTCGCGCCCTTTACCCCCATCGATCTTACCGTTTCGCGCTACGGCCTGTTTGGCCTCGTCTCGCTTCTGCTGATGCTGCGTCCCCGCTTCCGCTCGGTCGCGCTCAGTCTGCGGCAATGGTGCATCGGTCTTGCGCTCGGCGGGCTTGGCTATGTCGGATATTTCGTCAGTGCTGCCCTCGCTGTCGGTCTTTCCGGACCGGCCATTCCGCCCCTCGTCACCGGACTAGTGCCGGTAATCCTGCCACTGATCGCCAATCTCAGCGATAAGGCCTTGGCCTGGCGCAGGCTGGCAAGCCCTCTGCTGTTGATCGCCTGCGGCATCGCCTTCGTCAATCTCGGCACGTTCGCAGATGTGGCGTTAGAAGGCCGGGCAAAAGTTCTGTTTGGCGTGGGCCTGTCCTTTGCGGCCCTCGCTGTCTGGGTCGTCTATGGACTGGCGAACTCCGCGATCATGCGCAATGACGGAAATGCGCCCGACAGTCTCGCCTGGACGGGCGTTCAGGGCATTGGCGCTCTGATCGGTAGCATCCTGTTGCTCCCCTTCACATCGCTCGGCGCGCAGACCGCGTTCACGCCGCCGCAGGTCGAGTCGTTCATCCTCTGGTCACTGCTGATGGGCCTTGCCGGATCATGGCTGGCGACCGTGCTATGGGTGGTCGCTTCGCGCCGCCTGCCTCTGTCGCTCGCCGCTCAATTGATCGTCGCGGAGACAGTCTTCGGCCTTGGCTATGGCTTCCTCTTCGAGGCACGTCTGCCGACATTGGCAGAGGCAACAGGCGCAGGACTGCAAATCGCAGGCGTTTGTCTCGCCATCGCCTTCTTCACCTCAAGCTGCCGCAACGGGATGAGCGGGGCCTGATTTCAGCGCTTTGGATCAGGCTTCATCCTCGTTCGAGCACTCGGTTCGACATCCTCGGAAGCCTGAGCCTGCACTTGGAGCGACGGGCTTGGCTAAAGCAGCATCTTTAAACGCCCGGATCGCAATGACGACACCTGCGGTTAGCACCGCGATCCCTCCAGCCTCCATCAGTGTCGGTAGTCGCATTTGATCAATCTTACCCACGATGGCACTGTAAAGTTAACCTGGCATCGATCAACATTTGGGATCTTGTGGCATGACCAGATTTGCCCGTGATCCTCTTTATCGTCGCCATCGATTTCCAGCCGAGGTGATTGCCCATGCCGTTTGGCTCTATTTCCGGTTTCCGCTGAGCCTGCGGATGATGGCGTCGAGGCCGGGACGGAGCTGCTTTTTCAGCTCCGTGGTCAGGTCCTCTTCGATCCCGCAGGCATCCGCAATGGCCGCCCAGTGGATGCGGCCATTCAGCAAGGGCGGTGACTTGCGATAAATGATCAGGCTGACGAGGTAGGGCTTGATATTCTCTAAGGTCCGTTTGGATGTGGCCGGTGCAATGCGCACCTCACAGAATTCCGAGATTTTTCGTTGAAACTGACGTGAGGCAATATCTTGTTTTGGCATGCTAATATTCCTTCTCGGCCCCAATGCCGAGGACGAGCCGAAATAGAAGCTCTCGTTTAACAAAGGATGTAACGTCCAGAGCGAACAGGTACTCAGGTGACGCATGTCTTAAAGGCCCAGTGAAGCATCTATACGCATGGGCCATGCCTTCGAACAAAGCGGTATGCCTAACTGGAAATATTGTCAGCTTCGTGCTACATAAAGCTAAATTCTGTAGCGCGAAGGGACCACATGCCCACTCCCCATCAACCATCGGCAGCTGTCAGGCGGGCTTTGCGAAAGCTTGGTGCGGATATCCAGGATGCTCGCCGCCGCCGTAAGTTGCCGATGGCAGTCGTGGCAGAGCGAGCCTTTACCTCTCGCTCCACGCTACAAAAGATCGAGGCGGGCGACACGAATGTCAGCATCGGAATCTATGCGGGCGTCCTTCAAGCTCTCGGTCTCCTCGACGGGCTGACCCAGCTTGCTGACATCAGCAACGACAGCGTCGGCCAGGCGCTTGCCAGTGCGGATCTGCCGAAGCGTGTTCGCCTGAAGCCCGCGTCGGGATCGTCTCGCGATGACTGACTTCGAGGCTCATATCGACCTTGCTGGAGAGACTCGTAGAATTGGTCTTGCGAGGAGCAATCGCATCCGCGGCTCCGAGACCATACTGTTCGAGTATGACGATGCCTGGCTGAAGGATCCTGATCGCTTCTCGCTGGAACCCGCGCTTGCATTGACCCGTGGGGCCTTCGCTCCGCCGGCAGGATTGGCGACGTTCGGATCGATCGGCGACTCCGCCCCCGACACCTGGGGACGACGGCTCATGCAGCGCGCCGAGCGTCGCAGTGCGGAACGCGAGGCGCGAGCTGTTCGCACCCTCGCCGAAAGCGACTACCTGCTGGGCGTCGCCGACGAAACCCGTCTCGGCGCGCTTCGATTCCGGTGGGTCGGGGAGGAGGTCTTCCAGGCTCCGATCCAGACCGGCGTTCCGGCCGTCATCGAGCTTGGTCGGCTTCTGCAGATTACTGAGCGCATTTTGCGTGACGAAGAGACTGACGAGGACCTCCAGCTCATTTTCGCTCCCGGTTCGTCACTGGGCGGCGCTCGACCGAAAGCATCTGTCATCGATCAGCATGGCCATCTTTCCATCGCCAAGTTTCCAAAAGAGACCGACGAGTACAGCATGGAGACCTGGGAGGAGATCGCCCTCCGACTCGCCGACCAGGCCGGCATCGCCACTCCGCAACACCAGCTTATCGAAGTGGCCGGAAAAGCCGTCATGTTGTCTCGTCGCTTCGACCGCAACGGCGCCATCCGCGTTCCATTTCTGTCAGCGATGGCAATGATGGGCGCCAGGGATGGCGAGCGCGGCAGTTATCCGGAAATTGTCGATGCGCTCGCCGAGCACGGGGCGCAAGGGAAGAGCGACGCCCATGCTCTTTATCGGCGCGTGGTCTTCAACGTGCTGATCTCCAATGTTGATGATCACCTGCGCAACCACGGATTCTTATGGTTGGGGAAAGCTGGCTGGTCGCTGTCGCCGGCCTACGATCTCAATCCTGTTCCAACCGATCTCAAGGCACGGGTGCTGGCCACCAATATCGACCTTGACGAAGGCACGTGCTCGCTTGATCTTCTGGAAGCTGCATCGGGATATTTTGCGCTCACGCTGGCTCAGGCACGCGTCATTATCAAAGAGGTCGCAACCGTTACCTCTACTTGGCGAGATACGGCCAAGGCGATCGGCGCGCGGAATAGCGAAGTCAATCGCATGGCCAGCGCCTTCGAGCACGAGGACCTACAGCGAGCGCTTGCTTAGTTTTATTATGTAAGTGCAGCGAGCAGGCATGGAATTCTCGGTTTCGGCATGAGTTTTTTTTCGCTAAGAGCAGCCTGTTGGTTTTCACGCGGAACTGAGCCCCCCTTATCTGCCTAACCGGAGTTCTGCGTGGAAACCAACACTCAAGGTTACCGGTACAATCACCTCGGAGGTTCTGACGGCTTTCGGGATTGCGGCAGTAGTAGGATGCGGCATGGGCATGAAGGTAAGTCCAGAATTCTAAATTCGACAGATCTTCGTACGAATAACCGTTTTCAAAACAGCGTTTTCAGGCTGCCTACGTCGGAATGCACAAGGGCTGTCGAGCAACTCAATGAAGCTTCTGATTTTGCAACTGAAGCGTAGCAGTTTTAACGGGTCAAAGGTTCAGGTCGGTTCAAGACCAAAGGTGCAGCTCGACAACGCGAGAATTGAGCCACGTCAATCCACCGTTCTACAGCCGCGCCGCTGAGGCCGGGTCGATTGCTTTGACTTCTACGGCCACGTTCATTAACAGGAAGGCGTTCGACCCGCCTATGAAACTCCCTGAAACCGGAACGGCGTGGGCGATGTCGCGGGTCACCGCGACTGGGATGAGGTTGGCGCCGCCCATGCTGCGGTTCGTCGGGTCGAGTGTGATCCAGCCGGCGCCGGGGACGAAGACCTCCGCCCAGGCATGCGTCGATCCACTATCGGTCGATCCTGTGAGTGCTCTGTTCGGATTGAACAGATAGCCTGAAACGATGCGAGCGCCGAAACCCAGGCTGCGCACAGCCTCTGCGAACAAAACGGCAAAATCCCTGCAGGAGTCCCAACCCCGATCGAGGGTCGTCAGCGGCGCCTGCGTGCCTTCCTCTTCCCGGCTCTGGTACGAGATAGAAGACGCGATGCCCAGACTGATGTCTTTGAGGAGGGACAGGGTATCCGTCGGTTCGCCAGCGACGAACCCGCGCACCCACGTTCGAAGCCGCTGGTCGACATCGTCAAATTGTTGAACCGCGAGAGCTCCGAGATCAGTCCAGTCACGATCGGCGTAGAGGAATGGGTAGTTGATCGCAGACGCTGCGATGTCGAACACGGGCCATGCCGACGCAGTCAGGTCGACGGTCGCCAGACTGTCCACCACGAGGCTGTCACTGTGGGTCCGAAACGTCGCCGAAGCGATCGCGTTTCCGAATACGTCGTCGACCAGCTCAGTTCAGCCTCAGGAGACGTCGAGATGTCATGGCCCAGCAGCTTCAGCTCCCGGCCCTCTCCGGGCCGGAGCATAAGGCGGTGCACCAGCAGCGATACGTCCTCTCGAAAACTGTAGGTCGTGCGGTGATGAATGGTGAGCATCGGCATGGAACAGACCTCCTCGGGCCATGGTGAGGCAGACCGTTGCTGGGAAACACGATGAACGCGATCCGTGTCTTCGACACACTGCGCCAGCCTAAATTATCGAATTAGCCCTGCGGCGCGAAGCGCGTCGTTGATAACCTTGCCGACGCCGTGATCATGTCGATCGCCGACGTTATTCACAGCGCCTGGTTTTGCATATGCCATTGCCTTGGCGATAACATTTTCAATGCCTGAGGGAATCGCGTCGTGCTTCAAGTCAGGGTTGAATACCGCCTCGGTTGCGGCGACATCGGCATCGTCGGCAAGGCCCCATGTCCTGGCAATGCGCGTCGTCGAAGAAATTCCGGCCTCCAGCATGAACGGTCCGGAGTGCCCCAACGGGGCTTTGGCTGCGAACGACAGGGGAACACCGTGCGCCATTCCCTTGATGAGATAAACCTCCATGACCGCTTTGCCGCTTTCATCGAGCCAGGCCTTACGGCTGTGGCCATTGACGGACTCGATCAAGTCCGGTGTCGCGGAGATCTGATGCATGCCGCCCCACTGATGGGCAATCTGCTCGGCATTGATCGGCTTGACCGTCTGGTCGTGCGTCCCGTGCCAGACAGAAATCGGCGGCCATGAACCCCAGCTGGAAGCTGCGGACATCAGGGCCGATTGAAGCTGACTTTCGCTCGGCGGGTTATGGCCCCGCATCCGTTCGAAAGCCTGACCCACTCCTGAGGCCGTTCCGTAAGGAAGCCCGCCAATGATCGCGCCGCCGGCAAACAATTCGGGATAGGTCGCCAGCATGACGTTCGCCATCGCGCCTCCGGCCGACAGTCCCGTGATGAAGACACGTTCAGGATCTATCCCCTGCGACTCGATGACGTGCCCGATCATCTCCCGGATCGCAAGAGCTTCGCCCTGATCACGCCGGGTGTCGCCCGGCTCGAACCAGTTGAAACACAGATTGGCGTTATTGGCGCGCTGCTGCTCCGGAAACAGGACCGCGAATCCCTTCTCTTCCGACAGCTTCGACCAACCGGAGCCATGATCATAAGCTGCAGCGTTCTGCGTGCACCCGTGTAGGACGACGACGAGCGGTGTTTTCGGAGCCAGGATGGTCGGCAGATAAAGCCAGCACTTCAGCTTACCGGGGTTCGCTCCGAAGTTTTTCACTTCGATCAGTTGCCGTGAATTGGAGGTTAACGTCACTTCCGTCTCCTTTGCCCGTCTTGGCTCAAGGACTATAAGTGGGTACGAATGCTGCGCTGCACAAATTTTTTCGAGAGGAGATTAAACCGAGCGACTCGCTCAAACGAATTGCCGGTCACTGATCGCTTCCTTGACCGTGGCCGAGTCGAAAAGCTGGGCGACCGGTTTGGTCCGCGTTGCTTCCAGTTCGACGGCTTCGCCGTCCGGAGGTAATAGATGGCGGTGGCGCGGCGCAAATCGACCGCATAGCCGTCAAAGCCGGCCTCGATCAGTGTGCCGACGATCTGCGGGAAGGTCATGGTGCCCGATTCCGCGCCCTCAAGGCAAGTGCGGGCCACATTTTCCCATTTGGTCGTCATGTCAGTGTCCTTTCGTGGTGAGATGTGAGGGTGTCCGTCATCAATAGACGGGCATGGATTTGAGACCGTGTTTCTCTACGATCTCCCGCAGGGTGCAGAGCAGAACCGCGCGGTCATCCGGTGCCAGGTGATCGAAGAATTCGGCATCGTTGAGGTCGGCCAGCGCCGCCAGTTTCGGCACAAGGGCGCGGCCAGCGGACGCGAGTGAAAGCGTCTGGGCCCGCCCGTCCTCCGGATCGGCGACGCGCACCAGCATCGATTTGGCGATCAGCCGGTCGGCCAGCTTTGAGATGGCGCCGCGTGTCATGCCCATACGCTCAGCCAGACGGCTCGGAGCAAGGGCTTCGTCCTCCAGTAGATGGCGCATCAACACCCATTCCGCCACCGTCACACCATGCGCCTCAACCTTGCGGGCAAAGGCTTGCGAGACGTGGTTGGAGACGTGGCGTAGCCAGTAGCCGAGATGGGCGGTCAAGTCCGACGCGGGTTGGATTGACGGCATGGGGCTCTCCAGTGATTGACAAGGAAACTATATCAGGAAAGTTTCCTTGTCAATCATACTCTTGTGCAGACGGCGCCGCGGTCTGCCTTTGATACAGCGGGCGAGTGATACAGCGGGCGAGGCTTCAAGACCGAAGAGAATGAGGTGTTTCTGCACAGGCTGCCCCGCGACGCCCCATCAGCCTCTTACCGGGGTTCCTTGGGAAGAACGATATGATCCACTCGTGGTGCAATGAGTCGCAAGTGAATTGGTTCAAGGCTCATATCCCGTGTATTCGCGACAGACTTCAAACGTGAAATGGCAAAGGAGTTCGCGCCAACCGCCCTCGCGGGCACGGAAGTCGAAAAATCATGATCCAAGACATGATCGAAGATGACAGCCTGATCCGCATCAAGATGCCTGTGACCTAGGCTGACCGACTCACGGTCTACGATGCCGAAACTCGGCAGAAGCGCTGAACGTGCTGCTGCGGCATCCGAAAATCAACATGCTGTTCACCGATGTTGATATGCCAGGCGACATGGATGGCTTGAAACTCGCCGCCTCGGTCCGAAATCGCTGGCCGCCCATCCGACTTATCGTCACGTCTGCATTGCGCGCCGTCACCTCCGCTTCGTTGCCGGTTCCCGCGCGGTTTTTCCCCACGCCTTACAACACCCAAGCGGTAATGCGTCCGATGCGGGAGATGGGGCTTAATTCTGGCTGCCAGATGGAGAGGTTTGCGGCTGGAGCGGCGAGACTAACGGTTTCCGATACGGTCCTCAACACCCAGTTGATATCGAAGACGAACGCCGCGAAGGCGCCGTCCGCAAGGATGGCACGCTCGGTATCCGTCGGGACTGATCTATCCATGCAAAAGCATGAGAGCGGCGGTGTCACCCCACACTGCCATTCTCATTTACGGCGCGCGGTAGCCCAAGCGGAACATCGACGACATTTGCGAGTTATGGTGGCACTCACGATCCCGTGAACACCTAAGGGGCCACCATGACCGAACCCGTTTCTACTCACCTCTCGCGCGATATCGCCTATGGCGTCGATGGCGGATCGACCGCAGCGCTCTACAAAGTCTCGTGGGGCGCCATCCTTGCTGGCGTTTTCGTCGGACTGGCTGTCCAGTTTCTTCTCAACCTCCTTGGCGTGGGTATCGGCGCAGCGGTTATCGACCCGGCGCGTTACGATAACCCCGATGCCAGCACATTCTCGATCGCCGGCGGTCTGTGGTTTGTGGTCGCCGGTCTGATCGCCTCCTTCGTCGGTGGCTACATCGCCAGCCGTCTTTGCGGCCGTCCGAGCAATTCGACCGGCGGCTACCAGGGTCTGACCACCTGGGCGGTGACCACGCTGGTTATTCTCTATTTGCTGACCACCTCCGTCGGCGCTCTGGTCGGCGGTGCGTTCAGCGGTCTGTCGAGCATTGTCAGCGGCGTTGGCAGCACGACGGCGACAGCGGTGACCGCAGCAGCCCCAGCGATGGCCAACTCGGCAAACCCAATGGCCGGGATTGAACAGCAGATCCGCGATGCCTCGGGCGGCAATGATCCGGAAGCGCTGCGCAATGCTGCCATCTCCGCAGTTCAGGCCGCCGTCACCGGCGACACTGCAAAGGCCGACGATGCCCGCAACCGTGCCGCGGACGCGATCGCCAAGGCCCAGAACATTCCGGTTGATCAGGCCCGCACTCAGGTCGATCAGTACATGAAGACTTATAATGACAACGTGCAGGCTGCCAAGGCCCAGGCGTTTGAAGCTGCACAGACCGCGACCAAAGCCGTCTCGGCCGGTGCGATCCTCGGCTTCATTGCTCTCCTGATCGGTGCAATCGCCGCCTGGTTCGGTGGGGTCTACGGCACCAAGCATAACCTTTATGCCACCGAGACCTCCGTTCGCCACGTCCGTTAACCTTGCCGGCCCTCTCCACAAAGGGTTGGCTTCTTTTTTCCTCTCATCATTTGGAGCGCCATCATGGCCAAAGCTATCAAAACCCTCGACGAACTGTTTCACGACACGTTGAAAGACGTCTACTTCGCCGAGAACAAGATTGTCGAAACCCTTCCAAAGCTGCACAAGGCTGCCAAGAGCAAGCAGCTCAAGGACGCTTTCGAAAAGCACATCGGCGAGACCAAGGTCCACGTCGAGCGTCTGGAGCAAGTCTTCAAGATCATCGGCAAGAAGCCTGAAGCCAAGACCTGCGATGCGATTCTGGGCATCACCGACGAGGGAGACGAAATCCTGGAAGAATACGAAGGTTCTCCCGCCCTCGACGCCGGTCTGCTTGCCGCCGCACAGGCGGTCGAGCATTACGAGATGTCACGCTACGGCACCCTGCGCACCTGGGCGCTTGAGCTTGGCCTGAAGGATGCAGCCAAACTGCTACAGACGACGCTCGACGAGGAACAGGCGACCGATATTGCGTTGACTGGTATCGCCACCTCTGTCGTCAATCAGAAGGCAGAAGGCTGAGGCGAATTTCCGACTTTCGCAGCCGAGGCGGGGTTCCGCTCCGCTTCGGCCTAATACCGTCTAACGATCTCCTCTCGGCGTTGGAAGTAATCAATGGCATTGGTTCTGCGAGATCTTCCGGCCTTCATTGCCGACGAAAATGCGCATATTCCGATGCGCGACAGGCATGTAAACTGGCTGGTCATTGTGACACGGGAGGCTCTTGGACAGAGCGGCTGGAGCGCGAACGCGCCGGATAGAGAGCTGTCGCCATTATTGCCAATGTTCCAGGTGATAGCCACATACAAACTTGAGCACTGGCTTACCGGCGAAGAGGCGACGATCTGGCTCCTTGAGCAAGACATTATCGATGGGCGGTCCAGGCCACGCAACTGATCGGATGTCCATCAGATTCTACACATCAGCGGCATCGTCAGCCTCTAGCAGGCACTTGATGCGCCGGAAACCGCAGCTAGTCTTTACTCAGCTCGAGCTGGTGAGGCTGTCATGAACCAAGTCGACAAGGAGGCAATCGCTTCTTTGCTGCGAGATATCGCCGAATGGCACGACGTCAGCCGGGAGGCGGTCGAACAACTGTTTGCCGGCTTGTCGCAGGTGGTGGCGTTCAAGGGCAGTTCAATCATCCGAAGTTCGGCGGCATGGGTCAGTGGTCGCAGGGCGGCATGCTTGTGATCGGCGACATGTTCAATCATAACCTCAAGGCGACGGTGGCGGCTCTCTGCGCCGCCCTCGCCGAGCTTGCCCGCCACGCGGCGGATGCGCAGCAGAGACCGGCGCAACATCAGGCTCAGTATCAGGTTCGCGGCGGAGAGGATCTTCGCATTGCGACCCCCCAGCGAATTGGTGGTCGAAGGAGTTGGGTACGCCGTCGGCGACGGGAGCTCAGAACGATATGCGCTACGCCTTCTTCCCGCGAGCAGTCGGCTCGCTCTGTCGCTAGGTGGCCAAGTCACGGCTTACGACACCCGAGATCATCTCATCAACGGAGTCTCGCAGCAACAGTCGGGCGCTCAAATCGTGACGTTCAGCTCGCAACATGGGCCGATAGACCTGTCACAGCTGGCATCGAAAGATGCCTGGTCAGCAGTCGAGTAGTCCAGCCCGCAGCGCCGCGAATGCCGAAGAGGATATCTTCGAAAAAATCGAGCGGCTTGCCTCGCTCCATGCGGAAGGGCATTCTGACGGACACGGAAGTCGAAGCGAAGAAGAGCGAACTTCTCGCTCGCCTGTAGAAGTGCCTGAAGCCTCGCGACCAGGGGTGCACTGCCGAAACAAGGGGGCGACAATGACGGTACGTTATAAGCTCGGCTGCGAACTATCCTACGAGGTCAAGAGCCCGACCACTTTCATCTTCAATCTGGAGGTCGCCAGGCTCATCCGCCACCACAACCTGGTCGAACAGCTGACCATCAGTCCGGATCTGTCACGGCGGATCTATATCGTGCCCGATGTTCGCAACCGGTATTTCAGCGTCAACGCGGATCTTGGAGCTCTGCAGATCCGCTATAAGGCTGAAGTGACACTTGAGGTTTTCCGGGCGGACCCGCCAGTATCAACGAAACGCCTCTGACGGAAATGCCGCTCGACATCATCCCGTTTCTGCTGCCATCTCGATATGTCTCGTCGACTCGCCGCCTTTGCCGAGCGCGAGTTTGCGAGCCTCCCGAAAGGCCATCGACGGGTCACGGCGATCTGCAACTGGATCTATGACAATATCGACTATCAGCGCGGATCGTCGAACGAGCAGACCACGGCAGACGAAAGTCTCTTGAACCGGGCGGGGGTCTGCCGAGACTTCGCCCATATCGGAATTGCCTTCTGCCGCGCGCTGGCTATACGGGCCCGCTTCGTCAGCTGTTATGCCTACGGCCTTGAGCCGTGTGATTTCCACGCCGTCTTCGAGGCGTATCTCGAGGGTCGGTGGTGGCTGTTCGACGCGACGCGGCAAGCCAACCTCGATGGTCTGGTCAGGAATGGCGTCGGCCGCGACGCCGCCGAAATCGCCTTTGCCTCTCCATTTGGCGAAATGGAGGCGGGACCGGTGAAGATTACCATCGAGCATGCCGACGGATCGCCAGAAGCTCCGGGCCGGACAAATGATGCGATTTCAATGGAGGAGCCAGGGCCCAATGCCGGTGCGAACTGAAGGCGCGACCGTACCCGCATCAGTCTCGTAGAGTGCTCGCGATTTCATCCGGTTGCTTGCGAACACGTATCATTACCGCTGAAATTCGAACCCGGCGCCGCCCGCAAAACACCACTTAATGCCACGTTAGCACCACATGAACACCGGCCGGCGGAGCGTCGACGATCTTTATGTAATTACGCTGACAATTCTCGGTTTGTCATCCTGATGACGGCCTGGTTGCCGATGGTGCTGCGACGACTTCCGCTGTCGCTGCCAATTTTCTGCCTTGCGATCGGCGCCGTGCTGGCATGGTCGCCGTTCCGCTGCTGCCGCGTTTCAATCCGCTCGACAACAGGGTGTTTACCGAGCGCCTGACCGAGGTCGTCGTCATCGTCGCCTTAATGGGGGCGGGCTTGAAGATCGATCGCCGCATCGGATGGCGGTCCTGGGCAATGACCTGGAGACTTCTCGGGAGCGCGATGCCACTGACGATTGTAGCGATCATGCTGCTCGGTTCCTGGATTCGGGATCCCGGTTTGGCGTCCGCGCTGTTGTTAGGCGCATCGCTCGCTCCGACAGACCCGGTTCTGGCCACCGGAACTCGACGACAGCATTTTCGCTCATGAGTTCGACGATTGCTGGCCGTGGTTGCGCAAAACCTCTCGGACCAACTCAGCGGAGATGGGCTTCGCAATAAAGCTGGCGTTGCTTGGCAGGTCATTTGGCCCCGGACGCGCCGCTGCCGAGGCGACGACAACCTGAATATGCGGCCACCGCTCTCCAACCATGCGGGCAAGCTCGAAGCCGTTGAGTTGTCCGGGCATCTGGACGTCGGTAAACAGAAGCTGGAGGCTCGGATGGCTTTTGAGGAACGCAAAGGCCTCGTCAGCGGTGGATGCTTCGATCACCGCGTATCTTTCGTCGCTGATCATGTCGGACGTATCCATCAGGATGAGCGGTTCGTCATCGACGACGAGGGCGATGGGCTGACGTAAGTTCGCAAATTCGGCATTTTCCATGAACCTAAAGGGGCAATGTAAACTTAGCGCTTCGCAGTCATGATTTGGGGTTGAGGTTCTGGTTTAGGCGGCTTGAATGCCAGCGATTTGGTACCATGTTTGCATGGCTGTTTCTCGCAATTCGCGATGATGGGTGGATGGAATGTCGTGGCGGGGAACGTGAAAGAGGTTGGCAATCGGATCGTGGATGGAAACGAACCGTTGAAGGTGCCTCGCTGACTTGAAGCGCCTCATAATCCTTTCACGCCGTCGGACAGGCTGATGAGAATTCTCGGCCCGATTGTTCAGGCCCTTGTGCGAGCGATGTTCGATACCGGGCATGATATCACGCTTCGCCGCACCGTAGGATCGAAGCTTGTCGGTGATTATCACACGCGGCGCACGGCATTGCCCTTTCAGAAGCTTTCGCATCAAACGCTTTGCCGCCTTGGCATCGCGGCGGCTTTGCAACAGCACGTCGAGAACAAAACCGTCCTGATCGACGGCGCGCCAGAGCCAATGTTTCTTGCCGGCGATCGTGATGACAACCTCGTCGAAGTGCCAGTTGTCACCGAGCCTGCCGGCAGATCGCTTGCGGATATCATTGGCAAAATGTCTACCGAACTTCTCCGCCCAGAGCCTCACGGTTTGGTGAGAGACGATGAGGCCACGGGCAGCCAGCATATCCTCGACCATCCGCAGGCTCAGCGGAAACCGGAAATAGAGCCAAACGGCATGGGCAATCACCTCGGCTGGAAATCGATGGCGACGATAAAGAGGATCACGGGCAAATCTGGTCATGCCGTAAAAGCACATCTGGCGGGCCGAGATCATCCTGCTGAGTGGAGATGGCGTCGGAACTGTCGAGATCATGCGCCAGACCGGAAAATCGAAGAACTGCGTGTGGCGCTGGCAGGAGCGCTTCGCCACAGAAGGCGCCGAGCGTGTGGTGGCGCTGAAGCTTGCCGATCCGCCGGGCGAGACGACGCACTGGACGGCCGACATGATGGCGAAGGCCGCTGGCATCAGCGCCAGCGCAGTCGGGCGCATCTGGAAAGCGCATGGCCTGGCACCTCACCGGTGGCGGCAGTTCAAATTGTCCAACGACCCGAAATTCATCGACAAGCTGCGAGACGTCGTCGGTCTCTATGTCAACTTACTGGCTGGATTGCGGCGCGGCGAAATAGACTTTCTGATCAGTGCGTTACGCAGCCCGTCGAAGACGTGGAACAGCGCCAGCTATTTACCGGCACACTGGTGTTGCTTGCAGGAAGGACCATCCGCTATCGCGGCAGCATCAAATTACCCTCGAGGAACTCGCATCTTCCCTGGGTCGTGGCTCAAGCGGCACGCCCATTCGCAATCATTTTGACGCCCTGTTCGCCCGTCTCGGACTCATGCCCGAAAAGCATCGGTCGAATCCGAGTCGGTCATCCTCGTGCGCGAATTGCTGAACCGGACGGAGCATCTCGGCTGTATTTCGATGCTGCAAGCGGACGCCGAGATGGCAAGGGTGGTAGCCTTCCATCATCTTCGCGTCAGGACTTTCCTCGGGTGCGGCGCGATCCGGTTCTTCCAAAGGATAGGGAACTTCTTGCTATGTCCAGCGTTAATTAATCACATTAATCTGCTCCGGAGGTTTTATGAGCAAGCCAAAGTTATGGATAACGGTCGCGGCGATTGCTGCGGTAGTCGCTACGTCGCCAGCTTTCGCCGACACGGTTATTATTACCCATGACAAGCCGGCAGAAAAAAAAGATCCACCGCCACCGCCACCCCCACCGCCGGAATGCGGCATACCGCCGGCGCCACCTTGCCCGCCGACACCGCCGCCGCCGCCGAAGAACTGACTGAAGGTGATCGAAGATAATTAAAAGTGCGGGCATCACTAGGCAGTGTGGACGGATTTGATCAAGATGTAGCCTGCGGCGATTGTGACGATGGAGGAAAAATTTTGGTGTTGTCACATTAACTTTGTCATGCCGGCAAAGCCTCTTGCACTGGAATTTTCAGGCGGTGCAAGCCGCGCTATTCCAGGCATCGAAGGCTTCGAGGCGATGGTAGCGAATTGTTTGTGCGGCTCGGCGGCAGGATGGAACTGAGAAGCAATTGCGAGTAGCGGAGTGCATGGAAACGAACCGTTGCAATGCTCCCGTTGATCGGTGGCCCTGCATGGTTCGTTCCCGTTTTCGAAATGGCAGGTGGCTATTTTCGGCCCGATTGTTGAGGTCCTTGTGCGACCAATGGTCGACGCCGGGTGTGACGTCCGCCTTTGCTGCGCTGTAAGAGCGGAGCTTATCGGTGATGATCCGTTTGGGAACAAAGCCATAGCGCTTCATTAACGCCACGAGCAGGCGCTTGGCCGCTCTTTTGTCACGCCGCCTCTGCAAGATTTCTTCAAGAACAGTGCCATGCTGATCGACCGCACGCCAAAGCCAGAACGTCTCTCCGGCGCATTTCACAACGACTTCGTCCAGATGCCAAACATCGCCCGGCCGTGGCTGTCGTCGCCGCAAGTTGCGAGCGATCTGGGGTCCGAACTTGGCGATCCAACGGCGAACCGTCTCATAAGAAACGTCGACACCACGCTCAAGAAACATTTCCTCAACTTCACGCAGGCTCAGATTGAACCGTAGATAAAGCCAAACTGCGTGAGCAACGATTTGTGGCGGAAAACGTTGACGTTTAAAACTGATAGCGGATGTTTGCATCGTCGAAATCTACGACCAACCCTAAACGTAGGCAATAGCGGGCCGGTTAATGTGACAACACCGCACGTCGAGAACAAAACCGTCCTGATCGACGGCGCGCCGGAGCCAATGTTTCTTGCCGGCGATCGTGATGACAACCTCGTCGAAGTGCCAGTTGTCACCGAGCCTGCCGGCAGATCGCTTGCGGATATCATTGGCAAAATGTCTACCGAACTTCTCCGCCCAGAGCCTCACGGTTTGGTGAGAGACGATGAGGCCACGGGCAGCCAGCATATCCTCGACCATCCGCAGGCTCAGCGGAAACCGGAAATAGAGCCAAACGGCATGGGCAATCACCTCGGCTGGACATCAATGGCGACGATAAAGAGGATCACGGGAAAATCTGGTCATGCCACAAGATCCCAAATGTTGATCGATGCCAGGTTAACTTTACAGTGCCCCCCAGTGCCCTTCACTGCCAAATCAAATAGGCGAAGGCCTATCAAGCCTCGATACTCTGCTGGCCGCCGCAAACTCCGCGCGCCATGCTGAGGCGAAAGCTCAAACGGAACTGGCCGAACTTCGACAAAAACTTGCTGAAGTATCACGCAAGCGCGAAGACCTGCGCAATATCATCGCCAGCCATGCTACCGCACGGGAAGACCTGACCGGAAAGCTCGCCGTCGCCTCCAGCGATCGCGCGCTCAGCCTGCGCACAGCCGAAACTGCGAAGGCACAAGTTACACGCCATGCGAAAGCGATTTCGCCGCTGCTGGAGCAACTCGGCGAAACCCTGGGTGACCCCGATATATTCGACCGGCTGGAAAACCGGGTCTTAAAGATCACCAGACTGCGCGAAACCCGCAATACGACTACGGCCGCACTCATTTCCCTCGCCCCCTTGATGGCAACGGCTGAAAGTCAAAGTCGAGCGGAGAATTCCGCCAAAAACCTTGATCTGGGCAAAGACGCAGTCACCACACGTTTGAATGCATTGCAAAGCCTCCAGGCAGAGCGTGCACCGCTCTTGGGTGGCGAAGCCACATCGGCGCATCGAACCCGCCACAACGAGGCGCGCAAAGTTGCGGCAACCGCATTGGATACCGCCCGCGAAGCCTTGGCGGCAGCCATGAATATTTCGGCGGCGGCCCAGGCCAAGTCCGAAAATACCGCTGATGAATTATCTGGCGCCCAAAAAACACTTGAGACTGCAGAAGCGACGCTTGCGGACGCACTCGTCCTTTCCGATTTGGTCCAAGATGATTTGGACCGAATATTTGCTCTCGAAGAGACAACGATTGTCGCCCTGCGTCAACGTCTTCACAAGCTTGACGACGATGTCATTTCAGCGCGCGCCGCGCTAGATTCGCGCCGCAAGGATCATGCCGAAGCGGAAGCGGCAGGCCTGCCGGAAGATCCGCCAGAGCCATTGACAAGCGCACTGTCCGCACTGGAAGCAGCCATACGAACGCGGGCCGAACGCATCGGCGGAATCGACAGCGAACTCCAACGCGATATTGCCGCGCGGGCCGCCCTTGCCGGGTTTCTCGATCACGATGCCGGCGCCGATCGACGGGAATAGTTTTCAGGCCGAGATTGATGGCGGCCAGATGGGCGCCGGTGGTGATGCCGGCCTGCCGTAAGATCGAGGCGCAAAGCAGTCGGCCGAGCCAGGGGACATGTTGCAGGACCAAAATCTCGTTCCAGGCGTCGAGGGCGATGATCGCCTGCAGCACTGGCGGCAAGTTCTCCGTCTGGCGCAACACGCCACGCCATTCATCGAGCCGGGTATACGGTAGATGGATCAGACCGAGAACGGCAGTGGTCGGCAGCCCGAATCGTCGAGCGCCGGCTTGTCTTCCCATATGTAATCACCGGTGAGATTTACGTGCTCCCAGGTTAGCGGTGACAGGCTCGACAGCAGATGATCGGGCACATGCTGCCCGGCGCGATACAAGGCCTCGATGACACGGCCGGTATAGATTGTGTTCCAGTGAATAATGGCTGTGACGACCAGATTGAGAGCGGATGCCCGGATCGAAAGATTTTCCTGGCTGCGATCTCGGAAGCGACCGAGGCGATGGAGATTGACCGCACGCACGAGGCTGTTGCGGCTTTCCCCTTTGTTCAGCTCTGCCGTTGTCGTCTTTCTCAGATCCTCGTCATTGATCCAGTCCAGGGTGAAAGGGTTCGTTCGATCCGGCCCATCTGGCGTAGTGCCTGAGAGAAACCGCTTTGGCTGGTTTTCGCCGACAGCCTTTTGAGCATGAGCGAGGCGCTGACGGTGCGCGTGCGCAGCGAAGTAATCAGGCGCAGAATATCGTCCCAATGCGCTCGGATCAGGTCGGCATCGATGCGATCGCCCATGACATTTTGGAGAATTCCATATTGCTTGCCAGGTCCGAAGCCATAGAGGCATCGTCCGTCGAGATCAGGAATGCGCGGCGTGTTGTCACATTAACCGGCCCGCTATTGCCTACGTTTCGGGTTGGTCGTAGATTTCGACGATGCAAACATCCGCTATCAGTTTTAAACGTCAACGTTTTCCGCCACAAATCGTTGCTCACGCAGTTTGGCTTTATCTACGGTTCAATCTGAGCCTGCGTGAAGTTGAGGAAATGTTTCTTGAGCGTGGTGTCGACGTTTCTTATGAGACGGTTCGCCGTTGGATCGCCAAGTTCGGACCCCAGATCGCTCGCAACTTGCGGCGACGACAGCCACGGCCGGGCGATGTTTGGCATCTGGACGAAGTCGTTGTGAAATGCGCCGGAGAGACGTTCTGGCTTTGGCGTGCGGTCGATCAGCATGGCACTGTTCTTGAAGAAATCTTGCAGAGGCGGCGTGACAAAAGAGCGGCCAAGCGCCTGCTCGTGGCGTTAATGAAGCGCTATGGCTTTGTTCCCAAACGGATCATCACCGATAAGCTCCGCTCTTACAGCGCAGCAAAGGCGGACGTCACACCCGGCGTCGACCATTGGTCGCACAAGGACCTCAACAATCGGGCCGAAAATAGCCACCTGCCATTTCGAAAACGGGAACGAACCATGCAGGGCCACCGATCCCCGGGAGCATTGCAACGGTTCGTTTCCATGCACTCCGCTACTCGCAATTGCTTCTCAGTTCCATCCTGCCGCCGAGCCACACAAACAATTCGCTACCATCGCCTCGAAGCCTTCGATGCCTGGAATAGCGCGGCTTGCACCGCCTGAAAATTCCAGTGCAAGAGGCTTTGCCGGCATGACAAAGTTAATGTGACAACACCCGACGTGCTGTTGCAAAGCCGCCGCGATGCCAAGGCGGCAAAGCGTTTGATGCGAAAGCTTCTGAAAGGGCAATGCCGTGCGCCGCGTGTGATAATCACCGACAAGCTTCGATCCTACGGTGCGGCGAAGCGTGATATCATGCCCGGTATCGAACATCGCTCGCACAAGGGCCTGAACAATCGGGCCGAGAATTCTCATCAGCCTGTCCGACGGCGTGAAAGGATTATGAAGCGCTTCAAGTCAGCGAGGCACCTTCAACGGTTCGTTTCCATCCACGATCCGATTGCCAACCTCTTTCACGTTCCCCGCCACGACATTCCATCCACCCATCATCGCGAATTGCGAGAAACAGCCATGCAAACATGGTACCAAATCGCTGGCATTCAAGCCGCCTAAACCAGAACCTCAACCCCAAATCATGACTGCGAAGCGCTAAGTTTACATTGCCGATAACGCCTCAATAGAGATCTGACCCCGACAACGCGAGTTTTACCTTGCGGTCTCTAGTGGCATTCGGAAGATAAAGCAGGTCGATGTGTCGTCGGATGTCGCACTGACGGTTCCACCGTGAGCTTTTGCGATTTCACTTGCGATATAGAGTCCGAGCCCAAGACCCTGCTTGCTCGCGTTTCCTTCACCTCGAGAGAAAGGCTGAAACAAGCGCTTCATGGTGGCCTCTGAAATCTTCGTGCCACCATTGCTAATCGCAAGCTGAAACAGGTTACCCTCTACTTTTGCAGAAAGCGTTATAGGCCTGTCGCTCGCGCCATGCGTTATCGCGTTCCCGAGGAGATTGGAAACCAATTGCTCCAGCCGGGCGTGATCCACATCGACAGGCCGATGCACATCAAAGTCGGTTTCGATGATACGCTCGGGATGCGCGACCAGAATTTCGTTGATGATCCTTGCGAGAAGCGATTCGATAGGCGCTGCCTTCGTTATATTAAGGGAGATACCGTCTCCGAGACGGCCGCGGGCGAGGTCCAGTAGATCGTCTATCAGGCTGCTCATACGCTGTACGCTTTCGCCCATAAGGCGCAAGATCCGTATCGTACGCTGATCGGTCACGTCTTTCGAAATCACTCGCAAACCAGCGGACATTGACGCGAGGGGATTGCGCAAGTCGTGGCCGAGCACAGCAATGAACTGTTCTCGTTCGTGGGCAATGCCGGCCAGTTCCTCGTTAGCCTCCTGCAATCTTTCTCGGATCTGTCTGGCCTCCGTCACGTCAAAAATGACCCCGACATAGCGATGCCCTCCGGAATCAACATCATCGACGTATTCGCCACGACGCGTCAGCCACCGTTCTTGGTCGTTATCCGCCCGTCTTATGCGGAATTCGATGCTGCTGACGTCCTGGTGTTCATCGGGAAAGCTAAGGTCGATTACCTTTCTATCGTCTGGATAGATGAGCTCGTTCAAGGTGGCGACCGCGATTACCCGAGCGGGATGAAGGCCGAACAGACGGCAGAACTGTTCCGAAACAGTGATCGTCGCCCACCCCACTCTGTGTTCGAACGTACCAATGCCCCCCGCCGACTGAGCAACACGAAGCTCTTCGGTGATCCGCTTTTGCTCCGTAATGTCGACCATATTACCGACGAACATGGTCGGCTCGTCGTCCTGATCGAATATCGCGCGGCCTCTGGCGTGCACCCACCGATACCCGCCATCGTCTTTCAACAGCCTGTAGTCTTTGGAAAAGAGTTCCGAGCCGGCCATGATCCCTGCGACAGCGAGCTTCACCCGCTTGAGGTCATCGGGATGGATCGAGTTGAAGAAACAGTTTGTAGAGGCGCCGTCCGCAAGGGCAGCCGGATCCTGCCGTGTGATTGCCGCAAACCGGGCATCGGCCACAAGCCTGTCGCGTCGAATATCCCATTCCCAGGTACATGACGCTCCCGCGACATCGAGCGCGAGCTCAAGTTGCCCACGTGCCACTGTAATATCAGGACTCGCACGCTCAAGCTCGGATTTCGCGCTATTGTCAGGGCTGTTGATGATCGTCACGCGTTTGCCCGTTTATGCAATCACCCGGTCGATGAAATCGGCGATAAGTCTTTTCAGTTTCTCCAGAGAGGGCAGGTCCATCAGCATGGCGATGTACCCGCGTACCTTTCGATCCTGGACGGAAAAGTTAATGTAGAGGAACAATACGAAGCTTTGGTCACTGGTGTTGTCGAAAACGTCGAACAAAGCGGCGCTGTTACCGCGGCGAACACTGGGAAGCGACATTTTCAGCGTGTGCTGCAACATATTCGCCATCGAGCCGAGACAGCCGTTCAAGATAACGTTCCCGGTTTCGGCGAGAGCTTCATCCTCAATTTCAGCGACGCCCGCGTCGTCCATGTCCTCGCCAATGATGGCACGGACGAGCGACAGGCCATTGCTTTCAGGAAAAATGAGAAGCGCGCGCCCTGAAAAAGGGCCCTCGAACTGCTGTTGCACGGCGATGAGATCTTCGTTCTCTCGCTGACCAATCAAGGCAGCCGCAGACTTTCGTGTAACGACCTCGACAGAGGGGACAGACAGGATGACTTGCCTGTTGACCATCTTTCGCAAACTCGCCGCGGCACGGCTGACGCCGATATTGACGAGTTCTGTCAGGGCATCGCGTTCGAGATCGTCCAGCGCTAACGAACCACTGCTCATATGGCGGCTTTCCTCAGGCGAAGTGCTGCGCCGGAGATGAAGCCGCTCAAAGCTTCTTCCGTGACAGGCTTGGCCACGAAGGTCGCGTTCAGCGCGCGGACTCCTGCAATGATTTCATCCTGAACATTGGCGGTAACGACGGCGATCGGCATGTTGGGATGTAAACCGCGTAGTTCTCTAGCGAGTTCAAGCCCATCCTTATCAGGCATGTTGAAGTCCAGAACGGCCACGTCAATCCTCTGGGAGTTAACGACAGCCAAAGCATCGGCGGCGCTTCCTGCCTCAATGCGCGTCCAATCGGGCTGTAATGCCGCGATCGCCTTACCGGCTACGATCCTGGCTAATTTGCTGTCGTCAACCATAAGGACTATGACCGTCATCTAAAACTCCACCAAAGGGCTGCGATCCACTTGGACGCCAACATAAACCTCTCTTTTAAAGGGCCTATGGGAACTCCGCAAGTTTGCCACTAGGTTTTTGACGCGTCCATGAGCGAAGTTTTTACTACGTGAACCAACAGGTCCGCCGTAGTAGACCCTTGAGGGGTGCCATTGAGTTGTGGGCCGTATACTAGTAATGCTTGCCATAGAGCCGTGTGAATTTCCGTTGCTGCCGCCACATCGACGGCAAGGTCGCGGTGATTTTCCAGATAGCTGACGAGCGTCTCCGCTTCTTCGATACCACATTTTCCAGAGAGGACGATGGTACCATTGCCAAGGTCCACTGTCATGACACCAACTCCTCTATATTCACGACCAGCAGGACCTTTCCATCCCCCAGCAGAGTCGTTCCTGCAATTCCAGGTAGGCCCTCCAGCAAGCCCCCCAGCGGCCGGGTCAGGGTCTCGGCGCGCTCGGCAATCTCATCGACGGCGACCCCGATCTCGTCTTCCCCAGCCTGCACGATCAGCACCTTGAGATCGCTGGAATGCGCGCTCGGCGATTGCACCTGCAGGAGTTCGCCGAGATGCAGCAAAGGGATCGTTCTGTTGCGCAGCACGAAGGCCTTGCCCGCCCGCAGGGACTGGATCGCGCTCATCGGCAGCTTGTGTGTCTCGATGACATCCGAAATGGGGATGCCATACCGCTCATCGCCGACCTGAACGACCATCAACTGCGTCATCGAAAAGCTGATCGGCAGCCTCAGGACGAAGGATGTGCCGGTTCCGACCGTGCTTTGCAGCTCGAGCGTCCCGCCAAGCCTTTTGACGGAACTCTGAACAGCGTCGAGGCCAACCCCGCGGCCGGACAGGTCGGAGACCGAGGATGCGGTGGAAAAGCCGGGCGCGAAGACAAATTGCAGAACGTCCCGGTCGGAGAGAGCTGACGCCTGGCCTTCCGATATTAGACCGCGATCCATCGCTGTCGCCCGGATGCGTTGCGGATCTATGCCGCGGCCATCATCGACCACTTCGATCTCGATCTGGTCGCCACGCTGCCGGGCGCGCAACAGGAGACGACCTCGAGCGGTCTTGGACTGCTGCTGCCGGTCGGCTTCCGGCTCGATGCCATGGCCGAGACCGTTTCGTATGAGATGCAGTAGGGGTTCGAACAGGTTCTCGACGATTTCCCGGTCGGCTTCGACGGCCTCACCCTCGATGATCAGGTCGAGCGCCTTGCCGAGCCTTGCCGATGTCTCGCGCACCAGCCGCGGAAAACGGCGGAACGTGTGTTCAAGCGGGATCATGCGCGCCTGAGTGACGGCGCTATAGAGCGAGGCGACGAGACGCTCGATTTCATGATGGTTGGCGAGGATCCGTCTCGCGAGCTGGCCATTGCCGTGGCTGCGCGCTTCATCCGCCAGCGGCACGAGGCCGTTCTTGGCGGCGATCAGCTCGCCGGCGATTTCGACGAGTTTGTCGATACGCGCGGAATCGACCCGTATAGTTGTCGACTGACGATCCGTAGGGCGGTTTGCCGATACCTCCAGCTGGGCGGTTTCCCGTTCCTCGGATGCTCCGGGCAAGGCGAAAAGCTTGACCTGATCGGGGATCAGCCGGAACACGCCTTCCGCCTCCGCTATCGAACCGCCCGAAACGGCTTCGATCAGCAGATTGCAACGGAACGGATCGTAATCCTGCGGCGCCGGCCGGGGTTCCTTGAGCGAAAGAGCCAGATGCCTGAGGTCAGAAAGCCGCGATATCGTTGCCAGCGGATCGTCGCCATTGAAGAAACATTCGGGATGCGGCTCGTAACGGATGGCAATCAAGGTTCCTGCCGCATCCGTCGTGGGAACCTTGTGATGCAGAGACAACGCCCAGTCCGGAACTGCCGTGGGTGCAAGGGCAGTCTCCCCGGCGTCGCGCTCGGTCATTTCGCCGCTCACCAGCCTCACCAGCCTCGGCGCCTGCTTCTCCTGCGCTTCGGAAAGACGCCCCGTCTCGGAGATGCCTTCTATGCTGTTGTCAACCCATTCGATCACCGCGAGAAGCGGATCGATGAGCGTCGCGTCCACGACGATCTTGCCGGCGCGTGCTTGCGACAGAAGATCTTCCGCCTGGTGCAATATTCCGAGCATTGGACCGAAGTCGAAAAGGCCGACCGAGCCCTTCAGCGTGTGGATCGCCCGGAAGGCGCTTTCCAGGCTTTCCCGTTGGCGCGGATTGGCCTCCAGCGACAGCAGGTCTTCCGAGGCCTGCTGGACCAGTTCGCGCGCCTCGATGGCGAATTGGGCGATCAATTCAACCATTCATTTGTCTCCCGCCTCTCGGTAGACGATGGCGTCGGGAAAGCGGACCGGCTCGAAAGTCTCCGAAATGCGTGACATGGATTCCGTATGGCCGAGGCAGATATAGCCGCCGGGATAAAGCAGTTCATGAATATTGCGGGCGGCGATTTCGCGGGCCGCCTCGTCGAAATAGATCAGCAGGTTGCGGCAGAATATCACATCGAAACGCCCGAGTGACGCAAGGCTTGGCCGATCGACGATGTTGCCCTTAGCAAAGGTGACGGATTCCCGCAGATCGCCGATCAGCCGACGTTGCTGATCCTTTTCCGGTTCGAAATACCGGTCAAGGATATCTTTCGGGATTTTCGAAAGCGACCGCTGCCCGTAATGGCCGTCCACCGCCTGCCGCAGGATGGCGGTATCGATATCCGAGCCGGTAATCTCGATATTATAGGCATCCACCAGCGGCCAGTTTTCGAGCAGCCAGATGGCGATAGAATAGGGCTCCTCGCCGCTCGAACAGGGCATGGACCAGATACGGATACGATCGCCCGGACCTTTTGCTTTGATCACATCGGGCAGGATGGAATTGCTGAGGCAGGCGAGCTGGTGCTGCTCGCGATAGAAATAGGTCTCGTTGACGGTGAAGCTGTTGATCAGCAACTCGGTCTCGCGCAGGTCACCGCGCAGGATAGAAATGTAGTTTTTGGCCGATTGGGCCTTGCGCTGGCTGATCAGGTCGGTGACGCGACGCTCGATATAATAACGCTTGGTCTCGCCGAACACCATGCCGCTGCGCTGGTAGATGATCGCGCAGATTTCCTCGAGATCGGCGCCCGAAAGCGGGTCCGCACCAAAATTTCCCGAATTGGCCGGAGGGATCACCATCAGCAGACCCGATCCAGCAATGAAGCCCCGATGTCTTCGACGCGTCTGATCTCGCTCGCGCCATTGAGGCGTACCAGCTCTCCCGGCATGCCCCAAACGACGGCCGTCTCTTCGGATTCGGCGATCGTGTAACCGCCGGCGGCCTGCAACTCGGCCATGGCGGCGGCGCCATCATTCCCCATGCCGGTCATCAGGATGCCGACGAGATCGGTTGCCGGCACATGTTTCATCGCCGAGCGCACCATCCGGTCGACGCTCGGATGCCACCGATAGGCCTGAGCGCTCGGAGCGGCCATCGCCACCAGCGATCCGGCGCGCGCGGAGATGACGATATCCGCATCCCCCTTGGCGATATAGATGTTGCCCGGCTCCAGTTTGGTCTGCTGGCTGACCTCGCTGACGGTCAAAGCGCAGAGCTTGTCCAGCCGCCGGGCCAGAGGTCCGGTAAACGAGGCCGGCATGTGCTGCGCCACGACCACCGGCCAGCCAAAGTTCGCGGGCAGATGGGCGAGCACCGCGTCGAGCGCCGGCGGCCCGCCGGTCGATGTGCCGATCAGCACGAGACCGGTTCGACTTGAATCCCGGACCGGTCGTTGGGGGGCGGCCCCGCGACCGCGAGACGGGATTATGGTTTGCGATGGAACGACCTGCGTCAGCCGGACGCGCTCGGCGAGCCGCCGGCTGCGACGGATCCGCACTGTCGCTGCCATCCGCACCTTTTCGACAAGACGTGGGGTCAGTTCATTGATCGAAAGTGAAATCGCGCCGCCAGGCTTGGCGATGAAATCGACCGCGCCGATCTCCAGCGCAGTCAACGTCTCCTCCGCGCCCTCCTCCGTTAGTGACGACACCATCACCACTGGGCACGGATGTTCGAGCATGATGCGATCGAGACAGGCGAGCCCATCCATCAAAGGCATGTGGATATCGAGGGTCACCACATGGGGCTGGAAGCTCGAAACAGCCTTCAGAGCCTCGACACCGTCGCGGGCGAATTCGATCTCGAAATCCCCTTCCGCGCTGAAAATCTGGCCCAGAACCTTCCGCATCAACGCAGAATCCTCAACGATGAGAAGACGGATCACGGAACAGCCACCGCCGGCTTGTCTTCGGTGATCGCCGCCACGATATCCCGCTCCGCCCGGCTCAGAAGCTCCTTTGGATCGACGAGCAGGATCATCCGGCCGTCGGATTCGATATGGGCGATGCGATCGAAGACCTCCGTCCGGTCGGAAGAAAACTCGGGTGCGGCCGACAATGCGGCCGAGGAAACAGCCTTCACTTCCGATACGCCATCCACCACAAAACCGGCCTGCAACGTGCCGAGCGTCACGATGATGGCGCGCGCCTTGTCCATCTGCGCCAAAGCCAACGTGTCGAAACGGGTGCGCTGGTCGATCAGCGGGATCGCCTTGCCGCGCAGGTTGATGACGCCCATCACGAAGGCTGGCGCGCGGGGCATGCGGGTGACTTCGCTTGGAACCCGCACGACTTCGTCGACCGAACCGATGGGCAGACCGTAATTCTCGTCGCCGAGCTGGAAAATCAGGAACTGTTCGACCGTCTCTTGCCTCTCACGTGTCGTTCCCATCGGTTTGGCTCCTGTATTCTGGCCGATCGCCTGGGTGACGGCGTGGTGACCAAACAGTTTTTGCGGCGACAGGATGGAAATCAGCAGTCCGCCATCGGCAATCCGGCCGATCGCCTCGATGTGCGCATCGCCGCGCCCGCGCTGCAGAACGGCTGGGACCGTACCGATGGCATCCTCGGGCAGCCGGCGGATCACATCCATGCCATCAACGACCAGACCCACCAGATCACCCTCGTGCTCGACGACGATGATCCGGGAGCCCTCGACCGCCGAATGCACGCCTTCGAGGCCGAGAAGCGATGCCAGCGACACCAAGGGCAGAACACTGTCGCGCATCGGAATGAGACCGACCACCGCCGACGCCGCATTCGGAATGACCGCGATATCGCCGGTCAACATCGCGACTTCGCGGATATCGTCGAGCGGCAGGCCATAGAGCTGCCCGGCGACGCGAAACGACAGCAAGGCGATGAGCTGAGCGCTCGCCTCCACCTCTTTACCACGGTCGCCATGGGCGGTCCGTTCAGACGGCGAGCGCCTCGTCACCTTGAACGCGGCATCCAGCAGGCCATTCAGATCCTGAAGCGGTGCGGCCGTCGCATCCGCCGAAAGTCGCAGCACGTCATCGACGAGAAGGCCGACGGCGCCACCGTGATCGTAAACGATGATCTTGCCATCCGGGCGCGCATTGTGGCTGCCGTTCAGGACCTTGCCCATTGACAGGACCGGGACCGGCTTACCGCGGAGATTGGCGATGCCGGCCAGCGCCTCGGGCCCATGCGGAACTCGGGTGATATACGGCACCCTCATGACCTCGATCACAAGGCCCGCTTCGATCTCGTGGCTCTGCTCTCCGACCCGGAATACCAGCCGCCGCCGATCGACATCCGCCGGGGAGGGTAACACTGCCATGGCTTCAGTTTCCGGACATCTGGAGTTCGTCGGCCAGCGATGCGATTTCCTCGACCGCCGCCGCTAGGTCCTCCGCCCCGCGGGACTGCTGCCTTGCCGCGGTCGCCGCCTGCTCGGAGGCGGCACTCGCCTCCTGCGCCACAGAGGCAATCTGCTGCGTTCCGGCCTGAACCTGCTTGGCGGCGACGAGGATCGCCTGCGTCGCATTGAGGATCGATGCGTTGCCGCGCACCATCAGGTCCACATCGGCTTCCGCCGCGATCAGCCGATCGACGATCTGCTTGTTCTTCGCGATCTCGGCCTCGGAGGCCACGACGATCATTTCCAGTTCCCACTGCACGGCGGCGATCTGCACTTGGATCTGCCGCACGATGTCCTTGACGCCATCGATATTCTCGGCGGCATCCTGGGCGAGTTTGCGGATATCGGTCGAAACGATCGCAAAACCACGGCCCGCCTCGCCGGCCCTTGCCGCTTCCACCGAACCGCTGACCGCGAGCATGCTGGTCTGCACCGCGACGAGCACGATCCGGTCCACCGTGCGCTCGATCTGAAAACCGATCTCGCCGAGCGAATTCAGATCCGTCAAAGCGTTCCGCGTTTCGCCGAGAGCATCGGAAACACCCGCCGCGATCGCATCCAGGCCGGCCTTGTTTCTGCCGAGGAACGTCTTGATCTCCTCGGCGCGCTGGCTTGCCTGCTCGGCACTCTCCTGCGTCTGGGAAGCGCTCTTTTCGATCTGAGGCATGGCCGCATTGGCCTGCTGCGTGGCAGCTGCCTGCGCTTCCGCCCCGCGGCTGATCTGCTCGATCGCAATGAGAATTTCACCAGCCGCACCGGAAAGCTCCTGAACGGTGGCGGACAGCTCTTCTGCTGCAGAACTCAGCTCTTCCGTCCGCGAGGCCCGGCCGCTTTCGTTCATCAGCTCATCGGCAAGTGTGGCCAGAGATTGCGCCGTCTGCTGGCTTTCCTCTAACGCCGCGCTCTGTTGCTGGACCGCGCGTTGCGCCTCGGTCGCAGCCGCGGATTGCTCTTCGGCCGCTGCCGCAACAGCTTCGGCACCCTTCTGGGCCTCGCGCGTTGCGACTTCCGCTTCGACCGCAGCGATCAGGATCACCTGGCTGTTCTGCGACAGGGCGGTGAGGCCCGAGCGGATGGCATGTAGTTCCTCGGACACCGTCCGACCCGAAGCCGTCTGCTCCTGCGCCTTGGCGGCAGCGGACCGGATGCGATCGGCAATCCGGCGAACGCCATCGACGACCGTCTCGGCATGCTGGCTGACATCGCGGGAGCTTCGCTCGGCAATTTCCGCCAGCGACCGGACCTCGTCGGCGACGACCGCAAATCCACGGCCTTCGTCACCGGCCCGCGCCGCCTCGATCGCCGCATTGAGCGCGAGCAGATTGGTGCGGTCCGAAATATCGGCAACCGCGACGGTCGTAGCGCCGATGCTTTCCGCCTGGGATTGCAGCCTGTCGATGACGGCAACGGAAGCGATCTGGCGTGAAGCATTCGCATCGATTGCGGAGATCGACGTATCGATCTGCGCAGCGGATTCGAAGACAGAGGTCTGAAGTTCCTCGGTGCGCCTGCGCGCGGCTTCCGCTTCCGTCCTAGCCTCGGAGAACCGCGCCGAAAGGTGGGTGGTGGCGGACAAAGACTCATGCGCCGCTCCTGCTGCTTCTTCGGCCCCGCTGGCGATCTGCTCAAGCGCCCGGCGCAACTCTTCTGCGGCTGCCGCGGCTTCCGACACGCCCGTCGCAAGTTGTTCCGTCGCAGCCCCGATTCGCTCGGCCGCCTGCTGTTGCCGCACGCGCGAACGATCCTGCGATCGTCGGCTGACGGATCTTGTGTTTGGCTCCGCCACAGCTCCCGTCTGGCCGGCCTTCGGAGGATTTGTCTTTGCGCCTAACTGAGAGGTTTTCACCAGTGCCATGCGTTTCCAATCTCGTGAACTTATGAGCTGAGCCTGCAACGCAAGGAATTGCCCTTGATCATACAGTCTATGGCGCAAACGACGGCATAACGCAAACCTTTCGTCATGCACAGGATATCCGAGATCGCCAACGATTATAGGAACGGGACGAGAACGACGCCAGGTGGCATTTAGAGCGCCGCGCCGCGGAGACGATCTATGCTATGCCGTCCAATAATCCTTGGGGATCGTCTAAAATGGACCCGTTGTCCGATGTCATCTCGTTCATGGAACTGAAAAGCTGTCACGTGGGCGTTCACGGCGGACGACTGGTCGGTCCGTTTCGATCCACATGATGGCATTAAATGCTACGCCGTGAAACCGCCGACCCAGACAACTGCTCCGGCGACGAAGACCAAAATTGCATTGAGCCAAAGCACTCTCGTTTCCCCGCGAGAAAGATGCAAGGCCACACCCGACAATTGCAAGAGTACCATGCCTGCCGCGGCGAGAGTCGTAAGCCATGGCATATACGTAATGCTGCCGGGAAATGATGCCGATGGCGCTCAACCCCTCCATGATTCCGAGGAAGGTGATAAGCGAGGGTGGAACATCGACGGTCCAGTGCCAGCCCATGGCGGCAAGGGCCTCTGGTGTCCGGCTCAGCTTGAGGAAGCCGGCGTATGCAAAAAACTGGGCAAGAATTGTTCGCCTCGTCCATAGACTGATTTTCCATTCCTCATTCCAGGTCTCCTAAATTGATGCCCACAAACATACCGGTGCGTCTTTACCCTGGCGGGATCCCCGGAAGAAGTATAAACTTAACCGACATCTCGCGGCGTCAGGACTCGCAGGGCGGCGCCAGCGCTGGCTGTGATAGCAGACTTACTGAACATCTAGTCACCCGAATCTGAAGTTCGGCTCATTGTTTTTTGGCAGAATCGCTTGACGGAGGCGAGGATTTGGCCGGCGGATTTCACCCATCTGTATGGCTTGGGATTCTCGTTGTGCGTTGCGATAAACGCGTCGATGTCGGCTTCCAGTTCGGCGGTGGAACGATGGACACCGCGTTGCAATTGCTTGCGCGTCAGCTCTGCAAACCACCGCTCGACTTGATTGATCCAGGAGGCTGACGTTGGCGTGAAGTGAACATGCCAATGCGGGCGGCGTGCGAGCCAGGCCTTGATCCTCGGCGTCTTGTGGGTCGCATAGTTGTCCATCACCAAATGCACGTCCGGCCCCTTGGGCATCTCGGCGTCAATCCGCTTCAAGAAGTCGAGAAATTCGGTCGCCCTGTGACGTTTGTAGCACTGGCCGATTACCGCGCCAGTCGCAACGTCGAGCGCGGCGAACAGGGATGTCGTGCCGTTGCGGACATAGGTATGGGTGCGCCGCTCGGCGATGCCCGGCGCCATGGGCAGAACCGGCTGCTCGCGATCCAGTGCCTGGATTTGCGATTTCTCATCCACGCATAGCACGACTGCCCGATCAGGTGGCGACATGTAAAGGCCGACTATGTCTTGCACCTTATCAACGAACAGGGGATCGGAAGACAGCTTGAATGTCTCCGAACGATGCGGCTGCAAACCAAACGCGGTCCATATCCGACGGATGGTGGTGTGCGACAGCCCGCGGTCGGCTGCCATCGAACGGATAGACCAGTGCGTGGCATCCTTCGGGGTGGTGTTCAATGTCCGTTCGACGACCTCAGCTACCTGGGCGTCAGAGACGGTTCGTGGCCGACCTGCGCGATATTCGTCGGTCAGCCCGTCAATGCCACCCTGCACGAACCTGCGGCGCCACTTGCCAACCGTGTGCTCGTGGACGCCAAGGCGTTCGGCAACATCTTTGCTCTGCAAGCCCTGCGCGCACAGCAAAACTATCCGGCATCGATCCGACAGCGAGCGCGGCGCCTTGTGCCGACGCACCTGAGACTCAAGAAAATTTCTATCCTCGTCGCTCAGAGCGACAAAGCCCGCTTGCCTGCCGACCATCAATCAAACTCCCGCTGTTACAACAGAAGCAAAATAAAATGATGCCTACTTTAGTTCAACGTTACTAGCGTTTCCTGGCAGGTCAGAGAGAATTTCTGCCTGGAGTTCCTCAAGCAGCCTTTGATGGTCAGGGGATTCAACCCGTTGCAAACCTGCTTCATTTCTACCTGGCACATATGGGCGGTGACCCAAAACGCCTGGCATGTTGGCGACAGGCTTGCTTTGTTCTCTTCAACGCATGTTGAGATGGCATCAGGGGTAAGCCGCCATGGCCTGAGGCACTTCGATCGGATCTCAGCGCCGCATTGTTCCTTCACAGCGGGAGACAGGGGAGCTGCCAAGATAGTTTGGGATGCCCCGGTCAGGCCGAGGATTACCGATATCGACTGAAGCAAACGCTTGCCCAGGACCAGGGTGCTCGAAAGGCGCTCTATGCCAAACACGCTTTGAGCTGGCCTAGACATTTCCTTTTGGAAGGCGGTCTGTTCGGTCATGACCCGAACCTCCAGAAATGCATGCGGCGCAATGTAGCTCGAATAGCATCCAGGTTCGGCAATACGGTAAAGGATGGAACCAGCATTACAATCACAGTCGATGCTACAGTTTGAATGATCTTCATCCAAAAGATCTTGTCTTCGTAGGGAGACATATGCTTGTTCCTTTTCTTCAAGAAGGTCCTCTTCTGTCAGCGACAGTGATCTCCGAGAATTGCATGGGCATTACATAGAAACAGCTTGATCTGGTTTTTCGCAGCCGATGGTGCGGCGGTCCAGAAGATACATTTCGAAGTGGGAGGCGATGAGCGGAGCAAGGCTGGAGGTCTGGGCTCTCGCTCCGCTCACCCGAGCCGGCGGGGATGCCGGTCTGCTCCTGCTAAGCAGTCATCCGGCCAGCAGGAGGTTTGGACGATGCTGCGTCTTCTGATGATCAATGTGCTGGCAATGTCTTCGGCTTCTTGTCGGTCCATTGTGGCGGAAGGCCATAATTTCCGGCGACCTTGCCAACAATGCCTGGTGCTCGCCCGAACGAGTCGCATGCTGCATATTTCGGTTTGCCGCCGAGCCAGGACTGGACCCGGTTTCTGGAAGGGATGGAGATGTCCAACATCTTCGGTTCCTTGCCCGTTATCAACGTCCGGGAAAAGTCACTGGCAAATTTGGTTGCAAGGCCATAGGCATCGCCGACCTCCGAGTAGCGCGGCTTGTCCTGAATGAAGTTGGCTCCACGGCTCCACATCATGGCCGCACGTTGAACATTGGAACTATCGGTTGCCTCAGCTTCGACCGCAAGACCGCCAAGGCCGATGGGTATGCGTGGAATGCCGACAAGAGGGATGTCGCTTGGGATCATGAAACCACCGCCAACGCTTGCAACAGTCGCCGCAGCCGCAACACCTTTGTTGGTCGGCACAATATCGGTAACGACAGAACGGATTGTCAGGTCCGCTCGTTGGCCGGCCGGCACAATTTCATATTTGTCGCTCAATGCGACGCAAAGGGCGCGGTCCAGCGCATTGGATACTAGGGCACGGTCGGTCTCCAACTTGATACGAGATGCAGCATTGAAGGAGAAGCTGGTTGGAATGATCCGAACCGTCTTTATCTGGGCCAATTGTTTGCCATCGACGTAAAGCCGTCGTTTCTTGCCAAAGTTGCCCTTGGGAGGGCTCAGATTGCTGTAGGAGGTCAGCGTTCCACTTTCCGTCAGTGGCACGGATGTACAGCCGGCCACTGCAACTGTCATGATCAATATCGGAAGAGAGAAAAGCAAACGTCGTGGGGGGTCGCCGAAAAAACGACTGAAAAGCTGATTATAGATTTGCACGTGCACCGGCCTCCAACATTGATGTTGGAGTGACAGTCGGAGCTGAGGATTGCGGCAGCATTACAAGATGCAATGAGGCTGCAATTCTCTAAGCGTTGGGGAGATAATATCGAAGAGAGCGTGGTGGGAGCGGTGAGCCGACAAGAAACAAGCCCATATCATAGGCTGACTGTAACTCTTGTGCCGCCTGAATGACTCTGGATGCTAACTTGTCCACCGTGATTGTTGACGATCTGCTTCACTAGGCTTAGACCAAGCCCGGCGCCTTGGCTTCTCGGGGTGACGCGGTAGAATGGTTGGAATACCAGTTCCTGATGTTCGACTGGTATGCCAGGTCCCTCATCGCTGACGGCGATCTCACCGCTCGCGGAGACCGAGATTTCGATCGTTCCTCTTCCATCGCAATGGTCAATCGCATTGCGAACCAAGTTGCCGATCGCCCTGGTCAACGCAATGCTGTTGCCCCTGCGGGGGAGAGCTTCAACCTCGCTTTGAAATGAAATTTCATAGCCCGCTGCGATGGCGATCGGCGCAAAGTCAGCCACAACCGCACGGGCGATCGTGACGAGATCGACCTGTTCATCAAGATCTACCGCTTGATCGTTGCGTTCGAAGTCAAGCAATTGTTCGGCTGTGTCGGCCAAGCGCGCCACATCTAGCAACATGCGTGTGCGCTCCGGACCATCTGACATGCCGTCGATGCGCGTTTGCATAATGGCGATCGGTGTTCTGAGCTCATGAGCCGCGTCGATCAAGAACCGTTGACGCTTTTTGAATTCGGTCTCAAGCCTCTCGAGGGCTCCGTTGAAGGCGACGACGAGCGGAGCGACTTCACCCGGTATGCCCTCGACAGGAAGGCGGCTGCCCTGGCGATGGGGGTCAATTTGCGCTGCCCTCTCGGCGACATCTTTGATCCTTGCAAGCCCACTTCCCACGATATAGGGGACAGCAATAAATATGGCGGGCAATGCCATCGCAAGCAGCGATACATAAATCGGATAGGCTTGCCCGAGCACCGCAAGCACCGGCGAGCCTTTGCCGGCTATGCCTCCAAATAATACGCGCACTTCACCCAGCAGCGTCGCAACATCATCGATCGATGCGATTTCATCTATTCCGTCTGCCTCGCGGATATCCGCGGAATCGAACAGGTAGGTTAAAGGAACGATCGCAGCATATGCCGACGGAATAGCGCCCCGAGAGACGAAAGTACCATCGGCAGTGGCCGCTACAAACCACAGATGGCTGTTCTCCTCCATCAGCGCCCGCATTAAGAGGGTGTCTTCGAGTTCAAGCTGGCCGCCGCCATTTCGCCTGATCGATTCCGCAACCGCGTTCTTAACCTCGCTCTCCATCGCTATGTTGGGCGACATCACCATCGTGCCGTATACCGACAGCCCTACGATCACACCGCCGATTACGACGCTGATCACCAGGCTGAGTTGCCAGCTTAGGCGCCACCAAAGCGATGGGTTTGTGGACCGGTATGCACCCATCATTCTTCCTTCAGGAGGTAGCCGACACCGCGGATGTTATGGATTGTGGTGCCCGCGTCGGCATCCGATAATCGCTTGCGCAACCTCGAAATGTGCGCATCCAAAGCGTTTGATTGTATCTCTTCTTCGTAGTTATAAACCGCCTGTTCGAGCGTGGAACGAAGAACGGTTTTGCCCTTGCGTTTTGCAAGCGCCTGGAGAACCAAAAGCTCCCGGCGCGGGATCTCGAGCGTATCGGTTCCGATTTTGACGGTAAGGTTCAACGGGTCGATCGACAATCGCCCAACCCTGATATCTTGATCGATCACGCCAGAGGGACGTCGCAGGAGGGCTCGAACCCGTGCCATCAACTCCTCGACCAGAAATGGCTTTCCCAGATAATCGTCCGCACCGAAATCGAGGCCCGCCACCCGTTCCATCGGCTCGTTTCGGGCGGTAAGTACAATGATTGGCGTATCATTGCCTGCACGCCTTAATATCGGGATGAATGTCAGTCCCTCTCCGTCCGGCAAACGCCGATCCAGAAGGATGGCGTCGTAGTCATTTTGCAGAACGAGCTCATGGGCATCGGCGAGGTACATCGTGTGATCGGTAACGATCCCGTGCTTTGACAGCGCAGCCGATAGCGCTGTCGCCAGTTCCCTTTCATCCTCGATCAACAGAAGTCTCATCGTAGCCCCGCATCCTCGCCTGGCAGCAGTGTCGCCAAGAACATTGCAGCAGCATTACGAGGATAAAAAGATGGGGGTAATGCTGCTGCAATTGTCGAACCTCATCGTCCACCTACAGACGCGGCACCAGACGGCTTGATGTGCGGTGCTCTATCACAACGAGGTCGACCTGATGGCATCCAAATGGAATAGAATACTCACGGTAACCGCGGCACTTCTTGGCGGCGTCTATTGTTCCGTCGCTTTGATCGGCCCTGCACTGGGAACGAGCGTTGTGAACGAACGGCTGCAGGAGGTGGTGGTAACCGCGCATGTCCGTGGCGCGACATTACCGTTTGAACTGTCTCCAATGGAAGTCGCTACAATTCAGCCGGCCGTGCTCGTTGAGCGGCTCAGGGTAACGGGCGAACTTCGACCCTCACGTCTCGTAGAACTGCGCCCCGTTAGCGGCGGCAGGATTACGCATTCAAACATTCGGGAAGGACAGGCCGTAAAGGCCGGTGACGACTTGATCGGGTTTGAATCGAATGACCTTCAGGCCGGTCTGAAACAAAAAGAGGCGGACCACGAAGGCGCAATGGCCGAAAGGGTGCTTGCAATGCAGTCGCTCAACCGGATTGAGCAACTTGCGAGCAAAAGTGTCGCAAGTCAGGACCAACTCGACAAAGCACGCAGCGAGGTTGCGGCAAGAAAAGCCCGGATGGATAGCCTTGCCGCCCACGTCGAAATAGCGCGAACAGCGTTGCCACTTCAAGGGAGGCATGTTTGTCCACGGCTCAATCCTGGTCCGGCAGACCGAAGACGCAATTGCCATTCCTGTGGCCTCAATTCGGGGAGACGATAAAGACGCTCACGTTCTCAAACTCGTGGACGGCATTCTCATCCGCCAGCCGGTGAGCATCATCTCAAGGTGGGATGATAACCAGATGGCCGAGGTCTCTGGTCTTGCGCCCGGCGTCATGATCGTAAGGGCGCCACTTGCCGAGCTGCAGCCGGGCCTTGTCGTCACAGTCGCGAAGATGGGATAAGTTCATGTTTCTCACCCGCATTTCCATCGGTAACCCGGTTTTTGCCACCATGATGATGGTGGTTCTGCTGGTGATCGGCGCCTTCTCGTATGATCGGCTGGGGGTCGATCAGTTTCCAAATGTCGATGTTCCAGTGGAGGTCGTGACCACCACTTACCCTGGCGCCACGCCTGAAGCTGTCGAGATGGACGTAACCAAGCCGATCGAGGAGGCGCTCAACACGATCAGCGGTATCGAGGACGTAACTTCAACATCCTACGAAGGTCGATCCGTCGTCGTGGCGAGTTTTCAACTCGAGGTGCAAAGCCCGGTCGCGGCGCAAGACGTCCGTGACAAGGTCGCAGCCCTTGACGCAGAGTTCCCGGAAGAGGCCGACAAGCCCATCGTCTCGCGCTTCAATCCGTTGGACGAGCCGATCCTCTCGATTGCCGTCACGTCCGCAACCCTGGGCGTGCCCGAATTGACCAATCTTGTTCAGGAGCGCGTGATCCGCGAGCTCGCGGCCGTGTCCGGCGTTGGGCAGGCAACACTGGTTGGCGGCCAGAAACAGCAGATCGATATTCAAATCGACGAAACGCGGTTGACCGCTCTTAGTGTAGGCGCCGACGAAGTGATCGAAGCAATCAAGAGCAGCAACAGGAACCGGCCGGCCGGAAGCATCATCAGCGACCTCTCCGAACGCACTATTCAGATCCAGGGTCGGCTCTCGGAGCCCAAGGAATTACTTGATCTGGTGATTGCCCGCCGCGGTGGGCTCCCTGTTTATCTTTCGGACGTGGCCTCGGTAAGAACCGGCCCGGCGGATCTGGAAAGCCGGGCCATGTACGATGGTGAGACGGCGTTGGCGATTGACCTCGTTAAGATTCAGGACGCAAACACCGTGCAGGTGGTAAGAGAGCTGCGCAAACGGCTTGATCAGCTCACCGTCGTCCTGGGTCCGAAGGATGTGCAGTTTCAAATCATCAAGGATGCATCCAAACCCATTGTGGAGTCGCTCGGTGAGGTTCAATCGACCTTGATCGAAGGGGCGGCGCTGGCAGTCGCCATTGTCTTCCTCTTCCTCAATTCGTGGCGAAGCACCGTCATCACCGCGCTGACATTGCCAATCTCGATGATCGGCACACTCGCTGTCATTGATCTCCTGGGTTTTACCCTCAACATGCTCAGTTTGCTTGCCCTGACGCTCTCGATCGGCATCCTGGTCGATGACGCCATTGTCGTCCGTGAAAATATTACCCGTCACCTGCGCATGGGTAAGTCGCACTTCCAGGCGGCACTCGATGGCACAAACGAAATCGGGCTTGCCGTAATGGCAACCACAGCGGCAATTGTTGCCGTTTTCCTGCCGGTTGCCTTCATGGACGGTATGGTCGGTCGCTTCTTCTATGAGTTCGGCGTTACCGTCTCCACAGCCGTGATGATTTCGCTGTTCGTGGCGTTTACGCTCGACCCCATGCTGTCTAGCATATGGCATGACCCAGATGCTGAGCCTGATGCGATTCGCGGCACGATCGGCCGCACCATCGCGCGCTTCGATAACGGCTTTGAGGTGATTGTCGCGATCTACCGGAAGATGGTCCGCTGGACGCTGCGCTATCGCCTCGTCACGCTCTTGCTGACGACAGCGGTGTTCATTGCCAGCATTTTCATGGTTCCACTTGTGGGCGTTGAGTTTGTTTCGACTTCGGACGAGGGACAGTTTCAGATCAACATAACCGCTCCAGCGGGCTCATCGCTGGATTACACCACTGCAAAACTTCAGCAGGTTGAAGCCGCTTTGCGTGAATTCCCCGAGGTGGCCTCCACCTATTCGACGATCAACACGGGCGGCAATCCTGGCAAACACAACGCGACATTGCTCGTCAGTCTGGTGCCGCACCAAGATCGCGAGCGGACCCCCGTGGCACTGGCTGACCCAATTCGTAGACGTCTTTCAGTGATCCCCGGGATCAACATCGCCATCATTCAAGCAGGTCTCGGTGGTGGTGCAAGTCCGATCCAACTGAGCTTGCTTGGTGATGATCGGGCGGTGTTGGAAAAAGCCGCAGCAGGGCTGCTTACGGGCATGCACAAGATCCCAGGAGTGGTGGATATCAATTCGAGCGCCAGCGATCGGAAATTGCTTTTCTCGGTGCGGTTGAAGCGCGAGCAGGCCGGCGACCTTGGTGTTGGCATTCGCGAACTTTCCGCGATGCTCTCACCATTCGTCAATGGCGAAGAGGTGGGAACCTGGTCCGATCCGCTTGGTCAAACTTACGATTTGGTAGTTCGACTCCCCGTGGATCAACGAGACAGCGTCTCCGCGATCCGCGATTTATTGATCAAATTGCCAGATACCGCCAACAGTGAAAGTCCACGCATGGTGAGGCTCGACCAGATTGCTGACATCGATCTGGTTCCGGCTGCATCGGAAATCCGCCGCCTGGACCAGTCACGTGAAGTTCTGATCTCCGCCGATATATCGGGTCGTGCCATGAGTGACGTCACGGCCGATCTCGAGGCCATCATAGCCAAACAGGAACTCCCTGCAGGATACCGGATCAAATTTGGGGGCGACGCCGAAGACGTTGAGAAAGCAGCTGCGAGCCTGCTTAAGGCCCTGATCATGGCAGTGATCTTCATCTACGTCGTGCTTGCGTCGCAGTTCGGAAGTTTCTTGCAACCGCTTGCCATCATGGCGGCACTTCCTCTGTCGCTGATGGGTGTGTTGATCGGGCTGTTGGCTGCCGGAAGCACCATCAACATGTTCTCGATGATCGGCTTTATCATGTTGATGGGGCTCGTCACGAAGAACGGCATATTGCTGGTCGACTTCGCGAACCGGGAGCGCCAACGCGGACTGCCCGTTGCCGAGGCCATAGCAAATGCCGGCGCTGTCCGCTTTCGCCCGATCGTGATGACAACGCTTGCGATGATCTGCGGCATGATGCCCCTTGCCTTGGAAACTTCCGGGGCCGGCGCACAGAGGGCTCCCATGGCACATGCGGTTATCGGTGGGCTTATAAGCTCCACAGTTCTCAGTCTGATCGTTGTCCCGGTGATCATTTCCTGCATCGACAGCTTATTTCGGAAAGTGAAGGGCCCGCCTCGCATCATTGCGCCCCAAAACCATCCGCAACCGGCGAGTTAGGGGAATGGCGACGATCCGCAAAACGGTTAACCGCATTGCCGGCCGCCTGCTCTTTTCCGCGTTTCTCTTCGCCGCGCTGCTCGGGGGCCCGATTATTCTACTGATAATGCTGTCGCGCCGCTTCATACAGTAGTTCGCCCTCACTGCACCCACGTGCTGAAGCGGCGCCGGGTGGCCAATCCTGTAATGCAGCCGCAATGCTTCTCTCCCACAGTTCAGGGCAGTCGCCCATCGGCGATCTCTGCATAGCCAAAAACAGGAGACGCCCTTGACCTTATGCATGCCGGTTGGTGAGGCCGTGTCATTGCTGCCAATGGTGGCGGGGTAGACGGCCAACAGCGATCCAGGCATCGTAACGTTAACCCCTCGGCGATTGCCCTGTGCGATTTTGCGGCATGACCCAAACCGTTCGTGATCCCCTTTATCGCCGCCACCGGTTCCCAGCTGAAGTGATTGCTCATGCCGTCTGGCTTTATCTTCGCTTCCCGCTCAGCTTGCGAATGATCGAAGACTTACTGGCGGCGCGCGGGATAACTGTCTCGCACCAGACAGTCCGCCTTTGGGCCGAGAAATTCGGGCGGCGCTTTGCCAATGAAATCCGGCGGCGATCGGCCGGAAAGCTTGGCGACAAATGGTATCTCGATGAAGTCGTCATCTCCATTGGCGGCAAGAAACATTGGCTCTGGCGCGCCGTCGATCAGGATGGTTTCGTCCTTGACGTCCTTGTCCAGAGCCGCCGCAATGCCAAGGCTGCAAAGCGTTTGATGCGAAAACTCCTGAAAGGACAAGGCCGTTCGCCTCGCGTGATGATCACCGACAAGCTCCGGTCCTACGGTGCGGCGAAGCGGGAGATCATGCCCGCCGTCGAGCATCGTTCACATAAGGGACTGAACAATCGGGCAGAAAACTCTCATCAGCCGATCCGAAGGCGAGAGCGGATCATGAAGCGCTTCAAGTCGGCACGACACCTTCAGCGTTTCGTTTCCATCCACGACCCGATCGCCAACCTCTTCCAAATTCCCCGCCACGACACTTCATCTCTCCATTATCGCGAGCTGCGAGTAGCCGCGACGCAGATGTGGAGCGAGATCGCTCATCTTCAGGTAGCCTGATTGCAGACCTCGTGCCCTAACTTGACCCGAGGTCCATAAGTTTACAGTGCCCACCGACGGCATGCGTACCTCGTAATGGCAGCGCCAACCGGCTTCATTCAACCAAAGCACCAATAAGCGAAGCCTCCCTGACCTTCCCTGGCTTATTCAATTTGGCAGCCACGCATCCCAGCATACTTCGTAGCTCAGGCTCCCTGATCCTTAAGGCAGCGTCGTGAGGCGAAAGCCAGACAGCAACTCTCTGACCTTGCTCCGGAAAGTTGTTCGCGATCGAACCAACCTTAAGCAGATGGACTTGGACGACGGACGGCACCTTGTCACCGCCCTCCAATGTTTTGAGATAGGTGTAATAACCAAAGGCTCGCTTTTTAGCCTTGCCCTTTATGCCGGCCTCTTCCCAAGCTTCCCGCTCCGCGACCTGATGGGGAAGCTTCTGCTCAATCGGCCAACCTTTTGGAATGATCCAACGACCGCTGTCTCGCGCAGAAATCAACAGTACTTCGACTTCTGCGGACACCGGATGACGCCGATAGCAAATCGCGGCGTACTGCTCGATTGCTCGTCCAGAGAACAGCTTTTCGGCTTCCTCAGCCAACTTCCCGAGATATGTTTTCGGCCTCTTTTTAGACATTGGCATCCCAACGTGTCTTTCCATCCGGCCCCGCCGTCCGACTTTGTAGAAGCTGCCCCTTCCCTTCCAGGACGGGATAAGCGGCGGCAGCAACCAAATGCGAATTGATCTGCTTGAAGTCTCTTAACAGGTCAAGATGAAGCGAGCTTGTCTCGGCCGTATCGATGCCGCCGCTACGCAGTCGCTCAAAGTGAGCGTCGGTCCCTTCTCGCTCGGCCCTACGAAAGATCACTTTCTCGTTTGCTAGAAGCCTTGCTGCGCGCTCGTCCTGCGTCATGAAAAGGCCGGCAGCCGTCTGAAGATTGGTTAGGAGTCGGTCAAAGAGGTGGTTGAGCTCGCGCTGGCCTTCTTTTGAGAAGTTCAATCCCCGGCGGATGCGTTTGGCGAGATGAGGCAATAGGTTTTCATTAAAAACATCACCCGCATGCTCCATATTCATGGAAAACAGGAGGATTTCGTTTAACCGCCGCGTATCGGCTTCACCAAGCTCTTCGGGATCAATGGATGTCAGATAGGCCTTAAGTGCGAGGTTAAGGCGTTCGATAACATTGTTCATCGCACGCAACCCGGCCAACGACTTCCTATCCGTGCTGGATATGGCCGCCTTCGCGCCCTTCAACATTTCCGTCAAAACATCCACGAGGCGAAGCGCTTCCCGTGCACCGGCACCTAAGGCCACTACAGGCGTCTCTTTAGCGGCTGGATCGAGATATTTTGGTTGAGCCGAATCCGCTTGGTTCAGTCCGCGCGGCAATAGCCGAGTGATCAGATCAGCATAAGGCCGTAGAAATGGCATGAAGACGAATGCCAGCACCAAATTGAAGGCTGTGTGAAAGTCAGCGACTGCTCTGGCGGTGTCGTGTGAAAGCCGGTCCGAGAGATCAGTAATGGGTTGTAGGAGCATTAAGGCTGCGATGACCCCGAAAATTCGTGTGATCAGGTTACTGATCGGAAGGCGCTTTACCGAAAGATCCGGGCCTGAATGACCTTCGATGACTAGATTGATTGCCGTTCCCAGATTTGCTCCGAGCACAAGGGCAAATGCCTGGTACGGGTCGATCAGTCCCCTGCTCGCCAGCGATACGATGAGAAGCACGACCGCGACGCTTGAATGCGCTGCCCAGGTTACAATCGCCGCCAAGAGGACACAGAGGACTGGCGTGGAGGAAATGTTTTCCAGGATGCTGACAAGGATTCTCGAGCCTTCATACCCAGTCATCAGAACGAGGAGTTGGTGGAGCGCCAGTAGCATGAACCCGAGACCAATGAAGACCCGGCCAAGATCATGAACCTGCGGGTTTGCTACCCTGCGAAACATCAAGACGCCGACCAGGATTAGAGCAGGCGAAACTGCAGCAACATCGAAAGACAAAACTTGCACGATCAACGTCGTCCCGACATTCGCTCCAAGCATTATGGCCAGGCCTGGGACCAGATCGACAAGACCACCGGCCGCAAACCCTGAAGCCATAAGGCCCGTGGCTGTGCTGCTTTGTAGAACCGCGGTCACACCTACGCCAGCAAGAAACGCCTTTACTCGATTACTCAGTGCGTGACCAAGGACTGACTTCAAATTTGGCCCGAACGCGCGCTGTATCCCTGTTTGGACCATCCGCGTACCCCACAGGAGAAGGGCAATATGTCCGGCGAGGGCGATGAGCCCGCCAATAAGTGCCATGTTAGTCCTCAGATTGCAGGAGGAAACTCGATCAGCAGACAGCTGCAAATCACCCTATCTGATTAGCCGACTATGGTTTCCCACTATGAGCAACATTGCAAGTCACATTGTCACAAAAGTGTCATATCCATGCATGTTTACAAGCAGATGGATAACGGGCAATTTTGAGGACGGACAAATGCGTTTGATAACATGGAATAACGCAATGAGAACGCAACAATCAACGTAATCTAAGCCCCCAATCTGGGATTCGTGAAGATGATAGTTCCACTAGGCGGTGTGGACAGATTGCCGCAAGTTTAATTTCTGCGATTCCCAAATCAGTATTTGAATGATTCATGGGTTGCCGGTTTCAGAGGAGATCGGCGATGCTGACGAAGATGACAGAAGCGGACTGGACGGTCGCGCTTGAGGTTTTCCGCGCCTCGCTTCCGCGGCGGGGCGACAAGGGTCGAGATGACCGGCTGTTTTTGGAGGCCCTGCACTATTTCTCCGTCAACAATATCACCTGGCGCGGTCTGCCGGAGCGCTATGGACATTGGAACAGTGTCTGGAAGCGCTTTTCCCGATTGAGCAAGCAATCGGAAAACTCAAGCGCTTCAAGCGCGTTGCGCTACGATGCGAGGAGACCAAACAAAATTTCTCCTCCATCGTCGCAATCGCCGCAGGCTTCATCTTGATCAAATCCGTCCACACTGCCTAGGAACGCTCCACAAAATATTCGGTTACAACGGCGGTGCGTGAATGCGATACCATGCACCGTCGAATCAACGAGGGAGGATAACAAATGGCTATTAGTACAAACGATCTGGCTGAAAGCCTTGCCGTAGGACACGGGCTGACGAAAACCCAGGCCAAAACCATTGTCGAAGATGTCTTGAAAGGCATTTCGCAAGCAGCGTCAAAAGGCGAGGAAGTTTCGTTGAACGGTTTTAGGAAATTCAAGGTCCGTGCGACGTGAAAGTCGCCTAAGTAATTGTTTGTACAGGATTTATACTCCGGGACAACCCTGATGTTCCGTCATCAGTAGCCTACCGGCACATGCGGGACTGGTAACGGTCCGGTTTGAAGCTGCCGGGACTTCTCAGGTCCCCAATCGTCGAGAATGAGGAGGTCAGTCCTTGCCAACACCGGACGGCCCGATCAGCAGTAGGCTGTGGCGTTGCCTGATCCAGTCGCAGGAGGAAAGCTTGAGAAAGAGGTTGCGGTCGAGACCGCGCGTTGCACGGAAATCGACGTTCTCAACTTGAGCGTCATGACGCAACCTGGCAGCACGGGCTCTGCCTCGAAGCGCTTCTGGCTGCGCGTCGTCGCCTCCCTTTCAAGCAGGAGCGTCAGCCATTCGCCGTGCTGCAGGCTTCTCGCCTCCGGCTTTAACTCGAGTTCCTGGAAGGCTGTGGCCATGCCGGAAAGCCCCATTTGGCGTAGCATGTCGATCGTAGGATTGGTCAGCATCGTTGATTGTCTCCTTAGTGAAAGTAGCTTCGGCCGCGAGATTGGCATGCTCGCCGACGGCGGCGGATTCGTCGGAATGTCGTAGTGCCTTGTAGGTTTTGATGAGGGCTCTGATAATTTTGCAATTCAATCCGCTGATCTCGACAGCACGGGTGGAGACGGCTATCGTGAAGCTGCCGCAAGGGCTTTACCCCATGCAGTTCAGGTCGCAGATCGTTGGCATTTAATGGAGAACGCCAGCGCGGCGTTCGTCGACGTCGTGCCCAAATCCATGCGAGCAATCCGTGCTGCAATTGGCGCTACGACGATCGACCCTAAACTACTCACCTGCGCTGAACGGCTGCAATATGACAGTTATCTGAGGCGCGAGGACGTGAATACGACGATTAACAAGCTCGCCGCCGCCGGCGTTCCGATAAAGGAAATCGTTCGATGAACCGGCTACAGCCGTGGAACCGTGCGCCAGATTGTCCGTGGCCACAGATCTGATGTGTTCCGTGTCAGACAAAGTTCCCTTGAGGCTCATCTTCCTCTGTTAGATCAACTATGGACGTCCGGGCAGCGCAACGGCGCTGAACTTTGGCGGCAGCTAAAATGCAGAGGCTTTCGTGGTTGTTCTCGTGTGGTCGGAGAGTGGGCAGAAAGGCGACGGCGGTCCGAGCAGATCTGCGATCGGCAACTGCAAAAGGTGCCATCTGCGAGAACGATTGCCCGATTGATGACGACTGCTCGCGATCATTTGAGCAAAGCGGCTACAATTATCATTGCGGCCATGGAAGCCGGTGTTCCCGCCTTAGTTCAAGCCCGTAAACTATTGAATCGGTTCCAAACAATGATCCGAAGAAAGGCCAAGACGGAACTCGATCGGTGGATCGCTGATGCAGGCGACAGTGTGTTCGCCTCCTTTGCAAACGGGATCCTGAAAGACAAGGCAGCAGTGTGTGCAGCCATCACAGAACCATGGTCGAACGGTCAGGTTGAAGGGCAGATCACCAAGCTGAAGCTCGTTAAAAGGCAGATGTATGGACGTGCCAAATTGGATCTTCTTCAGGCTCGATTGATCGGCGCGATGTGAAAGAAGTAGTCATCAAATGTGTCAGACCCAATATTGGACGCCGATAAGGGGTCAATATTCCGAACGATGCCGACGGGTTTGTCGAGTGTGGCGCAGTACTGCTTGTCGAGCATGGCGTGAACGAGCGGCGTTGCAACGTCGAGCGGAATATCGCTGGAGGATGGCCTGCGGCCAGCGTAGGCTTCTCTGGACTGTTCGATGGTCTGGATACTGGTGAGCGGCGTACGTACCATTTTGCCGAGTATATTTTGCACGAGTTCGACACCTCTTTGCGCCCGCTCGGCAGAGTTGACCATCAGGACGAGAAAGCGGCCTTTGATTTCGAGGGTCCCAAGGACGGGCGTACCGTCTTCCATGGTGACGCCGGCGACAAGCGCATCTGGGTGACCGGGCCGGCCGTCTCCCTTGGCCGGCGGGCGACCGAGCCAGTTCCAGAACTGTCGATTTTCCTGGCGTATGTCGTCCATTCTCCGGCGAAGCGATCGGCGATGTCTTTGTCGGTGATGCCGGTTTCGAGGGGGAAACCCAAATCATGAAACACGATGTCGTCGCCATCGCTGTTGCAGACGAGCGGCTGAACCGCGCCAAGCACCCTGGGCAAGGTGTCGAACAACCATGCATGGGTGAAGAGAGGCGCTGCCAGGCGTAGAGTGTCGTCGTCGAGGATCAGTGTCTTGCGGGGTCGCTTCTTGCCGATCATTTCCCTGAGCCCCTCGAACAGGGCTTCTGTCGCCTCCGGCGAATAGCATAACGGGCCACCGGTGATGACGTTGGTGCCACCGACATGGACGATACGGGCGGCAATCTTTTCCCATTGCCGCAGGGTTTGGGTCGCGGTTCCTTCGCTGACCATCACATAACCAACACCTGAAACACCGAAGTCGTTCCCAGGCGGCCTTACATAGACGCGTGAAGACTGTTCGAGCGCGTTCCAGCGAACGGCGATGCGCACTGCCGCCGAGCGCCGCTAAAGGCCCTGTAGGAATTGTCGGCAGCCTGGTAAGAGCTGAAGTGGTCGGAGCACCAACGAACATGTGCCTCGCCCAGATCATTCGTCACTTGCGGGCGGGACGTCTCAGCGAGCGCTCCCCCGGTCAACGATTGAGGAGCCTCGCAGGCGTGCCGCGGCCCGCCGCCGAACGGCTGATAGGTGTCGTCTTCAGCACGATAGGAGGTGTAACGATTCTGGCACCGGGCAACGCGTGCATGCTCTATGGCAGCCATTGCGGTCTGCCGGTCATCCGGCGTCGTTGATGGCCGTGCCTCGGCAACTTGGTCCGTTTTGCTCTGAGAAGCCCCTATCGTTTCAGTCGACGCGGCCAAGATCGCAGGCAGCCGCTCATAAGGCTGATTGGTACGGTCTATCTGTATAGGCGTATTCGTCCAAAGCGGGGCATTGAGGTTCGCAAACTTATGACTGGTGGCGGTAGCATTGAACGCCGCGGCCACCTGAGCCGCTCCCATGACAAGAGGCACGCAGCAGGCGGATAAAACTAGGCTTGAGAGTATCGACTTCATCACAAAGGCTCCGCGGTTGCAGTGCACAAATGCGCGACAAGCATAAGAGTTCCAAGCGGACGAATTATGCAATAGCCATGGTTACCGTGGTGGGTTCAAGGATGAAGTGCGACTTGCCGTCGTGTTTCCCGCCACGCCCACCGTTCTCTTGCGAGCCATCACGAACGCACTTGAGGCCTTCGAACATTCGAAGTTAGGGTCCCAGACCACAGACTTCATCGCCACGCGCAGTGCGAAGACGCCGGCGAGGAATGTGGTTGATGCGCCAAGCATCGTTGCGGGGTCCGCATATCCAAACACGGACTGTCCTGCTGGCACTTCACCGGTTATCCCGGAAAGGCGAACGGTGTTGTCACGTTAAGTTTCCCATGCCGAGAATGGGTTGAGGTTCTCGGATTTTCAGGGGATGCAAGCCGCAATTTTCCATGCGTCGAAAGCTTCGAGGCGATGGTAGCGAATTGTTTGTGCGGCTCGGCGGCGGGATGGAACTGAAAAGCAATTCCGGGTAGCGGAGTGCATGGAGACGAACCGTTGCAATGCTCCCGTTGATCGGTGGCCCTGCATGGTTCGTTCCCTTTTTCGAAACGGCAGGTGACTGTTTTCAGCCCGATTGTTGAGGCCTTTGTGTGACCAATGAACGAGGCGGGGTGCCACGTCCGCCTTTGCTGCGCCGTAGGAGCGCAATTTATCAGTGATGATACGTTTGGGAACAAAGCAATAGCGTTTCATCAACGCCACCAGCAGGCGCTTGGCCGCCTTTTTGTTGCGTCGCTTCTGCAAGATTTCTTCAAGAACAGTGCCATGCTGATCGACCGCACGCCAAAGCCAGAACTTCTCTCCAGCACATTTCACAACGGCTTCGTCCAGATGCCAAACATCGCCTGGGCGCGGCTGTCGCCGCCGCAAATTGCGAGCAATCTGGGGTCCGAACTTGGCGACCCAGCGGCGGACCGTCTCATAAGAAACGTCGACACCACGCTCAAGAAGCATTTCCTCAACTTCACGCAGGCTCAGATTAAACCGCAGGTAAAGCCAGACTGCATGAGCAATGATTTGCGCAGGAAAACGGTGACGCTTGAAACTGATATCGGATGTTTGCATCGTCGAAATCTACGACCAACCCGAAACGCAGCCAACTGTGAGCCGATTAACGTGACAACACCAGACCGATTACGTTCCGCGGACGTCTGGGTAGAAGGTAGTAAATCATATCGGCCCATGGATGAACTCCTAATGCCAATGCCAGCATTTAGAACACTTAAGGAAGACGGTGACCTTGGACTTGGCGTCCAGAGCGATGGCGCTGCCTACCTTTCTGAGGCGGCCCAAGCTCTCGACTTCAATCTCCAGCAGCTCGCCTATCGTGCCCGAAACGGAAAACTTGACGGTGTCCGCCTAGAACACGGCAAGTTGCTCGTCACACCTCTCTCGAGCGAAATACCCGCAGAGGCAGAAGAATTGAATTGGGAATTGAGCGGTATGTATCCACTCGTCGAAGTTCCGGATTTACTCAAAGAGGTTCATGAATGGACCAGGTTTGCCGATCAATTTACGCATGTGCGCACCGGCGATCCTCCGCGTAATAGTTCAGCGATGTTGGCCGGCGTTCTCGCCGATGGCACCAATCTCGGGCCCAAACGGATGGCGATAGCGTCGAAGGGAATCAGCGCTCATCAGATCAGCTGGATGCGGATGTTTCATGCGCGTGCTGAAACGTATCGAACAGCCCAGGCCTGTATTTCCGATGCCCATTCCCGCCATCCCCACGCTCAGCTATGGGGTAATGGTGCGACGGCATCGTCTGATGGCCAATTCTTCCGAGCGAGTGACCGTGCCGCGAAGCGCGCCGATATTAACCTGCACTATGGTAGCGAGCCCGGCATCAAGTTCTACAGCCATCTCTCCGACCAGTATGGTTATTTCAGCATCCTGCCGATCAGTCCAACTGAAAGCGAGGCAGCCTATGTACTCGACGGCCTGTTCGATCATGAGGCGGCACTCGAGATTAAAGAGCATTTTACCGATACCGGTGGTGCCAGCGACAACGTCTTTGCGTTGTTCGCCCTGCTCGATAAACGGTTCTCGCCTCGACTGCGCAATCTTAACGATCGGAAATTCCATACGTTTGAGAAACCGGACATCTATTCAGGACTTGAGGGCCATATTGGTGCGCCAATTAACGGCGATCTGATTCTGGCCCATTGGGACGATCTACTGCATTTGGCCGCTTCGATTAAAATGAAGATGGTTGCTCCCTCGGTAATTCTGAAAAAACTAGCGGCCTCGCCCAACCCGAGCCAGCTCGCGAAGGCACTGCGAGAGCTGGGGCGGCTTGAGCGGTCGCTATTCATGATTGAATGGTATTCCGGCCCGGCGTTACGGCGGCGTTGTCAAGCGGGATTGAACAAGGGTGAGGCTGCCCACAAACTCAAGCGGGCCGTCTTTTTCCACGAGCGTGGTGAAATTCGTGACCGTTCGTTTGAAAGTCAGGCGTTTCGGGCGTCCGGCCTCAATCTCGTCGTCAGCGCAATCGTCCACTGGAACACCATTTATCTCAGCCGAGCTGTGCAGCACCTGCGTCAGAAACGCCGCATCATTCCGAATGATATGCTCAAGCATGTTTCACCGTTGAGTTGGGAACATATCAATTTGACAGGTATCTATACATGGGACGAGCCGCCAAGCTTCGCGGATAGTGGTTTCAGGCCGCTGAGAACTTCAACCGCTATAGCGCGGGCAGCCTGAAGTTCATTGTTTGTTCACGGCTAGCGTATGATTTTGAGCAGTTCTTGCTCTAACCCCAAGAAGCGGCTTGCCGGTGACACCACCCGTGCGGCGACCAGTGACGAGGTGAAGGCGCTGCGCCGTGAGAGCCGTGACCTGAAGGAAGCGCTGGCCGACCTCACCCTGGAAAACCGCCTGCTCAAAAAAAGCATGATCGGGCATGGGGGCGACGAGGAATGAGATATCCCGCCACCGAAAAGCTTGAGATCATCCGGCTGGTAGAGCGGTCGCATCTGTCGGCCAGGCATACACTCGAAAAGCTCGGCATTCCCAGGCCAACCTTTTACCGCTGGTATGATCGTTTCCTGACCCATGGCGTCGAGGGGCTGGAAGACAGGACATCCGCGCCGTCACGGGTATGGAACCGCATTCCTGACAATATCAGGGATCGCATCACCACCATGGCGCTCGATCATGCCGATCTGTCGCCGCGCGCGCTGGCGGTGAAGTTCACTGACACGGAAAGCTATTTCGTGTCAGAGGCTTCGGTCTACCGCCTGCTCAAGGCCCAGGACCTGATCACGTCACCAGCCTATATCGTCATCAAGGCCAATAACGAATTCAAGGACAAGACCACCCGACCGAACGAGATGTGGCAAACCGACTTCACCTACCTGAAGGTCATCGGCTGGGGATGGTTTTACCTGTCGACCATTCTCGACGATTACTCCCGCTATATCATCGCCTGGAAGCTGTGCACCAGCATGAAAGTTGATGATGTCACCGACACGCTCGACCTGGCGCTGGCCGCCTCAGGCTGCGACAAGGTCAAGGTCGAACACCGGCCGCGCCTGCTGTCCGACAACGGCCTGTGTTACGTCGCTTCCGATCTCGGTGAATGGCTGGAGACATACAAGATCGACCAGGTTCACGGCGCTCCCGGCCATCCGCAGACACAAGGGAAAATCGAACGCTGGCATCAGATGTTGAAGAACCGCATTTTGCTGGAAAACTACTTCTTCAAGGAAGACCTCGAAGCCCAGATCGCGGCCTTCGTGGAGCATTACAATCACCGGCGATACCACGAGAGCCTCGACAATCTCACCCCAGCCGACGTCTACTTCGGGCGCGGCCAGACAATCCTGCTCGAACGCGAAAGGATCAAACGACACACCATCAAACAACGCCGCTTGAACCACCAAGCCAAAGCGGCTTAAATCAACCCGCAGACTGAGCCGGAAACTCCAATCTTCCAAAGCCCAAAACGTCTCAAATCATTCGACGACGGACAATGTTCCGGCGTTCCATCCCGTGTCCGCATAAAGATCAGACGCTGTGACCAGGGTCGCGCCTATCGAGGACACGGCGCAGGCTTTCCAGATGCATTCTGGCACTCTCCGGGTCCCCTTCCCGCATCTGCCTTGCCGTTTGCGCGGCGATCTCGGGCGAGACCGGCAGCAATGTGCGACCCGTACTCATTGCCTTTAGCTGAACCTCTGCAGCGCGTTCGAGATAGTAAAGATCGTCCCATGCCTCGGCAATGTTCGGTGCACCGATCATCACGCCGTGGTTTTTCATGAACAGGATATCCTTGTCTCCCAGCGCGGAGGCAATCCTGTCACCTTCGCTTTCATCTAGGGCAAGGCCATTGTAGTTTTCGTCGACGGCGACGCGGCCATAAAATTTGAGAGCGGTCTGGCCGGCCCAGACCAGTGGTTCGCCTTCCACCATACTAAGGGCAGTCGCATTCGGCATGTGGGTATGAAAGGCGGCTCCCACGCGCGGCGCCATCTTGTGCAGGCGCGCATGGATGAAGAATGCAGTCGCCTCCGGCACTCCGTCGCCGGCAACCACGTTGCCCTCGAAATCGCAGATCAGCAGGGAGGATGCCGTTGCCTCCTGAAAGGCCCAGCCCATGCGGTTGACGATGAAGAGGTCTGGATGTCCCGGTACAAGCGCAGAAAAATGATTGCAGATGCCTTCCTCGAGACCGAGGCGCGCCGCCGTTCTAAGGCAGGCGGCAAGATCCACCCTCGCTTGCCATATCTCGTCCGTTTCCAGTGAAACATTGCGCAACAGAGCTGGCTGCCCTTTAGAAACACTCAGTTCATGTGCCATGTCGGCCTCCTCAGCAATCTGTCACATCCCACCTGCGGCAGAAAGCACCGCTGGCACCTTATCGAGCGTCGGTACAATCGCATTCGGGCGGTAGTCTGCCATCGGCTTGCGGCCTGTTCCGCGATCGACCCAGACCGCACGAAAGCCGAGTTCGTTCGCCGCCGCAAGGTCGAGATGCGGGCTAGCGCAGATATGCACCAGATCCCACATTTTGCTCGATGTTCGGTTAACGTTACGATGCCAGAACAGATAGACTCCTAAGAAAAAACAAGCAGTTATTTGTTTATCTTGAGTTCAGAACCCGTGTCTCGTGGTAGGCCTATGAACCAGAAAATTGAAATTATGGATATAATTGCCATAACAATAAACGTTGTTCCGATCTGGTCCGGTGTAATATTAGCGGTTCCGCTTCTCGTAATCAATATTTGCAGCACCAGCGATGCGATGCCAACCCCAACCACCGTAAAAACCTGCTGCATAACGCTCGATAGACCGCTGGCCTTGGAAGATTGGTGGTCAGAAATATCTAGGTATGCGAGCGCATTCAGGGAGGTGAATAAACAGGATCGGACAAATCCTCCAAATACCAATCCAGAAACTATAATATAGTATGGTATCCCAGGTTTGAACATGCCGTATAATATAATAATTAGAAAATTCAGACAACACATAAGTATAATTATATTTTTTATTCCAAATTTTCTAATAAGATGCTGCAGAATCGGTTTGCTCATTAACGCGCCTATTGCGCTTGTGAAGGAGATCAATCCCGCATCCATCGCGCTTAGGTGGAATCCAATTTGCAAAAGCAACGCCAAGAGGAACGGCAATGCTCCAAATCCTGCTCTGCAAAGTCCGCCAGCTACCGTCGCCGCATTGAATGAGTATATTGTGAAAAGACGCAAATCCAGAATAGGATTTGATATTCTAGGTAAAATGTAAACATATAACGCCAACAGCACTATCCCTACAATTAGTGATGCGTAATATATGTCCGCGCCGGCCGCTCCTTTCGCTGCCCCAAACATTCCTACAATGATTAACGGCAAGCCAACCCCAGTTAGGGCAAATCCTTTTGCATCAAAAGATACACCTTTCCGTCTGGCGTTATGCTTAATATACAATAACGTGAGTATAATTCCGAAAAATCCTATCGGTATATTGATTATGAAAATCCAACGCCAGCTCGCGTACGTGATCAAGGCTCCTGCGATAATAGGGCCAATAATCGGCCCAATGATTGCTGGGAGCGTGAGTAATGACATTGCTCTCAATAGCTGGGACTTCGGAGTGTTTCGGAGGATGATTATCCTTCCTACTGGCACCATCATGGCACCGCCGAACCCCTGCAAACACCTTGCGGCAAGCAATTGGTAGAAACTGTCAGTTAAACCACATATTCCTGAGCTGATTGTAAAAATGCAGATTGCAAAGATAAAGGTGCTACGAGCTCCAAATCTGTCGGCGAGCCATCCGCTAACAGGAATGGTTGCGGCCGCCGTGAGTAGGTAGATCGTGATTATAGCATTTAACCGCACAGGGCTTTCACCAAAACTCCGCGCTATCGCGGGCAACGCGCTAGCGACAACTGTCCCATCAAGCATTTGCATGAATAGGGCTGCTCCCACGATTAGTGATGGAGCGGCACCGAATTCCGGAATCGGTTGGACTTCTAGAGGGTGCATGTTGGGCATACTGTCAATCCTCCTGCTTCTCTTCGAGGGGGAAGATAGAACAAAAAGAGAACATAGACAACTAAGTTGCGAGCTTCAGCAAGACTGAAGCGCCAACTTCAGGGCAACGCTGACTGCGTCGGTCGCTCCCGCATCACCTATTGTGATCCGCAAAGCACCATTCGTACCCTCCCAATGAAATGACATCAGGTGGATGTTAGAGCGCTCCAGCGCTGCCGCTAGATGGTCAGCGGCGACCGGGGTTTTAACAGCGACAAAATTGGCACAACTCTTAAGTGGTTGGCATCCTAACTGCTCCAAAAAGCTAACTAAGCGATCACGTTCCCTTGCAATGTGAGCAAGCAAGTTTTCTGAGTGCTCACTGGCATTAAGCGCAGCAACTGCTCCGGCCAAGGCTACAGCATTAACGCTGTAGTTTGGTCGGCACCGACGAATAGCTCCGGCGATATCCGAGGAACTTGCTATCCCATAGCCCACCCGGATACCTGCGAGCCCATAAGCCTTAGAAAATGTTCGCGTACAGAACCATGGCCCCTTACGTAACTTGAACAGCGGCAGCGTTTCAGGTCCGCCCGCGTGTCGGCCAAACTCATAGTAAGCCTCGTCCCATAGCAACAATACGTTGGAGGGAACCTCTCTGACGAGGATCATAATCTCGTCCGCTGAGAGCAGCGCGCCTGTAGGGTTATGAGGTGTGGGCACGAAGACTATGCGCGTCTTAGTGTTGGTTTCCACGCGGAACTGAGCCGGTTAGGCGCATAATTTCCATTGAGAATTGAGCCATGTGAACCTTCCCCCCAACGCGGTGAGCGACGGGGGCAACGGAGTGATCCACATGGGACTTTTAAACATCATCCGTCGGATGGCGCTGCGCGAGAAGCAGTCGATCCGCGAGATCAGCCGGCGCACCGGGCTGTCACGCAACACGATCGCGAAGTATTTGAGCGCTGGTACGATCGAGCCGACGTTCACGGTACCGGAACGACCGAGCAAGCTTGATCCCTATGCCGACAAACTTGCTGGCTGGCTGAAGACCGAGGCCGGGAGGTCGCGCAAGCAGCGCCGAACGCTGAAGCAGCTTCATGCGGATCTGGTGTCTCTCGGCTTTACCGGCTCCTATGGCCGGGTCGCGGCGTTCGCCCGAGAGTGGCGGGCTGAGCAGCAGACAGCGGGCCGCGGCATATTCGTTCCGCTATCTTTCCGCCCAGGTGAAGCATTCCAGTTCGATTGGAGTGAAGACTATGCCGTCATTGGCGGCGAGCGCACGAAGCTACAGGTCGCTCACATCAAGCTGTCGCACAGCCGCGCCTTTCTGGTCAGGGCCTACCTGCTCCAGACGCATGAGATGCTCTTCGACGCCCACTGGCACGGCTTCCGGGCGTTTGGCGGCGTACCTGGTCGCGGCATCTACGATAACATGAAGACGGCGGTCGATCGTGTCGGCCGCGGCAAGGAACGGCAGGTCAACATCCGTTTCCTCGCGATGACGAACCACTACGTCTTTGCGCCTGAGTTCTGCAATCCAGCGGCAGGCTGGGAGAAGGGTCAGGTCGAGAAAAACGTCCAGGATGCCCGACCACGACTATGGCAACAGATGCCGGACTTTCCAGATCTGGCGGCGTTGAACGACTGGCTGGAACAGCATTGCCAGGCCCTGTGGCGGGAGACGCCGCATGGCACCTGGTCAGGCACGATCGCGGATGTTTGGGCTGATGAGCGGGCAGCAGTGATGTCGCTCCCCGCCATGTTTGACGGCTTCGTCGAGCAGAGCAAGCGCGTCTCGCCGACATGCCTGATCACCTTCGAACGGAACCGCTACAGTGTGCCTGCATCGTTTGCGAACCGGCCCGTCAGCCTGCGGATTTATCCCGAGAGACTGGTCGTTGCGGCCGAGGGCAATGTCCTCTGCGAGCATGAGCGTGTCATTGAACGCAGCCACGACAAGCCGCCGCGAACGATTTACGACTGGCGACATTACCTTGCCGTCATCCAGCGCAAACCCGGTGCCCTGCGCAATGGTGCACCCTTCCTGGAGTTACCGCTGGCCTTCAGACAGTTGCAAGATCAGATGCTTCGCCGCCCCGGCGGTGATCGTGACCCTTTCGGTGATGATTGCATCACCTGCCGGGCAAGGGATGGCCGATATCCTTGCCCTTGTCCTTCATCACGACGAACAGGTTGTCCTCAGGGCTGTGGAACTGGCCTTGGATGCGGGGGTGGCGACCAAGACGCATGTGCTGAACCTGCTGCATCGGCTGATCGACGGCAAGACAATCGATGGTCCCGACATTGATACGCCACAGGCGCTGATCTTGGCTCGCGAACCCAAGGCCAATGTCGAACGCTATGATGGCCTACGCGCCCGGATCGCAGGGGGCCGCCATGCGTCATGACCCCGCAAGTGCTGCCATCGTCATCATGCTACGGAGCCTGAAGATGTATGGCATGGCCCAAGCCGTCACGGACCTTATCGAGCAAGGGGCTCCTGCCTTTGATGCGGCCGTGCCCATCCTGTCACAGTTGCTGAAGGCCGAGATGGCCGAGCGCGAGGTCCGCTCCATCGCCTATCATATGAAGGCTGCCCGCTTTCCTGCGTACAAAGACATCTCCGGCTTCGACTTCGCCGCCAGCGAGATCAACGAGGCCACCGTGCGCCAACTGCACCGATGCGAGTTCATGGATGGGGCGCAGAACGTTGTCCTTATCGGTGGCCCTGGCACTGGCAAAACGCATGTCGCGACCGCTCTTGGAATCCAGGCCATCGAGCATCATCGCCGAAAGGTCCGCTTCTTCTCGACCATCGAACTGGTCAATGCTCTCGAACAGGAGAAGGCCAAAGGCAAGGCAGGCCAGATCGCGGAGGCCTTGGTCCGGCTCGATCTGCTCATCCTCGACGAGTTGGGCTACCTTCCGTTCAGTGCGTCAGGTGGAGCGCTGCTCTTCCACCTGTTGAGCAAGCTCTACGAGCGGACCAGCGTGGTGATCACCACCAACCTCAGCTTCAGCGAATGGGCAACCGTCTTCGGCGACGCTAAGATGACGACCGCCCTGCTCGATCGTTTGACCCATCGTTGCCACATCCTGGAAACCGGGAACGACAGCTTCCGCTTCAAAGCCAGCTCGGCTGCCGCAGCACACAAGAGAGGAGAAAAAGCCAATCCCTTGACCAAACCCTGATCAGAAAACCATACTCAGAGGTGGCTCACTTCTCGGTGGAAAAACCGGCTCAGTTCCGCGTGAAAACCAACACGTCAGGGCGTTTATAAGACAAGACACTGGCGCTGAGCTGCGATCACAGCAGCAAAACGAAATGATAGCCGAACTGCACGCGTTAACGGAGTTCAAGCCGTGGCTGGCGGCACCAAAAGCCACGCCTGATCCATTCGCCACTCGAGCTTTCCTGTCACGTGCCATGATCGACGGCATTCTTTCGGCTTTTGACGGAACCAAACTGAAATTGCCAGAGACGCCCGACGTTACTCTCACTCTGAAAAGCGTTCGGACAGACTTCCGGCCGGGATTTCCGGGGCTGACGATATCAGCGACCGCGAACAAATCCGGAGTGAGTGCTGACGTATCCATGGTTGCTCGGATCGAACCGGTCTTTGACAGTCAAACGTTGCGCCTCAGAGTTCATATCAATAGTCTTGTGCCGAAGCTCTCCTGGCGCTTTATCGACTTCACCATAGCCGGGTTGGTTCGGGATCTTGCTCAGGCGAAGGTTGTTGAGGCAATCAACAAACAGGACGCGCTCGGAGCCATCTCGATCCAGCTTTCACACAGTCAAACATTTTCGTTGCCTGTGACGCAAATTCCCTTCTCGACAACAGGTCTGAATGCGGTCGTAGGGCTACCCGGCTATTCCGGAACTGTCGTTGCGCAGCTGACAAGAATTGTGGCCATGCCTGAAGGACTCTACATCTACGCAACCCTTAAAACAGGAGGCCTATGATGCGATCCGTGAAGAAAGCTCGGCTTTTCTCAGCCTTGTTGGCGATATTGGGGTTTTCTGCGAGTCCTGGTGTCGCTGATGACGACCTGTCTGGGCAAATTGCTGTGGCTCGAGAGGAGGTTACGAACCTAATGGAAGGCGCGCGCGTTTCCGATGCGGACATCGCCATGTCTGTTCCGCTCGCGCCGATCTCCACGGCCCTACGCTCAAGGATGCTCCGGTCCAGCAGCGTACCGTTACCGTCAATAGCACCGGTGCCAATGGTTACTTGTGGAAAGATGATGAGACTTGGTGCGGCTCATACGCTGAGCTGGGAAGCGCGGATGGCCTTCAAGCAGCTGCTGTCCTTTCCAATTTTGGGTTCGAAATTCCCGACGCTCGTTCGATCGTACTCGTTATGGATGCTGCAGTCTCGCTTAGTCGCGCAAATCTTCACGGGCAATTTAGAGGTTTGAGAGTGAGGGGGCCATTCGGACTTGGAAATGTCTGCCCCCCGGGCGGCGGCGCAGGGGTGCATGTCGGAGCCAAGGGCGAAACCAGCTTTTCCCTTCGTACGCTCGCAAAGGTGAGCCAAGAGACGGGCGAGGGTGGAATTCGTTACGATCTTTCCATTCTTTCGCCGCCGTCCATCAAAATGACAGTCAGTATTGGGTTTGAGCATATTGGTGATCTAGGGGTGCCCTTAAGTTTCAATGTCCCTCAGGGCGTTCTTATGAGCGGAAAAATTCCGCTACTCCTTCAGACAAGCGGGTCCGTCAAACTTCCGGACGGCACTTCACGCGACTACACGATCGTGATCACGCCCAAAACCCTTGGACTGGGTCCCACTGCGGCTTCAGGCCTTTGGACCGCTAAGATCGATTTGAAGCCCGCTTCGTGACCTGAGTCGATACTTTTTTGCTGACCGGCAGGCAATCGCTATAGCGGCGCTCGACGCCCGGAACACATTTGCTCGGTAAAAGGCGCATATTCAAAAAATCGTTCTGGCGGGATCCACGGACGGAACTTGAAATGGCGAGGAAATCAGAATGACAAGAGAACACCTTACAACGCTCTGGAAATGGGCCTGCCTGGCGGGTTTTACGTACGTGGTCGGGAGTGTGATCACAATACAAGGCGGCGTTGACATCTTTGGCGGAAAATTCTTCGCCAATGCCGATAAAGATGGCATCGCTGTTCTTGGTTATTTTGCCACTATCGTAGGCTCATCGTTGATGTGCCTCTCGCTTGTGGTCGCCATCGTTTTTGCGTGGCGCCACGGACGCGCCTGGTATGAGCGGGTACCGGTTTTGATGTTGGAAGGGCTGAGGACTGCCAGCATCGAAGGGCGCATATTCCAGTTTATAGTGGCCTTTACACTGGTCCTAATCCCAATCGTCGGCATCGGACGATCAATGGTCGTCGCCAATGAAGGTGCCATTTGCGAGCAGACGGCTCAAGGCGCTCAACCGATTTACTATCCTGGGGAACATTGGCGACTGATCAATATCCCGCAATCTGAAAACCAATTGCGTCTGATGACGCGAGACACACAGCCGGGAGTGTGGGGGAAGGGCGTAGAGATATCGTGGTACACCCCAATCGGCTTCGGTCTGATGCCGGCTCTGGTTGTCGTGTTGTTGGGCACGTGGTTGTTTATGCTGTTTCGGAAGCCATCGATGCCGACGCCATCTCCTCATTCGGAGTAATACGCCACGGCGTCTGAGTGCGATGGATAAAATTCGGCTAATCGAAGATGTCACTTCGCAAGATGTTTACTTCATCGGCGTGGATAGGTCAAATCTGGCGCGCGGCCTGAACGCGGAGTCTATGCTTGGCTGGATTGACTGCATGATCGAAACGTCTGGCCATGCCGATAGGGCACTCCAAGAGCAACGGGTGCCTTGGAAAGGTCGAGCTCCCCATTGCGTTTAACTCTCCGGCTTGTCGCTGATATCGAAGACTACTGCATTGTCCTGGATGTCAATCAGCAGCGAACATTCCGGTGGCTCTGTTTGTCTGAACAGTTTCAGGCGTTTCTCTAAGTGGATTTCCGCCTCGATTATACGCGAGGACAGACTTCCGCGAGTTGTCGTGCTGTCAAAGATCAGCGATGCAATGGCTCTCTGCGCACCCCGATCTCGCAGATCAGGCTCCAAGGTCAGCTACCTTAACTTCTGATGCAGGCCAATCACACCAACCTACAGAACATGTACGCGAATAAAGCCGACGGACAACCGAGTATTGACTCTCCGCACCGAATTGATCAGCGTTGCCCTATGTCCCAGACGTCGGATTTCATTGCCAAGCTTGTCCGCGGTGCCAATCAATTGGACCGCCTTGACGCATACCAGAAACGCAGATTGCTGGAACGGGCTGTCACCACCATTCGCGAGATGCGCGCGGCAATCGGGATGCCGAACGGGCCTGGTCGTGATGTTGTTTTGGACCTCCACACAACGGCCTTATCCATCGAACAGGGTTGGCGGACGGATGACCAGGTGCGGAACGCTTTTCTCACAGCCGCTGGCATGCTGCGTGATCTCCACATTGTTCTCGACAGCAAGACATCCATCCGAATCGTTGTTCCGCTCACCACGTGAGAAAAGCGAAGCCTCGGTTTTTGCTTATGATACCAAGCAGCTTGCCGACGGGGTAGACTCCGACTCTATCTCCGTTCCAGATCGCACGACTAGCCATCTTCCATCTCACCCTCTTCCCCATGTGCGCTGTCCATAATCTGAAGTTCACCCTTCCGGCTGAACAACCCAGCATCTTCAAGCGCTTCGATATCCGGGAGATCGCGGAGCGTTTCCAACCCGAAGGCGGAGAAGAAATGCTTGGTCGTCACATAGGTATAAGGTGCTCCGGGAGTAGGGCTGCGTGGTCCGGACGCCAAGAAACCTCCGCCGCGAAGTGCAGCGATCACGTCCCGGCTCACCTCCTTGCCAAAGATCTTCGACAGCTCGGTACGGGTGACCGGCTGGAAATATCCCACCGCCATCAGCACCATCGCCTCAAACTCGGAGAGTGCCGCCGCCCCTCCCCGCGTCGGAGCCGTTGAGGCCCGGATCGCGCCGGCGAACCGCGAACGGGTTCGGTGTTGCCAGCCACCGGCCACTGACACCAGTTCGTAAGGCCGATCTCGCAGTTCCTCGCTCGAATCATCGATCAGCAAATCGATGCTGCAGTCTTTTCCCACCACGCGTGCCAAGGTTTCGCGGGGAACTGGCTCGGCGGAGGCAAAAATCACGGCCTCGACCTCCATCATCCATTCTCGCCAGCGCAATTCCGTTGGCAAATCCTTCAGCTCCCGATCAAACAGGACATCGTCCTGGGGATTCTTTTGATTCTTTTTCGCGATGCGGTGTGGCTGTCTCGAGCTCATATCAACCGCCTCACAACCCAAAGATCCGAAAGGAGGAGGGACCGGACAGCTCGCGCACCGCCTCAAAGCCGTTCGAACAGCCGGTTAGCCGCCCAGCGAGAGAGATTGCTGCCGGGCGCCGAGGCGGGCACCGTGTCCTCGCTAAGAAGTTTGGGGATAACAGGCTCGGCGCCTTTGGTGCGCAGTTTCGGCGCCGCCGCCAGCAGTCGGCCGGCGCGGCGGTCGATCTCTACGGCGGCGCGGAGCGCCCCCTCGACACCATCGACCAACGCCAGGCAGATGGCTTTTGGAAAAGCCGGCTCGCCCGGCCGAACCCGGCCTCGTCCGCCGATCGTGCGAAAAGCCGGCCCATAGCGTTCGGGCAGCAGCAGCGGCACAGACTTTGGCCAATTGAGCTTATGCGCCAGGACGACCTCGGCCAGCGCAAGCGCCAGCACCTCAGCATCCGGGCGAACGGCAAAGATCGCCGTAATAAGGTCCGCCACCGCGAAGGGTGCTGCTCGCCCGGACTGGATGGCAGAATCGACGATATCGGGAGTTGAGGCAAGTCCGTTGTTCCACCGAAGCCCTAAAAGATCAGCGAGTTCTTTGACAAAGGAGGTGGTGACGGGTCCGGACCGGCGGGTCAGCATTCGTGTCGCCACAAACAGGTTTCCGGCCGGGCCGGGATCGTCGCCGGTGACGGTCAGCAGGACGGCGTCCCGGATGGCGCCATCCTCTTCATTGCGGCCAAGCGTCTTGGCAGCCCCGGCAGCCGATTTGAGAGCGAGCCGATCGCGCCAGCAGCCAAGCCATGGAGGGTCGGCGGATCAGATCGTCGAGAGATTTCAGGGCGATACCGGCGGCGAAGGCAGCGTCGGTCTCGCTGGTGTCGCGACCACGCGGCAGGGCCCAGCCCGGCAGGTGGGGCGACGAAGTGGGAGTCGTGGAAGCGGAGGGTGCGAGCGTATCCATGCGCCAGAGTGTAAATCGGGTGTGCGGTTTAAGCCGCTTCTTTCGACATAAACCGCACTGTCTGTCGTCGTGTTATTACGTCCGATAACGTTGACTTATCGGACATCTTTTGCATGATACGAGAATGGCCCAAATCATCGAGCATAACAGCGAAAATCGCTTCCAGGAGACCTCTGCGCCGTCTCTCGACATGGCGCCCGGGCTTGATGTTTCCGCGCCGGAGGTGTCTGGCGATAGCCCCCTCCCCTCTCTCGTCGGCGAGAACCAGACGCCCGCCCATCTTGCAAGCCTTGCTGATCGCGCCCGGGGTTATGTCGAAGCCGCGAGTTCCGCCAATACGCGCAAGGCTTATGCCTCCGACTGGAAGCATTTTGCCGCTTGGTGCCGGCGGTCCAATCTTGCTCCGCTCCCGCCACACCCGCAAACCGTTGGGCTCTATATTACCGCCTGCGCCTCCGGGACGGCCGAGAGAGGAGCCAAGGCCAATTCCGTTTCCACAATCGAGCGCCGCCTTTCCTCCCTGGCATGGAATTATGCGCAGCGGGGGCTCGCCCTCGATCGTAGGGACCGTCACATCGCAACCGTTATGGCCGGGATTCGCAACAGCCATGCCAGGCCGCCTGTGCAGAAGGAGGCGGTCATGGCAGAGGATATCATCGTCATGGTCGAGACCCTTGATCGCGGTTCTCTGCGTGGCCTGCGCGACCGTGCCATGTTGCTCATCGGTTTTGCCGGTGGTCTTCGCCGTTCCGAGATCGTTGGCCTTGATCTAAAGGCAGACCAGACCGAGGACGGCCGAGGCTGGATCGAGATCCTCGACAAAGGCATGCTCGTCACCGTGCGCGGCAAGACTGGGTGGCGAGAGGTCGAGGTGGGTCGCGGCTCGTCTGATGCGACTTGTCCAATCGCCGCGATCGAGACCTGGATCAAGTTCGCCAAGCTGGCCCATGGCCCCCTCTTTCGCCGCGTCACGGGGCAAGGGAAGGCTGTTGGCCCGGAGCGGCTGAACGACAAAGAGGTGGCGCGGCTTGTGAAGCGAACTGCCATGGCCGCAGGCGTTCGCGGCGATCTCAGCGAGATCGAGCGCGCCTTCAAGTTCTCTGGTCATTCCCTTCGCGCTGGCCTTGCCTCCTCTGCCGAGGTCGACGAACGCTACGTCCAAAAACAGCTTGGCCATGCTTCCGCGGAAATGACCCGCAGATATCAGCGGCGGCGCGACCGCTTCCGCATCAATATGACCAAAGCTGCTGGTCTATAGTCCTCAGGTTGGGATCGTCAAATTCCCCGTTTTAAACGTTACAAAAGTCGGACTCAAATTCGAAACAAAGATGGGAATTTTGGGACTGCCTGCACGTCCCAGTTTAGCCCAAAGCCGATATGTGTCGGGACTATTTCTTCGATATGTCGGGTACAGAGTTTATCATTAAATTGCCTATTGAAACAGTCGAAGGCGGTCCAAAACGCCCAAATCCCGAGGGACTCTCGGATCTAATCACCTAGTAGTGGGAGCAATCGCCGCAAGCCAAGCGTTCCATGCCATCACGGTTTTTAGAACTTCCGGCGCTCCCGTTCCGCCACCATGCAGCCGCGCCAAAACGTCGGTAGAGCAGTCGTTCGTATTGAAGTCAGCGAACAGCCATTCGAGGCTTCTGTCCTCGTAAATTGTCCTTGATTTGAGGAGTTTCAGAATGTTCTGAGGCTTCAAGGAACATAATTTGACAAGATTTTCGACGGTCCAGTCGTTTCTATCGTTTAACGACGATGCAAATATCCATCTATTGAACGCGGACTGAGCTTGCTTAGCTAAACTATTGATCACCGAGATGCGGCTGTCTGCTACAGCGGAGCTAAAAGGTACAGCACCGTCTCCGATATCGGTGTGCAGTAAAGAACGAAGGAGGTCATACGTGATATCAACTCGTCGCTCTATAATCTCGGCTTCTTGCGATCTCAAAAGCGATAAAGTCGCCCCAGGCTGAATTTTATCTGCCTCAGCTAAGCCCTGATGAACATAAGCGAGCATTGCGGCGTCGGACATGCGATTATCAACGCGGATACTATTACCATCTACTTTGACTGGAATTGGTGCTGCTGTATCGATAGAGAATGAAGCAAGCTCATATGTACTCGATGAGCGGCTCTCCGCGACTGACCATGCCCACTGCATATCGTTCAAAATTTTCTGCTTAAATTTGGCGTCTTTGATATCAGGTAGAAGTTTTTCTATATCAGCTTTTGTCACCGGGGGGCGGAGTAGCGCTTTTACCGTGACATCTGCGAAGAACCGCCCGTAGCTACTGCATCTCGACCCAAATGGTGACGGCCTAATAGCCCCACAATCGATATCTTCATCAAGACTGTGGACGCCACCGGTCCATTTCACGTTCTGAACCACGCCCACCAGACGCAGGAAGCCAAGCTTCTGAAGGCGCTCGATGTCTCCTACCCTTAGGAGATTTCGAAAACTCTCAGGTAGGCTTGCATATTCAACAAAATAGTACGGTTTCTCGTCACCCTTCCAAACATCATTTCTCCTAACAACTGCGCCGGGGGTGGGTCCAATCGTCTGAACATACGCTTGTTCAAAATCGTCAAATGCCTTTGAGAGCCGTACGCCCTCTCCAACTTGTTCTATGGGTGCTAAGAGTTGCTCATCAGTAAGCGTTTGATCATTAGCGGCATCGCACGGCTTATTCTCATGGAATATATAACAAAGGTGCCACGAATTGCCTCGCAGTCCCCCGGTCGATTCTACTTCGGAATATTCGCTCACCACAGAAGCTACCTGCTGACGCAGGGCGTCCGCACTGACCAAGTAGTCTTTCCATAGGACCGGGACAGACCGGCCCAGCGACTCTAGGCTCTCTTTGAATGCTCTGCCGTCGCGAAGAACCTCTTGAAGAGCCGCAATTTCTGCCTTCGTAAATGGGAGCTTTTTCACTTCATGCTGGAAGCGTAACTCTTCCAGAAGCGCGAGCCACATACCCAGGTCAGGCGACCCGGCTGGTATCTTTTCATTTGTGCCTGCGATATTTGCTGTCCGCTGCTGTGGTGAGCCGCTATTTTTCCATAGCTCGACAGCCAGCAGACCGTCTGTTACGTCAACCGGAAGTTCAGAAACATATAACGCCTCGCTTGCCTTGTTGAGACGCTCTACGATGTTGTCGTTCGTAGTTCGACTTGCAATGAGCAAAGACTTTAGAATGTTGTCGATACACTTCGTTGAATCTGTCACAAAAAAGCAAACTGATGCAGTGCTATCGATAATTTCGCGGCGTTGCTGAACGAACTGCGCGTGCGCCTCTACAATGTGCTCGCGAGTCGTATTTCGATTGACGTTTACGACCTGACCGTAGGTTTGCATTGCTAGGTTTGTGAGAGTGTCGAGCTTCTTGCTCGTCTCCGTCTGGCCGGAAATCAGTAGGTTTGATAGCTCGGTGATGCGATCATCCAGTGCTTGAAAACCAGTTATGGTAACCTGCCGAAGTTCGGCAATAGATTTAGATAATTCCTGAAATCCCTCGCTAATCCGTTCCTGCTCAGTAGCTTGTTGTTGTGCTGACAGAAGAGTGGTCATTATGCCCAAGTAGTTACCACTTAGTGCTAGCGGGCCGATCTGATTCGTCTGATAAGCATTCCATAAATGAGCAAGATCAAGCGCTGCTTTGTTATACGTCGCAAGCTTGTTCGCAAGCTCTGGACGCTGGAAGGACAGAACACCAAGTAAGACACGAGCGCCACCTTCCCATTCGCTTAGATACCAATCCACCGTGTGCTCTGGTTCTGGCGGCGGAGAACCTCCTGCTTTTTCTTCTTCTTCCTTTTTATAATCGTGCCGAAGACGTTCTAACGCAGCAGACTGCCGACTGCGCAACTCTGACAGCATCGCTTCTTGATCGTCAGGTAGCTCTGATGGCTTCATTTCATCGATTAGTTGCAAAAGCGAAGTTCTGTCTCCGTAACGAGTTTCAATTAATTCGTCGACTGCGCGTGAGAACCGTTCATCATCGGTAGCAGCCAACAGCGCAGATATAGCAGATTGGTACGCTTGCATGGCAGCACGCCGATCAACAAGATCCAGCTTGGTGCCTTCATCCTCCTGGAAGAGACGCTTTCCTAATCGTGTCATGAACCCCATCGGTTTTGTTTGACCGAAAGCAAAGTCGAGTGCATTCAGAAACTTCTTGTTGCCTGCCCTGGTGTCGTCAACATTGAATTCTTCCTCCATCGCACGGCGGACATAAGTGTCATACTTCCAGTCTCCTTCCTGTATTAGCTCAGGCTTATCAGGAACAGGCGGAATGTGCATCACGCGTGACGACCGAAGGTACGTCCGATACCACGAGGTTTGCAGGGACGCTCGGTACTGTTTAATGTTGTTTCCAAAGTCAGTTGATATTTGAGCACCGACCTCTAGCGCTCGGGGAAGTTTAGACGCCGGATCGGCGACCGAAAGATAGAAAAGGCGATCAGCTTTCGATTGCTGATTTGCTGTAAGACTTCTGTATTTTACCGTCCACTCCGCATCTAGTTTAATAGCAGGCTGCTTCGCGGCCACCGAAGTAGCAAAAAGGGCTGTCACGATAGCGCATATCGTAATTGATGCCTTCATGCTTGGTCCCACAAGCTAGTCAAGCAAGATCTTCCCCTGTTGATCAGCTCAACATCTTAATCATGCTCAGCATAATATCAGAGAAACAGCTTTCTGATAAGTGCCTCTCGACCCGTAGACGGCATATCGCAGCCTTCTTATCACGCCTTGCGACGATCAAGACAGAGTCCCATCGATCTGCGCCAGATCTGCTCACGGCCGTGTCTCCTCAAAAGCATTATCGGATGTTCTTCTCATTATAGAGAAATGGCCCACATTATCGAGCAAAACAGCGAAATTCACCTCAAGGAGAGCTCTGTGCCGTCTCTCAGCACGGCGGCTGGGGGGTGATGTTTGCACGCCGCAGGTGTCCCACGACAGCCCCCTCCCCTCACCTGTTGGTGTGGACCAGACACCGGCCCATCTCAACAGCCTGGCGAGCCGCGCCCGCGATTATGTGGAGGCGGCAAGTTCCGCAAATACCCGAAAGGCCTATGCCTCAGACTGGAAACATTTCTCAGCGTGGTGCCGGCGGTCCAACCTGGTCCCCCTCCCCCCGGCACCCCAAACCGTCGGGCTCTACATCACGGCCTGCGCTTCGGGCTCAGCAGAAAGCGCCGCCAAGACCAACTCTGTTTCAACCATCGAACGGCGCCTCTCTTGGGGTCGGTTCCGGCTGGGGGCGAAATGACACTCTAAGGAACGTGACGGCTCCAGCACCTTATGTTCGTAGGTTAGCCTTGGAGGCTCATGTACTGGCGGCCTTGTTCGATCAGTGCGAGGTAGGATTGCGTATCGATGTTCGCCCCACAAACAACGATGCCAATGCGTTTTCCGACTATCCGCTGACGCAATGGACCGACGGCCCCGGCAAGGGCGGCCGCGGCGGCAGGCTCTACTGCTAATTTTGCCTCTTCCTGATAGATTGCCATCGCCACACAAATGTCGTCGTCCGATACAGTGACGATGTCATCGACGTAATGAGCAATCACGCTAAAAGCGAACGGTAGCGCCATGGGCGGAGCAAGACTATCGGCCACCGTCATAACGTTATCGAGGGTCACCGGCCGGCCTTCTGCCAAGCTGAGCGACATTGAGGCCGCCCCCTTCGGCTCGACACCATAGACAGCACAACGCGGATTGATCTGCTTGATTGCCGCCGCAATGCCGCTGATCAGCCCGCCGCCGCCAACACTAACGATAACCGCATCGAGATCGGGAATAGCGTCGATAAATTCGAGGCCGACGCCCCCTGTACCAAGTGTGACATTCTCCCCTTCAAAGGGGTGGATTAGCGTGCGCCTCTCCTCCCTGACGATACGCTCAGCCTCGGCAAACGCTGCAGGACCACCATCCTTGAAGATCACGTATGCGCCTTCTGCCTTCGCCCGTGCGACCCTGAAAGGATTTGCTGACGACTGCATCACGACCTTGGCCGAGAGGCCAAGCTGGCGAGCTGCCCATGCCGCAGCGATCGCATGATTGCCGGCGCTAACGGCGGTGATACCTGCCTCCCGGTTTTCCAGCCGAATGGAATGCGCATTTGACAACGCGCCTCGCGCCTTGAAGGTACCGGTTTTTTGGAAGCATTCGAGCTTGAGGAAAATTTGCCCTGTGCCGAAGAGCTGCGTGACGAAGGGCGATGCAAGTTCGATAACTGGCGTCTCGAAAACAGCGCCAGCTAATACGGCTGCTCGCTCCCGGATCTTGCCGAGTTCAACCGCCGCGACTGGATTCTGAGACATCTCATTCATGATTCTTACTTTCTAAGCGGTCCCGTTTCGCTATGTCTGCGACGGTGTTCTTGCTAATGCCCAGATCACGAGCGATCCATCGATAGCTGCGGCCTTCTGCGACCGATGCCATCACTTTCGGTGCAAGCCGGTCTGATTTGGGGCGCTCTCCGGTTTGGCGGCCGAGCCTCTTGCCGCGCGCCTTCGCTGCGGCGAGACCGGATTTGACCCGTTCACTGATGAGATCACGCTCGAACTCGGCAATACCCGAGAGAAAAGTCGCCAGCATCCTGCCATGTGGAGAGGACAGGTCGAAGGTCATGCCGTTCAGGGCGATCACCGACACCTTCCATCCCTCCAACTCGCCAAGTGTGTTGAGGAGGTCGATCGTCGAGCGGCCCCATCGAGACAGCTCGGTCACGAGAATGACGTCGATTTGTCGGGCCTGAGCAAGAGCCATGATTTTGCGGCGTTCGGCACGGTCGAGCTTCGCGCCCGAGCCTGTTTCTTTGAATACCGCTGCCACATTGTAGCCTGCACGATCTGCAAATGCAGCCAGGTCACGCTCCTGCCGTTCGCATGACTGATCGGCAGTGGAAACACGGCAATAAATTGCAGCGCGCTGTCCCAATTGAACCCTCATGGATTTGGCTGCCGGAAGGCCTTGATTTGTATGGGGCGATTGTTGTCCAAAACAGACTTTACTTCAACAGGGACAATTGCGGCATGCCGAGGCGACATATTCTCACCGAGCGACAGCGCTCGGCATTGTTCGATCTGCCAACCGATGAATTGTCACTGCTTCGGCATTACACACTGGGCGACGACGATCTTGAACACATCCAGGAACGCCGCAGGCCGGAGAACAGGCTTGGGTTCGCCCTGCAGCTTTGCGCGTTGCGATATCCAGGGCGCGCGCTGGCTCCGGGCGAGGTGATCCCGCCTGATGTCCTGTCGTTCATCGGGGCTCAGCTCGGCGTCCCAGCCGATGCGCTTCTCACCTATGCCGCACGACGGCAGACCCGCCAGGAGCATATGGAGGGGTTGCGCGAGATCTATGGCTATAAGACCTTCGCGGGTCGTGGTGCCCGTGATCTGCGGGACTGGCTTTTCGATCAGGCTGAAGAGGCCCGTTCGAACGAAGATCTTGCTCAGCGCCTGGTCGCACGTTGTCGTGAAACTCAGACGATCTTGCCAGCGGTATCGACAATCGAGCGACTATGTGCGGACGCGCTGGTTGCCGCCGAACGGCGGATCGAGACGCGGATCGCGGAAAAGCTCGACAATAACGCACGTGAACGGCTTGATGGGCTGCTGACTGAACTGCTCGATGCGAATGTCAGCCGGTTCATCTGGCTTCGCCAGTTCGAGGTCGGCAACAATTCCGCAGCGGCGAACCGGCTGCTCGACAGGCTGGAGTTGGTGCGTAGCCTGAATCTCGATCCGCACCTTGTCGCCGGTATCCCGCCGCACCGTGTCACACGCCTGCGTCGGCAGGGCGAGCGCTACTTTACCGATGGCTTACGAGACATCAGCTCTGATAGGCGCTGGGCAATCCTGGCCGTCTGCGCCGTGGAGTGGGAGGCGGCGATCGCCGATACGGTGGTCGAGACACATGACCGGATCGTCGGAAAGACCTGGCGTGAGGCGAAACGGCTGCATGACGAACGGATTGCCGGATCCAAGGCAACTGTCACCGATACGTTACGCGCCTTCACCGCGCTGGGAGCCTCCTTGCTCGAAGCCCGCAACGATGGGGTGCCGCTGGAAATGGCGGCCGCCAAATCGGCGGAGTGGGGCCGGCTCGAACAACTGGTCGCGACCGGTGCCCAGCTCAGCAATACGCTGGCGGACGATCCCTTGGCTCATGTCGGGCACGGATATCATCGCTTCCGCCGTTACGCGCCACGCATGTTGCGGTGCCTGAAGCTCAAGGCAGCATCGGTAGCCCAGCCCTTGATTGCGGCGGCAAAAGCCATCGGCGAAATGCAAGCGTCACCACCGGCGACCGACTGCTTGTTGCGGCCGAATTCGAAATGGCACCGACATTTGAGAGCACAACATCAGGGTGACAATCGCCTTCGGGAGGTGGCGGTCCTGTTTCACCTGCGGGATGCCTTCCGATCCGGTGACATCTGGCTCGACCATTCGCGCCGCTATGGCGATCTCAAACAGGTGTTGGTGCCGATGATTGCGGCACAAGCTAATACAAGACTGGCTGTGCCCCTCGATCCGCTGGTATGGCTGACTGATCGAAAAGCTCGGCTCGCCGATGGCCTGAAGAGACTTGCGCGAGCAGCGCGCGACGGGACCATCCCCCGTGGCAGCATCGAGGATGGGACGTTGCGGATCGACCGACTGACGGCTGACGTTCCGGACAGCGCCGAGGAGCTGATACTCGATCTCTATCGCCGGATGCCGCTAGTTCGGATCACCGACATCTTGTTGGAGGTCGATGCTGCGCTCGGGTTCACCGAAGCATTCACTCATCTGAGAACCGGGGTTCCATGCGGTGACCAGGTCGGCCTGCTCAATGTGCTGCTCGCAGAAGGGCTGAATCTGGGACTGCGGAAGATGGCGGAGGCCACGAACACGCATGATTACTGGCAGCTATCGCGCCTTGCCCGGTGGCACGTCGAAAGCGACGCAATGGACCAGGCGCTGGCGATCGTAGTGGCTGCGCAAGCAAAGCTGCCGATGTCCCGGTTCTGGGGCATGGGAACGACCGCATCGAGCGATGGCCAGTTCTTTGCTTCGGCCCGGCATGGCGAGGCGATGAACATGGTCAACGCTAAGTATGGAAATGAACCAGGCCTCAAGGCTTACACTCACGTCAACGACCAGTTCGCGCCGTTCGCGTCACAGACTATTCCCGCGACAGTCAGCGAGGCCCCGTACATCCTTGACGGCCTGCTGATGAATGATGCCGGTCGTCAGATCGGAGAGCAATATGCCGATACGGCCGGCTTCACCGATCACCTGTTCGGGACCAGCGGCATGCTCGGATACCGCCTTGTCCTGCGCATCCGCGATTTGCCTTCGAAGCGCCTTTACGTCTTCAATCCCGCCGGGACACCCAAGGATTTGCGCAAACTGGTCGGTGGCAAGATCCGCGAGGAATTGATCATCGCGAACTGGCCCGACCTGTTCCGCTGCGCAGCGACCATGGCTTCCGGCAAGATCAAGCCGAGCCAGTTGCTCCGCAAGCTTGCCTCCTATCCACGCCAGAACGATCTAGCGGTTGCGCTGCGGCAGGTTGGCCGGGTGGAGCGCACACTCTTTATTATAGAGTGGATCCTCGACACGGACATGCAGCGGCGTGCCCAGATCGGTCTCAATAAGGGCGAGGCCCACCACGCTCTCAAGAATGCGCTGCGCATTGGTCGCCAAGGCGAAATCCGTGACCGCACCACCGAGGGGCAGCATTACCGAATCGCCGGCCTCAACCTGCTCACCGCAGTCATCATCTACTGGAACACCCTCCATCTCGGCCATACAGTCGCAGAGCGCCGGAATGAAGGACTTGATGTGCCGCCCGAACTTCTGGCGCATATCTCTCCGCTGGGTTGGGCGCACATATTACTGACCGGCGAATATCTCTGGCCCAAGGGGGCAACGGCTTAGAGTGTCATTCCGCCCCCAGCCGGAACCGACCCCATTTATGGCAGCCCGACCAGCGTGACATCGATCCTCATCATGGCATGCCAGCTGACGTCGAGCAGAGCCTACGCGAACAACGGTTCCTTCGATCCTCCGGCCCGCATGCACCCGACACGGTGCGCCGGCGGCTGGCCGCCTGGTCGACGCTGACGAAGTGGCGCGGCTTGACCGGCGTCTTCTCATCCCCTTCGCTGAAATCGGCGATACGCCTCGCCGTTCGGGCGACGCCGCGGCCAAGGAAACGCAAGAGTGCGAAGGCCGTCACCGGCGACGTGCTGGCTAAGCTGCTCGCGACCTGCAGCACCGACAGTCTGCGCGATATCCGCGACCGGGCAATCCTAATGGTGGCTTTTGCCTCGGGCGGCCGTCGTCGCAGTGAGATTGCCGGTCTGCGCAGGGAGCAGCTCACCGTCGAGCCACCCATCACCGTCGAGGGTGCCCCTCCCCTCCCCTCTCTCGCTATCCATCTCGGTCGCACCAAGACGTCAGGTGCCGAAAGCGATGAGGTCGTTTATCTGACCGGTCGGCCGGTGGAGGCGCTCAACGCCTGGCTGGCGGCTGGAAGAATCGAAAGTGGGAGCATTTTTCGGAAGGTCGATCGTTGGGGCACGGTTTCGAAGCGGGCACTCGAGCCGAGTGCGGTCAACCAGATCGTCAAGCAGCGGGCGGCGCTGGCCGGGCTCGAGCCCGGGGAGTTTTCTGCGCACGGTTTGCGATCGGGTTATCTGACGGAGGCCGCCAATCGCGGTATCCCCCTAGTCGAGGAGTTGTCCCATCGCCGTGCGGATAGCAAACCGGATACTCGAGACATCTGTGGGCTTGACTTCGACCATCACGTCCTGGCCTTTCCCATCTGTAAATCGCATGTCATCGCAGAAGGTGGGAAGGAATTTGAGACCGAGGACTGTCCTTTGAAGATAGGCCTTAAATAGCTTTTCGAGCTTGTTGTGCCGAGGGCTAACCCGCACCTCATGGCGTTCAACATACCTTGTGTAGCCGTCAGCTGTGGCCTGCCCCGCCCTGTGCTTGACCCGGCTTTGTACGGGCGGTCGATCGGACACGGGTATTTGCCCGCCAATGATTGCACGGACTCGTTCAACGAACTCCCGTGCCGCCGGATCGGTCGTGTCGTCCGCATACCACCAGCTCGCCTGCCCACTCCAGCCTTTTCCCCGCTCGAGGTAAAGGCCTTCATCGCGCTTGTTCAACGGAATGAGATGTGCGTCTTCGGCCCGCGCTCGTACCCGGAAGCTCAGGACTTCATCATCCTCATGCTGGCCGGAAGGATATACGCCATCAAACCTCTGGCGTTTGCGATAGACGCGCGCATTCTTGTACCATCCGATTACGCAGCGCGGATCCTTTCCATCGACAGGAGCGGTCCAGACGACATCGACACCATCGATGAACTCGGCTGAGGGCGACGCCCCCAGTCTCTCGATTTTTACATCGCGATCGGCGTCGTTCTTGATTGTTTCGAAGTGGCCATAGACATAGCCATCGTCGGCTTCAACGAAGTTCAATTCCTCCCCAGCTCTTCCCTCGGAGACTACGTAGCCACCCCCACCTTTCGGAGGGTCCGTGGCATCGCGGCCTGCATAATTCTTCATCCAGGCGACATTGCAAAAAAGGAGCGGCATGATTTCTTCCGGGGCCGAGAACCTGCTGTATCAATTCATTTTTTCATCTGGGCTAGTAAGCTGCAAACCGTATCTGCGGTTCGTCGCGGCCAGGTCCAAGGAATAGGAGCTCGCTGGAGCCTCGAAAGCCCACAGAAGGTGACGACGGTCAGACAATCCTTCCCGGAGGAGCCGATCCCGGGCGGCTTAGTCGGGGCAAGCGACGACTTCAAGCACAAGCGGCGGTACAGATACCAACCCTATTCCCGAGTGAGGTAAAGCAGCGGCTGCTTTTCCTCAGCGACTTCAGTATGAGGGGCAACATACGAGCGAGCATCGATCACCGAAATTCCCTCGGCGAAAAGGCCTTCTGCCTCTAGCTCGCGTTCAACCAAGGCAGGCTCTGCTTGCGCCGGCGGTTTCACCAATATCGTCGAATAGAGGTTTAAATCCTCGTCGCGTCCCAGGACCGCAAACCCATCTGGAAAGATTGCTCCTCCGGATCGCTTTGCTGCCTCGATGAGATCCGTTGGGAACTCTGGAAATTCTGCCATGAGATCGATCCCGCCTTCGCTTGACTCGATGAAGGCAAAGATGCGCCGAGCAATCTCCAGATCCAGCGCCATGCCATTCACGAGCTTCACCGGTCCTGATCTGAAGATCAGGTGCTCTTTGGCGGTGATGACCATCGGCTCCCACTCTGCGTCTTCTCCAACAATCCAGGTTCGGCCGAGCCATTCAACCGTGGTAAAGATCTGCTCGGAAGGTTTCCAGGTACGATCGCGGGCAGCCTCCCCGACCTCGGGCCCGAAGAGAAGAGTCAGCACACCGCAATAGCTGCCAAACCGCACGTCTCTTGGATCAGAGCGTTTGGACGGGTCGTCGTCCTTGTTTCCGGTGGGTGGTCCATCATGTGCCGTGTGGTCGATGAATATCTCCGCTTTTTTCACAGATTTCATCCAGCTGCCGACGGCATAGCCATGCGACGCTACCCAGGAACCGATCCTGCGGCCCAGATAGGGCTCGACCTGCTGCTTGTAGCCTTCCCGGACAGTCTTCGTGAAAGCTGCCTTGGACGCTCCCTTGGTCGCTTTCGACTCAGCAAGGGCGACGAACATATCCTCCGAACGACTGAAGACGTAATCCGGAGAACGAGTGGTTGGACGTTTGCCGTGGACTTCATGGTTTTCGAAATGATCCACCCAGCGATATCCATCCCGGACCATTTGGAGATACGCAATGCCGTCGCCGACAAGCCCGGTCATCGTCTTTCCGACGTAGTCCTTGAGGGTCCTGGCAGTTTCTAGCAAAGCAAAGTGCTCATTCTTGTCATCGACGTGTCGGGCGATAAGGTGTCGGCACATCTGGACCTGTGCCCTCGCGGCGCGCTGGTCCATCTTCGCCCTGCTGGAGCATTGCGCCTTGCCCCGAACAGCTCGGCCGGTGTGAACAGCATTTCGGTATTCTCCGGCGCTCGACCGGTGATCAAGCGGTTCCTCCTGGGCACGTGACCGTTGATCTGCTCGATGCCGATCTGCTTTTCCTTTGCTTTCCACATAGACTGACGCCCCCTCAAAACTGGCGTTCAGCGCCAGTAACTCCCTGTATCAGAAAAGAAAATCACGAAAAAAAACGGCTGACAAGTGACCTTCTATTGAGGGCTCGGAAGCGGATTTGGGCGCTTGTCGGCCCGCTGCGTCGTTCTATCGTCACGCAATTCTTCGGTCTCCTTGGTCATTTGCCTTCATCAGAGCCATCAACATTGGCCCAAGGGAAAACTCGCCGCGCTCAGAGCGCCTGGTAAGATCCCGCAGATAGCCGCCTGCCGACGTTATTAAATTTGACCGCTCGAGAATGCATGCCATCGCCACCGCGGCATTTTCCGGCCCCATGGCGTTGCACGCCTCCTCGTAGGCAGAGGGGCTGACGCCGAGCATTGAGCGCACAACGATGGCCGCCTTCATGAGTTCGCGCCAGTGCTCGATGCGCCCGCCGGGTCCATAATCAGTTATCTGGGGGCAGGCCCGGAGAACCATTCCAAGCGGGAAAACCTTTATCGGTTCAGGCTTGGCCTTCTCCCGCTCGATCGGCGCGCTCTTGGTTTGTGGCTTATACCCGAGGCTCCCGCCCTGCTCTTTTCCAGAGCTAGGTTCAAGTTCATTTATGGATTCTGTGTTTGAATTCTGTATATGGCGGTCATCCTGAATGGCATTGCCATGCATTCCATCTGTTTTAAGCTGCGTTTCCAGGACGTTGAGCACCTCTTCCCGTAGGAGTTCCATCTCGTCGAGCGTGGTCTCAACCTGTAACCGGTTCGGGTAGCGCGCGAGGCGCGCGAGGATGCCGACGTACTCGGACTCCACCTGATCCCAATTGCCCGTAGCGCCGTCTTCCCGCGCGGCCGAGATCAATTTGCGCACATCGCGACGGCAGATCGTCAGCGCTTCCCTTGCCCGACGAAAGCGCACGCGCTCAGCGGCGACATCCTGTGCCATCAAGGCGAGCTCCGTGGCACGAGCCAGCAGCGGCGTAAGGTCAAACCCGTAGGCCTGTTCGATCTCGCCATCCCGGTTGCGGTGCGCGTAGCGTTTACCGTTCGGGCTGTCGCGCCGCAGGATAAGGCCGGCATCGACAAGCGCGGCGAGTTGCCGGCGTAGCGTCGTCTCGGTGATTCCATGAGCCCGCACTGACAACTGGGCGTTGGATGGGAATACGACCAGGCCCTGGCTCGGATCGAGTTCCGCGTGAGGGTGAAACGTCAGCAGGGCATCAAGGACGGCGAGTGCCCGGTCCTGGATTCCCAGCCGTTCCCGTGCCTCACATACGTCTCGAAAGACCTTCCACTTCTCGATGCTCGTTTCCGGCCGCGGATTCTCGATCGCCATTTGGCTGCGTACCAAGGCGAGCGACATCGGCCGCCGCCCAAAGGGCGTCGTCACATGTCCCGTCTGCATTTTTCTCTTACCTTGCTTCAGGCAAAAGAAATCCGCTCACCAAATCGGCGCCAAGACTCTTGACTGTGATTCCGGGAAATGCGATTCTCGATCCTGCTAGAGATGACGAGAGAGGCTTCCACGGTTCGCCGTTCGGGGGCCTTTTTCTTTTGCGGTTCAGTCTCCGTTGGTTTCGTTCTTCGACCCCTTGTACTCCTCGTACAAGCGGTCCATGCGAGAAGACAGCCATTCGCTGAAGGGCTTGGCTTCGACATTCGTGAGCTCGATGGCAACTTTCTTTGCTTTGGCGGTCATCGCGAGATTCAGAGAGCAATCGGACGACACCCAGCCTTTTGCTGCGGTATCGGCTTTGGGCTTTTTCGCAGCCGATTTGGCCTTGTACCGCTTCACGTAATCATGAAGCTCATCGAACCGCTCGGCTTCGGGGAGCTTCTGGAAGTCGGCCGATGCTGCATGCTCAGCAGCGGCCTTCGAGAGGGCAGGGGCCAGTATCAACTGCCGGAGGCTGAGCCATCGGTCACGGCCAATCTTCTTGGATGCACCCAGGGCCTGAATGACGGAGGCTGGCACCGCTTCGACGACTGCGAGCATCTTCGACAGCATCGCCTCGTCGATGGCGAGCGATGACCGAACCGTTTCCTTGGTCATTCCAGACGTGATCAGGTTCTGGGCGAAATAGGCGCGTTCAATGAACGACAGATTCGAGCGGGCCGCGTTTTCCTGACCCTGCACGATCGCCGAAGTGATATCATCGAGCTTCTTGACAATAGCCTTGACTGGAACTCCAAGCTCACGAGCGACCCTGAGACGACGGTGACCGAACACCACCATATAACGCTTGGCATCTGCCGAGCTTGGGCGAACCAGAATAGGCGTCGTCTGACCCGATTCCTTGATCGCCTGGAGCAGCTCCCGAAACTCCTCTCCATCATCTGAAAGACGATCAGATACGAAGGACACGTCGACCAAGTGTGGATCGAGGCCCACGATCACCTCGCCTTCCATGAGCTTCTTGGTGTTTTCGGCCATGTCCTCGATCGAGCGAACAACAGTCTTGGCCGCCCCGGTCATGCCATATCCAGGCTTGGTTGGCGTCTGGCTCGCCGTTATCGCTGCCATATCCAGTTTGGCGAACGGATTTTCACGGGACATGGATGCCCTCCAAAACAGATGTCAACGCCCGTAAATCCTTGTTCGGGCTCTGCAAAATAACGAAAAAAACGGCTGACAAGTAGCTCATTTCCGCCCCCAGACGCCATGGATGAGCTCCACGATTTCCGCATTCGCTGCGTTCAGGCTCTCCATCGCCCGGTCGTAGGTCGCCCGGACGAACTCGCCCCGCTCGACCTCGTACAATGTCTGCTTCTTTATCGAGGCGTCGGAAATCGCCGTTGACTTCAGGACATGGTTCCGAAGCATCTGCTGTGCGAACATCGACTGCATGAAGCCGACCATCTGCGCCTGCGGAATATCCGTGGGCTCGAAACGAGTGATGAGATAGCGGAACCATTGAACGCGCATCTCAGCCCCGGCTTCGGCGACTGGTCCCATGATCCCCCCAAGCATCATGAGAAACTGGCTCATCGACATGATGTCCAGCATCTGAGGATGAATGGTGATAAGGATCCCGGTAGAAGCCATGAGGGCGGTAATCGTCAAATAGCCCAGTTGAGGAGGGCAATCGATGACGACTACATCGTACTTGTCATCCACCTGCTTCAGAGCGCTGGCGATCCGCATATAGAAGAGTCGGCCATCGTCCCCCTTCTTGGAGGAAATCGCCAGTGGCACGTCATATTCGTATTCCTGCAGAACCAAGTTCGCCGGCACGACATCCAGTCCAGGAATGTTGGTCGGCTGAATGACGTCAGCGATTGACTTCCGCTCGTCGTCAAATCGAAGAGCCTCATAAAGAGAGGCAGTATCATCAAGCTCCGGCTGGATTCCGAAAAGCGAAGTCAGTGAAGCCTGCGGGTCGAGGTCGATCGCCAGCACACGATGGCCGGTGAGGGCGAGATATTGCGCAAGGTGCGCGGCAGTGGTCGTCTTGCCGCTTCCGCCCTTGAAGTTGACGACCGATACAACCTGCATCGGCTCTCCTTCCTTCCGCCTAGGCACGTAGTATCTCTTGTCTGACTTCTTGTTGGCCTCGAGATAGTCCCGAAGCTCCAGCATCTGGTCAGCCGTATAGTATCGGCGTCCACCGATGGACTCGATTTCCGGTCCTTTCCCGTCAGAATGGAGTTGCCTCAGGTGCGTCTGGGTGACACCCATGAAGTCCGCAACTTCAGCAAGCTGAAACTTGCGCAGCCCCTTGCGAGCATCAGGCGGGTACTGCTGGCTGCGCAACATATGCAACGCGCTTGAGATCTTCGCCCCTTGCTCGGCAATCTCAATATCAAATCTGTTGGGCAGCATATTGCTCATTTTGCGAACTATTTCCCGGAGGTCTTCACTTTCGAAAAGATGGCCGGAATGCCATCATTTGGGAAACTATCTCCCGATTCCCAACCTGCCGCAAGACATTTAAAGTTAACAGGAAGTTAACGAGTTTGGCGGTGGTCACCGGGCTGCGCCGAATCTTGAATATCTTTCCACCAGTTAGGCAGATTTCGTTGACCGGGTATAGCCGGTGGAAACTGCAGATCTGCAGCTGCAGAACTTTCGTCCCATGGCGTCGACTGCCCGGCTGATCGCCATCACGATCTTCCAAAGGTAGAATCATGCCCTGCAGATCTGCAGATAGCCACAGGCCTTTTGAGATGATCTTTCCTCGGCATGTCATTCATGCGGAGAACAAGATGCAAATTCTGACCGTTTCGCCACATCGCTATGTCGAGCATTCCAATCTCCTGAAACAGATGCACTGCTTGCGCGCCGCAGTCTTCCACGAACGTCTTGAATGGGATGTCACGATTGCTGAGACAGGAGAACGAGACGACTACGACGATCTCGACCCGACTTACATCGTTGCGGTCACTGATGATGAGAGGGTCGTCGGCTGCGCTCGTCTCCTTCCGGCAATAGGACCGACCATGCTTGAGCGAACGTTCCCGCAGTTGCTGGCAACCGGTTCCCTCAACGCATCTGACCGAATGATCGAAAGCTCCCGCTTCTGCGTCGACACATCCTTACCCGCGGGCAGGGGAGGGGGCCAACTTCATTCCGCGACACTTACGATGTTTGCAGGCATCATCGAATGGTCGATGGAAAACGGCTATGACGAGATCGTCACGGCGACCGACCTCCGTTTTGAGCGCATCTTGAACCGAGCCGGATGGCCAATGAAGCGGCTTGGCGATCCCGTGGCAGTCGGCAACACTGTCGCTGTTGCAGGAACCTTGCCAGCCGATCAAGCAAGTTTCCACCGGGTATGCCCGTCAGACTACCGCTCGATCATCGCCGAATTCCACGGTCGTCAGGTTAGGAGCGCTGCGTGACCCAACTTCGTTCCCATCCACGGTTGGTTCGCAAACTGCAGGACGCGCTCGGCGACCAGCTCTGCGTTGCGCTTGAAGACGCGACGGTGGTCGAAATCATGCTCAATCCCGATGGCCGGCTGTTCATCGAGCGGCTGGGTCACGGCGTGGCAGCTGCCGGCGCGATGAGCCCTGCCGCTGCGGAAGTCGTCATCGGCAGCGTCGCCCACGCGCTCCAGTCAGAGGCCGACAATGAGCGACCAATCATCTCTGGCGAACTGCCGATCGGCGGACACCGCTTCGAGGGCCTGTTGCCTCCGATCGTATCAAGTCCGGCATTCACCATCCGTCGGCGCGCTTCTCGTCTCATCCCGCTCACCGACTACGTGAAGTCGAAGGTGATGACCGAAGCCCAGGCGTCGGCCATTCGCAGCGCGATCGACGCACGGATGAACATCGTCATTTCGGGGGGCACGGGATCGGGGAAGACCACTCTCGCCAATGCCATTATCGCCGAGGTCGTGGCTGCCGCGCCGGAGGATCGGATGGTGATCCTCGAGGATACCACTGAGATCCAATGCGCGGCCGAGAATGCAGTGTCGCTGCATACCAGCGATTCCATCGACATGGCCCGCCTACTGAAAAGCACGATGCGTCTGCGACCCGACCGCATCATTGTAGGTGAGGTCCGCGATGGCGCGGCACTCACCCTTTTGAAAGCTTGGAATACAGGCCACCCAGGCGGCGTCACCACGATCCATTCGAACACGGCGATGTCAGCTCTGCGCCGATTGGAGCAACTGACGGCAGAAGCCAGCCAGCAGCCAATGCAGGAGGTGATCGGCGAGGCCGTCGATCTCATCATCTCTATCGAGCGAACGGGAAAGAGGAGGCGGGTCCGCGAGGTCATCCACATCGAGGGTTACCGCAACGGGCGCTATCAGACCGAACATTATGCCCAGATCGACGAGGACAGCCATGTCGCGTAAAATCTCCATTCTTCTTAACCTCGCGATGTTTGTCGCTGTTTCTGTCGGCTTTGCTGACTTCGCACTTGCCTCTTCGGGCGGCGGCAGTCTGCCGTGGGAATCGCCTCTGGAGCAAATCCAGCAATCGATCACTGGACCGGTCGCCGGCTTTATCGCCTTGGCCGCAGTCGCGATTGCCGGTGCGATGCTCATCTTCGGCGGCGAATTGAATGATTTCGCGAGGCGGCTTTGCTACGTCGCCCTCGTTGGCGGGGTACTTCTCGGAGCTACCCAGATTGTCGCCCTCTTCGGCGCGACCGGTGCCTCGATCGGCGAGGCTCATTCGCAAGCTTGGCGCGGCATGACCGAGCCCTCGATGACGGCGGCCACTGTGGGGGAGGGGGCTCATGGCTGAGGTCGGCTCTTCTCTGGCACGCTCGCGGGTACACCGAGCGTTGTCGCGTCCGAACCTCTTGATTGGCGCCGATCGCGAACTGGTTCTGCTGACGGCGCTTGCGGCGGTCATCCTGATCTTCGTCGTGCTGACCTGGTACGCGGCTCTGTTCGGCATCGCGATTTGGCTGGTGGCTGTCGCAGCCCTTCGCATGATGGCCAAAGCGGATCCGCTGATGCGGAGGGTCTACCTCCGGCATATTTCCTACAAGACCTTTTACCGCGCGACGTCGTCGCCTTGGCGAACATACTGAGGTCTTTGCAATGGTTGCCCCCAAATCTTTCCGTCATTCCGGACCGTCGTTTGCCGATCTCGTGCCCTATGCCGGGCTGGTCGACAATGGTGTCATTCTGCTGAAGGACGGCTCACTGATGGCTGGTTGGTATTTCGCGGGGCCAGACAGCGAAAGCTCCACCGACGGCGAGCGCAACGAGGTGTCGCGACAGATCAACGCGATCCTGTCGCGGCTCGGCTCAGGATGGATGATCCAAGTGGACGCCGTGCGCGTGCCGACAGGAGATTACCCTGATGAGGCAGAGTCTCATTTTCCAGATCCGGTCACGCGCGCCATCGACGATGAGCGGCGGGCGCATTTCCAGAAGGAGAGGGGGCATTTCGAGAGCCGCCATGCTTTGATCCTGACGTGGCGGCCGCCGGAGCCGCGCCGCTCAGGTCTGGCGCGGTATGTCTATTCGGATGCGGCGAGCCGTTCTGCGACCTATGCCGACACGATGTTGCAAAGCTTCCTGACCTCGATCCGTGAAATCGAGCAATATCTTGCCAATGTCCTGTCGATCCGTCGGATGATGACGCGAGAGATTTCAGAGCGCGGTGGGTTCCGTGTCGCCCGATACGACGAACTCTTTCAGTTCATCCGTTTCTGCATCACCGGTGAGAACCATCCGGTGCGCCTGCCGGACATCCCCATGTATCTCGACTGGCTGGTGACGGCCGAGCTGCAGCATGGCCTCACACCCCTGGTGGAAAACCGCTTTCTCGGTGTAGTGGCGATCGACGGCCTACCGGCCGAAAGCTGGCCTGGAATCCTCAACACGCTGGACCTGATGCCGCTCACGTATCGCTGGTCGTCCCGCTTTGTCTTTCTTGACGCGGAGGAAGCAAGGGCGCGGCTTGAGCGCACTCGGAAGAAGTGGCAGCAGAAGGTCAGGCCGTTCTTCGACCAGTTGTTCCAGACGCAATCACGCTCGGTCGATCAGGACGCGATGCTGATGGTGGCGGAGACAGAGGACGCGATCGCCGAAGCCTCATCGCAGCTTGTTGCCTATGGCTATTACACACCGGTCATCGTGATCTTCGAAGAGGATGCGATCCGGCTCCAGGAAAAATGCGAAGCGATCCGTCGCCTGATCCAGGCCGAAGGTTTTGGCGCCCGGATCGAAGCCTTAAACGCCACGGATGCTTTTCTCGGCAGCCTGCCAGGCGTCTCCTATGCCAATATCCGCGAGCCGCTGATCAACACCCGCAATCTCGCCGATCTCATCCCGCTGAACTCGGTTTGGTCGGGCAGTCCCACCGCGCCTTGCCCATTCTATCCGCCGGCTTCTCCTCCGTTGATGCAGGTGGCATCCGGTTCGACGCCGTTTCGGCTGAACCTGCATGTCGACGATGTCGGCCATACGCTGATCTTCGGTCCGACTGGCTCCGGCAAATCGACGCTGCTGGCGCTGATCGCCGCGCAGTTCCGGCGTTATGCCGATGCCCAGCTATTCGCCTTTGACAAGGGCGGCTCGATGCTGCCGCTGACGCTCGGCCTAAACGGCGATCACTATCAGATCGGCGGTGATATCACCCCTTCGGCCGGTGCTGAGGTAAGGATGCTCGCCTTTTGCCCGCTCGCTGAACTGTCGACCGATGGCGACCGCGCCTGGGCCTCCGAGTGGATCGAAACGTTGGTGGCGCTGCAGGGCGTGACCATTACCCCGGATTATCGCAACGCCATCTCCCGGCAGATCGCACTGATGGCGGATTCGCGCGGCCGCTCTCTGTCTGACTTTGTCTCCGGCGTGCAGATGCGTGAGATCAAGGACGCCCTGCATCACTACACAGTCGACGGTCCGATGGGGCAATTGCTTGACGCCGAAGAGGACGGTCTGTCGCTTGGCGCGTTCCAGTGCTTCGAGATCGAGGAACTGATGAACATGGGCGAGCGCAATCTCGTGCCGGTGCTGCTCTATCTATTTCGTCGTATCGAGAAACGCCTGACCGGCGCTCCCAGCCTGATCATCCTCGACGAGGCCTGGCTAATGCTCGGCCATTCGGTGTTTCGCGACAAGATCCGCGAATGGCTGAAGGTGTTGCGCAAAGCCAATTGCGCCGTCGTACTTGCCACCCAGTCGATTTCGGATGCCGAGCGATCCGGGATCATCGATGTCTTGAAGGAGAGCTGCCCGACAAAAATCTGCCTACCGAACGGAGCGGCACGCGAACCCGGCACCCGCGAGTTCTATGAGCGCATTGGCTTCAACGAGCGGCAGATCGAAATCGTCGCAACCGCTATTCCCAAGCGCGAATATTACGTTGTCTCACCAGAGGGTCGCCGTCTTTTTAACATGGCGCTCGGTCCGGTCGCTCTCTCCTTTGTCGGAGCGACGGGTAAGGAAGACCTGAAGCGCATTCGCACCCTACATTCCGAACACGGGGCCGCGTGGCCTTGTCCTTGGCTCCAGCAAAGGGGGATCGCCCATGCCGAAGCACTCTTTCCGACCTCTTGAGACTGCAAACGTGGTCGCCGTCGTTGCGGCTGCGCTTACGATGGCGTTGCCGCTTCCAGCTGAGGCCGGCGGCGTGACGGGACAGGCAACCGAATGGACACAGCTCGCCAACAATACAGAACTGATCTCGCTTGTCGGCAAGTCGGCGGAGCAGGTCAACAACCAGATTACCCAGATCTCGCAGCTTGCCGAGCAAATCCAGAACCAGATCAACATCTACAACAACATGCTGCAGAACACCGCCCAATTACCGAACCACATCTGGGGTCAGGTCGAAAACGACCTGAAGAAGCTGCAGAACGTCGTGGCCCAAGGGCAGGGCATCGCCTTCTCGATGGGCAATATCGACGACGTCCTGAAGCAGCGTTTCCAGAGTTTTGCCGAGATGAAGAGCAATCTACCTGATGGAGCAAGTTTCTCGTCCACCTATCAAAGCTGGTCCGACACCAATCGCGATACGATCGGAGGCACCTTGAAGGCCGCGAACCTGACAGCGGACCAGTTCTCAAGCGAGGAAAGCACGATGTCGTCGTTGCGATCGATGTCGGAGACATCAGACGGGCAGATGAAGGCGCTGCAGGTCGGACACCAGATCGCCGCACAACAGGTGGCGCAGATGCAAAAGCTGCGTGGCCTGGTTTCCCAGCAGATGACTATGATGGGGACATGGTTCCAGTCGGAGCAGGCGCAAAAGGATCTCGCCCAGGCGCGCCGCGAAAAATTCTTCAGCGGAAGCGAGCATGACATCCGCAGTGGGCAGACGATGGAGCCCCGCTGGTGAGCCCGCGTCTTGTTATCATCCTTCTTGTCGTGGGGATCGTCGCATCGGGTGTAGGCGTCGCCCGGTGGATCGTACAGCCCCATCCGGCGTCCGTATTTGGAACGGGAGAAGCATCGTCGGCGACCTCATCCGATGCGGCCCGACGCGAACATCGAGAAAAATTCTTCGGTGGCGATACCGATCGCGACATTCGCGGTGGCCAGGAGATGAAGCCGAGATGGTAATTGTTCGACCTTCAAGTAGCCTCGAACTTGCCCTTGTCGCTGTCGGCATCGTGTTGTTCGCGAACGCGCCGGCCTTTGCACAACAGGGCCAGGTGCTGACCAACCTGGAGAATTCCGTTGTTACTGCAGCCAAAGGCTGGGAGACGACGGTCATGAATGCGGCCCGGTCATTGTTCTGGATCCTGGCGGGGATCGAGATCGGCATCGCCGCCGTGTGGCTGGCGATTAGCGCTGCCTCGCTCGACAGCTGGTTTGCCGAGCTCGTCAAGCGCATCATGTTCATTGGGCTGTTCGCGTTCATTCTCAATGAGGGGCCGGCCTTTGCCAAGGCCGTTGTCGACAGCCTCTACCAGATCGGCGCCGGCGGTGGCTCGGCTTCTCCCGCCAACATTTTCGACGCCGGCATTCGTGTCGCGACCAAGATGTCGGAACAGGCGAAGTTTGGCCTCTTCGAGGATAACTCCCTGGCGATCGCCGCCGTCTTTGCCATGGTCGTGGTGGTCGTCTGCTTCTCGCTGGTGGCCGCGATCTTCGTCTCGGTCATGGTGGAAATGTATGTTGGCCTGCTTGCTGGGATGATCATGCTGGGACTGGGTGGCACGTCCTATACCAAGGACTTCGCCGTCAAATATCTGGTCTACGCCTTTTCTGTCGGCATGAAGCTGATGGCGCTGGTGATGATCGCAAAGATCGGCTCCGACATCCTGCTGGGCCTGGCCGAGGCACCGACAGCAACCTCGGAACAGTTCATCACCACACTCGCCATCGCCGGTATCTCGGTCGTGGTCTTTGTCATCGCCATGTACGTGCCGCCGATCCTGCAGGGCGTGGTCCAGGGCGCGTCCGTATCCGGTGGCATGGAAGCCATCCGCCATGGGGGCCAGGCCGCATCTTTTGCGGCGGGTGCCGGCTTTTTGGCGACTGCTGCGGTCAGCCGAGGTTATCAGGCCGCGAATACGGCAAGGGCAGGGGGATCGTCGCTCGGAACTGCCGCCATGCGCGGCATGGAGGCCGGTATCGGCGGTGCGGCAGGTGCGCTCAGTTCGGCCGCGAAGGACAAGGCGGTCGGGTCACCCGGAGCCTATGCCGGTTCGCTGCTCGGTCTCGCCAATGCCAAACTCGACAAGCAATCGGGACGACCCGCATCGCCGCCTCCGCCCCCGCCCATCAACGAGACCAAATGACTGGAGGCTTATCCGCAATGGCCGGACAAAACATGCCTGATAATCCCTATCTCGCTGCGCGCAACGAATGGAACGAGCGCTATGGCTCTTACGTCAAGGCCGCCGCCGCCTGGCGGATCGTCGGTATCACAGGCATGACCATGGCGGTGATCGGTTTTGGTTACGCACTCTACCAGAGCACCCAGGTGAAGCTCGTTCCCTATATCGTCGAGGTCGACAAGCTCGGCACCGCCGTCAATGCCGGAGTTCCCCAACAGATCGAATATGCCGATCCGCGGGTGGTGCGCGCCACGCTTGGAAGCTTTGTCTCGAACTTTCGGAGCGTGACGCCCGACGCGGTCGTGCAGAAGCAATATATCGACCGGACCTACGGCCTGCTTAGGACTTCGGACCCGGCAACAGAGAAGGTCAATGCCTGGTTTCGCTCGAACTCGCCCTTCGAGAAAGCGAAAAACTCGACCGTGGCCATCGAGGTCAACAATATCGTTGCGCTCTCGAACCAGAGTTACCAGATCGACTGGACCGAATTTGAGCGCGACCGGCGCGGCAAGGAAACCGCCGTCCGCCGATTCCGTGGCATCGCCACCGTGACCCTCACCCCACCGCAGGATGAGGGCGTCATTCGCTTGAACCCCATCGGTCTCTATCTCCGCGACTTCGACTGGACCGCACAGCTTTGAAAGGCATGGCCCCGAACATGATTATCCGACTTGAGAATTTTTCGGCCAGGCTGACTCTGAGCTCCCTTGGATCAGTGATGCTAGCTTTGCTCGTCTTTAACCCCATCCACGCTCTTGCTGCCGATGGCGTCACTGCCAACGAAGCGAAGGGTATGGGCATCTCGACCCAATGGCGTGGATCGCGGGGTCTCGTCACCAAGGGCCCTGACGGCAAGGTGATCTTTCTCTACGGCGAGGTCCAGCCCTCCGTCGTCTGCTCGCCGCTGCAGGTTTGCGACATCGAATTGCAGGGCGGCGAGGTGGTCCGCGACGTGTTAGTCGGTGATACCGTACGCTGGAAGGTCGAACCCGCGACATCGGGAGCCGCTGGTGGTCAAGCCATCCATCTGATCGTCAAGCCGTCGGAGCCGGGCCTTGTGACCTCCATGGTGGTAACAACGTCGCGGCGCACCTATCACATCCAGCTGAAGTCCCATTCGACCCAGTATATGGCGCGTGTCGGATTTGAGTACCCGGAAGATGTTTCGACAAAGCTTGCCGACGTCAATGCGCGGTTGGAGGCAAGCACCATCCCGGGGGCAGGCGTTCCAGCCGAGCAGCTGAACTTCTCTTATTCTGTTTCGGGCAGCGCCGGCTGGCGACCGACGCGGGTCTATTCCGACGGGCTCAAGACCTACATCCATTTCCCACGCTCGATCTCCGGCCAGGATGCACCCGTCCTATTCGTGACATCAGGCGGGCAGAACCGCATCGTCAACTACCGCATGAAAAGCAACATGATGGTCGTTGACTATCATATCGACCGCGCAGTGCTCGTTTCCGGCGTCGGGGGGAATCAGGAGAAGATAACGATAAGAAGGGGAGGGCAATGATGGATACCTTTGCCCTTGCGGGAAGCTTCCTGAACCCAATCCGCAGCTTTGCCGCAGCCTGCGCCCTCACCATCCTCCTCTCCGGATGCCAATCGACCGAAGCCAATGGCCTCGTCCCGAGCAGTGCGCCGCCGGAGATTTCCGGCCAGGCGGCAAGTGCCATTGCCGGGGACATGGTCAGCCGCCTTGCCGAACAGATCGGGCCGGGGAAGGCGACGGTCGCCCTTAAAGCGGATGCCTCGCCCTTCGGCCAGGCGCTGGAAGCCACGTTGAAGGGATGGGGCTACGCCATCGTTACCGATCAGAAGACCGATAGCGGCACCGCGGTCATCCCGCTTTCCTACGTGATCGTGCCGTTCGATGGTCAAGTGCTGGCCCGTCTCTCGACAAACAGCGTTGAACTCGGACGTGCATACACAGTCTCAGCCAACGGCGCGACCCCGGCGAGCGCCTTGTCGCTCATGCGGCGTGGGTGAAGGAGGATCATATGGTGCAATCTCTCAATCTCGGCGGCGCACAGGGCAGCCAGTCCCAGTCTGGTATGCGGCGGATCAACCGCCTGCCGATCGTCGTCATGATCGTGTTGGTGGTCGCGTTCCTTGGCGTCATCTTCTATGGCCTCGCCTCGCGCGGGCTATACTTCGGCAAGGACAGTGGTCCAGAGACAAGTTCGGGCCATCCTGCCTCCACCTACGCCGACCAGATCAAACGTGGCGTCACCGATGGCATCATTGGCGAACCACAGCAGCAGACTACGTTTCAACCGACGCCGGTCGAAACAAAGCAAGCTGCTGAAAAGACCAACAATCCCTTCACGCCGCAGGTGGGGCAGCGCGAAGAACCGCAGCGCGGACAGGAGCTTGAGCCGGAACAGGTCTGGCGTGCCCGTCTTCAGCGTGAACAGCGAGAGCAATATCTGCGGGAACAGCAGCGCCAGCGAATGGCGCGCCTACAGGCGAGCAATGCCGCATACGATGCACCGCTTACCATTGATCGCAGCAAGCTCGAAGCGCGCGCGGAAGCAAAAGACGCGACTACGGACACGACCGCAGTCGCTACAACGCCGTCCGCAACGGCGGGGCAGCCGTCCGATCTCTATGCCGCTGCGTTGCGCGCCGGCTTGGGTGGTCAAAATGCCGATCCCAACGGACAGAGCTCAAAAGAGGACTTTTTCAACGCCGATCTCAAAGATCTCGGCTACTTGCCGAACCGTGTGGTACCTCAGCAATCGCCATTTGAGTTAAAACGCGGGTCCGTCATCCCGGCGACACTGATCACAGGGATCAATTCCGACCTCCCGGGCAGGATCACCGCTCAGGTGAGCCAGAACGTGTATGACAGCGCCACCGGGCATCGTCTACTAATCCCGCAGGGCACAAAGCTGTTCGGCCGTTACGATAGCAAAGTGTCATTCGGACAGAAACGTGTGCTCGTTGTCTGGACCGACATCATCTTCCCGAATGGTTCGACGTTGCAGATCGGCGGCATGTCGGGAACCGATGCGCAAGGATATGGTGGTTTCAATGACAAGGTGAACAACCACTATCTCAAAACCTTTGGCTCAGCCGTACTGATCGCCCTGATCGGCACGGGTATCGACATGGCCGTTCCGGAGAGCTCGACGTTGGCAACGCAGGATACAGCCTCGGATGCGGCGCGGCGGAATTTCGCAGAAACGTTCGGTCGGGTTGCTGATCGTACCATCCAGCGCAATATGGATGTCCAGCCGACCCTCGAAATTCGCCCCGGCTACAAGTTCAATGTGCTGGTAGATCAGGATATTTCCTTCCAGAATGAATATAAAAACTGATAATGCAAGATTATCGGACGTCTTTATTCTATGACACGCTGTGCGGTGTTAAACAAAATTTCTGGCATAAACTGCGCATGCGATGTATCCTCATCCGTATGGATTCACTTGCGCCAACTCCACCTCCTGTCTCGACGTGGTCGCCCCACCTGCCAGCCTGGACCGTGTTGCGCACGCACGACATTGCCGAATCCGACGCCGCGTTTTCTGCTGGTATCGCTCTGAAATCGCTTGATGATCTGCTCCGCACCAATCTGCTCTGGCTCGGCTGCTGGCGCGATCACCTTGCCCTGACATCGGCCACGGTCGCTGCGAAAATGCTCGGCTGTCGCGAGGACGAACACGCCATCCGGGACGCGGTTTTGCTCAGGGCATTCGGTGACGATCCGGGACCGGCTGGAAAGCTGTTTTTGGCCACGCGATTGTTGTCGCGCGGATCAGGGTCCATCACCACAGCGGGCACCGTAAAGTTAAAGAACTACGGACAAAGCTGGCACTCGCCGCTTCCTCTCACGCAGCCTGCAGGCGCGCGAACTCACTCCACATTTGCATGGCGGCGGTTCTCAGTTCACGGTGATGGTGGGACAGGATATCGTGGCGTGGAATGTGGAAGAGATTTGCGACCGGGTCATGGATGGAGACGAAACGCTGGAGATGTCGAGCTGATTTGAAGCCCTTCATGATGCGCCCTCGCCGTCGTGTCGGTTGATGTGAATTCTCCGCCCGGTTATTCAATCCCTTGTGCGAACGGTGTTCGACGCCGGGCATGATGTCGCGTTTGGCCGCGCCGTAGGATCCGAGTTTGTCGATGATCATCACTCTCGGTGCTTGACCCTGTCCTTTCAGAAGCTTTCGTATCAGACGTTTGGCGGCCTTGGTATTACGGCGGCTCTGCACCAGCACATCGAGAACGAAGCCATCCTGATCGACGGCTCGCCACAGCCAGTGCTTCTTGCCGCCTATGGAGATGACGACTTCATCGAGATACCATTTGTCGCCAAGCTTTCCGGCTGAACGCCGCCGGATTTCATTGGCAAAGTGGCGACCGAATTTCTCGGCCCAAAGGCGGACTGTCTGGTACGAGACAATAATCCCGCGCGCCGCCAGTAAGCCTTCGACCATCCGCAAGCTGAGCGGGAAACGAAGATAAAGCCAGACGACATGAGCAATCACTTCAGCTGGGAACCGGTGGCGGCGATAAAGGGGATCACGAACGGTTTGTGTCATGTCGCAAAAATCACACACGCCAATCGCCGCGGGGTTAACGTTACGATGCCTGCGTTCGGCCTTAGCGTGTTTGTGAGAACAGACCTTGTTCCAGCCCCGAGATGCTATGTGGCCAAATGATGGGTGAGAATAAAGCGCGCTTCAGGAGTGCCATCGCAGACATCATAAGCGGCTTCTGCCGATCAACTGCATCATCGCGACGGCAGTTAATCTGAGAATTTTCCCGGTCTCATTTCTCCGGAAAGACCTCGACCGGAAAGGCATCGTCACCTGCGCCGAGGCGATGGGGCAGCGGGACGGGAGGTGGCTTTGGACTGCCGGGCTGGTGCTCGTGCGACAGCGGCCGGGATCGGCAAAGGGTGTCATGTTCCTCACGCTGGAAGACGAGTCGGGTATCGTCAATGCAGTGGTCTGGCCATCGCTGTTCGAACGCCAGCGACGGATCCTGATGACAGCGAGCATGATGGCCATCAATGGCCGTATCCAGCGGGAAGGCGAGGTCGTTCACCTCGTTGCCCAGCGCCTGTTCGATTTCTCCGCCGACCTGTCGAGCATTGGTAATCGGGACGGCGACTTCCCGCTTCCGCACGGTCGCGGCGACCAGGTCAAGCACGGAGGGGGCCCCGATCCACGGGACAATCCCAAACCCGTCGTGCAGGCGCGCGAGATCTATATTCCCGACCTTCACATCGATAATCTGAAGATCAAATCCAGAAACTTCCACTGAGGAGGCCGGTGTGTCGCGTCTGTTTGCAGTCACCAAAAGCCTGGAGGAGATTGTCGCCCATTTTGCGGTCGACATCGTGCTGGCGCTTGAGGTGCCGAGCGAAACCATCGAAGGCACCCCAGGACTGATCGTCCTTGAGAAGGACGGATTGCGGCTGTTGAAGTCGGTCCCATGGGGTTTTCCGCGACAGACACGCGACATGAGGCGTGAAGGCGAGCCACCGAGCCGCATCGGCCTCGTTGCGGATCTTACCAATCCGCTCTGGGACCGGATCGTCGTCGACCCCAAATACCGCTGCCTGATCCCGCTCACGCATTTTGCAAACCCCGACGGTGTCAAAGGCGAGAAAACCCGATCATGGTTCTCGAAGAACCGGCAGCCTTTGATGGCCTGGGCGGGGTTCTGCAAGAACACTCCAGACTTCGGGCCGGTCTTCGCCGGCATGACCACGACCGCCAACGAGAAGATCAGGCCCTTCAACGATCGCATGCCCGTTTTGCTCGAGCGGCAAGAATACGACCGCTGGCTTCACGGGTCGATCGAAGATGTCATCGCCTTCCAGTTTCGCGAGCCGCCGTCATCCGATGACTTTGAAATCCTGCATAGCCGCGACCGCTGGCAAAGCGGCGTTTCGCCCTCCAAGGCTTCACCACGTCGGGACAATATGGTTACGTAGCCAAGGTTTCGTGTTGAAAGGTCTGCCATATGTGCAACTTGTACACCGTTCGTCTTTCCGCCGCAGAAGTGGCCGCGCACTTTCGTGTGCCGAACCCGATGCAATCGAACGCCCCCGAGGAAGTCTATCCGGGCACGCCCGGGATGGTGGTAACGGAGAATGAAGGCGTTCGCGAGCTCCGCTCGATGGTCTGGGGTTTTCCGCTGCGCCTGAAAGGCATGAAGCCGGAAGCCAAGCCAAAGCCGGTCAACAATATCGCTGACCTGTCAAAAGGCATGTGGATCGGTCTTGCCCGAAAACCGCAATGGCGTTGTTTGATCCCCGTGACGGGTTTTGCCGAAGCCGAGGGTGAAAAGGGTAGGATGACCCGCACCTGGTTTTCGCTGAAGGACCAGCCGGTGTTCGCCTGGGCAGGGCTGTGGCGTATCAGCGACGAGTGGGGTCCAGTTTACTCCGGTGTCATGACGGATGCCAACGAGGCGATCCAGCCCGTGCACAACCGGATGCCCGTCTTGTTACATCCCGATGAGTACGAACAATGGCTGCACGGTACCTTCGATGATGCGCTCGCATTCCAGAAGCGGACATTTCCGCCGGAGCTGGTGACGATGGAGCGGACAACCGAGCTGTGGGCGAAAAACAAGTCTGCACCCGAGGCGCCGCTGCTGCTTTGACGCCAGCCTATTTTCCGAGGTTAGCGAACCACTCGGCATAGGGCGTGTTCTTCGCCATATGCCGATTATAATCCGGTGCGCCATCTTCCCACCAGGGCGCGCCGCGCTCGCCGAGAGCAACCTTGGCATCATCGACCAGATGTCGCGCCTTTGCCATCGGGGTCGCCCTTGGCGTCGCGAACAGCCCTTCTTGCGGACATCAAATCCTTGACCAGTCTATTCCGTGTGGCTTCGTCAAGCGCAGGATTGCTCTTCCGCCACAAGCGTCCGCTGACGACGAAATAACGCCCGTCAGGGGTGTCGGGGTATTGGTCCGACATTATCTAGCGCCCGTTTTTGATCGCTTGGTCGATCATCCGCTCCGTTTCCAAATTAGATGCCAGCGAAAGCATGTGACAGTCGGCAATATCCACCAGTGCGCTGGCGACTTCGGTCTCTCCCCAACCGGCCATCACCGCTTGCTCGGCCAAATGCCTGAATGCGTCGGCAATCGCTTCCTGACAGTTCAGAAAGTGATCAGGATGCTCGGAGAGGTTTCTCGGACCAGATATGTACTCCATTCCTAATGTAATAGAGTCGGCTGAGACCGGTTCAAGGCCCGTTGGCACCAATCTGAAACTTTTCGACGTTTTGCGTGTTTCCGCTGCACAAGCAAATGCGAGGAAACATCATGTCAAAGCGCGAACTCATCGATACCGGAACCGACAAACGCTACGTCCGTCGCGACGAAGACGGCAAGTTCAAGGAATCCGTCGACGTCGGCCGATCCCTCTCGGCTGACAAGCGCCATCAGGCGAAGAGCGATGCCAAGCCCGGGAAGGGCGACCACAAGTCCAAGTGAAAATCGCCACCTTCAACGTCAATGGCGTAAACGGTCGTCTCGAGGTCCTGCTTCGTTGGCTGGACGATGCGAAGCCGGATGTTGTCGTTCTCCAGGAGCTGAAGGCGTCGAATGCCAAGTTTCCAGCGAAGGCCATCGAAGCCGCCGGCTATGGTGCGGTGTGGCATGGCCAGAAATCCTGGAATGGCGTCGCCATCCTGGCGCGAGGTCAGGAGCCGCACCTGACGCGCAAGGGTCTTCCGGGGGAGCCGGCGGACGAGCAGAGCCGCTTTATTGAAGCCATCGTGGACGGCGTTGTGATTGGCGGCCTCTATCTCCCAAACGGCAATCCCTATCCTGGCCCGAAGTTCGACTACAAGCTCCGATGGTTTCAGCGTCTGCACGACTATGCCGCCGAATTGCTGGAACTAGAGGTACCTGTCGCCCTGGTGGGTGACTATAATGTCATGCCGACGGAATTGGACGTCTACAAACCGGAGCGTTGGACGGACGATGCGCTGTTCCGCACGGAGGTGCGCGGCGCCTTCCGAAATCTTGTCTCTCAGGGCTGGACGGATGCGATACGTGAGATGCATCCGGGAGCGCGCATTTACATGTTCTGGGACTATTTCCGAAATGCCTATGGGCGCGACGCGGGCTTGAGGCTCGACCATTTCCTCCTCAGTCCCGACCTTGCCAAGCGACTGAAGAAGGCAGAGGTCGACAAACATGTGCGCGGCTGGGAGCGCACCAGCGATCACGCTCCGGTGTGGATTGAGCTATCCGACAAACAGATCAAACGGAGGAAACGAAATGAGCAATGACTGGCGCGACGAATTTAGAAGCGGTTTGGCGAACCTGGTCGATCAAGCGGTCGTTTCCGGAGCCAAGCAAGCCGATGTCTTTAAAGCCACGATCGAGGAAATCGAGCGTTTGCGGATTGCGAATGAACGTGATCCGGATCCTGCGGACGATGTGTCGGAAGGTGCGATCGAGGAGCCGGCAAACGACTGGCCAGCGGCGAGTACCTGAGTATGCCGCGGTACAGAATTGCCCTTTGCAACCCTTCCTCCAATAACTGGGTCGGCGGTTCAATTTCGTTTAATGTGGCGGATGGGCAGGCTTAGGAAGCCTCTCGGCTAGCCGCTAGACACTTTCCTCATAATCGTAGAGCAGGCGCATCCCTCACATTTTAGGCCTTGCGGATCCGTTCGACGAAATGTTGAACCTTTTCGAACGCGGCTTCAAACCCAGGCTTTTCACCATAGACCATGTCGCCAAGCAGCTTCGCATAACCCGCTGCGAACTCTCCGTGTTTGGACATCGTCTCGTACGCGCGGAGCGTTTCAGCCCTCGGGTCCGCCTTATAGGCAGGATAATCGTCGGCACGGCTCTTGGCTTCAGCCTTCATCGTTTCCAACGCGATTGCGGCCGCCTCATCCGCATCGTAGTGGCCATCCATACGCGATAGGTCGTAGACGTGACGAACAAGCGTGTGATCGAGGGGCCCAAGATCGGCAAACGCAAATCCAGCCCGACGTCCGAGACCAACGAACTTGTCAGCCGCGGTTTCAACCAGTCTCACGCACGCGACATCCGTGGCCTCGGCAGACGCGCCGGTGGCCTCAGCAACAAAGGATGCAACAGAGCGATTTTCCGGCGCCGTGCAAATCGGGAATGCGGCGATTTCGATCTTGATTTCCGGTCGCAAAACGCCCTCGCCCTTAGCGATGGGTTCATAGGGCAGATCATATCGAACGTAGCGATCGCTTTGCTTGACAACATAGTGACCTTCGACCGCAAAACCCGCTGCCTCAAGCCGCTCGTTCACAGTGGCTCGCAGGCGTTTAAGCTCGCCGCGAGACGGATTGTCCTTGCCGACGATGCGCAGGTCAATGTCTTCTGACATGCGTTCGAGCAAACGATACGCGCGTCCAAGCGCCGTTCCCCCGCCGAACGCCAGGGTCAATCCATCGACCTGCACATCATGGATGGCAGCCAGGGCTCGAACGACGAACCAGTCCTTTTCCACCAAAGCAGGCGAAGGCAGACCGAAGAACTCCTGCACCTCTAGAAGCGTTTTGCGGTCCGGATTACCGTTCAACGCGGAGCTCCGCGCGGCCATCGGAGAGCCGTCGGTTGAAACGCGCCTTGACTTTGACCGTCGGATTCACCGGGATCTGAGTGGAACGGCCTTCATTGTAAGCTTTCGTGCTGTCGCTCTGCTCCCAAGCCACACCAAGCTTGTTCAATGCTTGGAGAGCAGCACTGTGGAAGCCGTTGGAACTGGAGACAATAAGCTGGCCCGATAGACGCGACCGCATCGCCCGGGCGTAGACACCGTAGCCTAACCGCATCAGAGCCCCATCGTGGACCAGAGACCTGAGCGCGCGCAGAACCTGATCCTCACCACTGAGGTCAGCAAAGTCCCGCGGAAGAAAGACATCAGTTTTCTTCGTTCGCGCGACGCGGTTCTGGATTTTCTGCTTCAATGTCCTAGCCTGATGCATGGTCCGTTTCTTTCTGCAAACACCCGACACGGAATATATGCAAAAACCCGACACGACGCAAGAGCTCGTTGGCGGCTTGAGATGCTCGTTTAGGCCATGTAATCGGGCCTGTCCAGGATGCACGGCTTCCAGCGTGGCGTCGCGCCCGCGCACTTGTCATGAAGACCTCCACATCTCCATTTCGTAGCAGGATCTACAGTCTGGCTGAGCCGGCGAAAGTCGTGCGGCGAGGTCGAATACCAATCCCGTTCCAACCAATGTCGTTGCCGAACCCAGCTCTCTTGTCTGGCATCCCTAATCCAGTCCCGTCCTTGGACGGTCAACCCGCAGGGGGTTCGCAGTTCCTGCGACCTCTCTGGCTGCGCCGCCGAGGTGACCGCGGCCGGGCCCGGATCGAACGGGCGCCATCGAGCGGGGATTGGCCCCGCCAACGGATGGAGCCTCACATGTCGGATCTCAGCCTCGCACAAAACCACGCATTCGATCTTGCCCGGACCCTGATGGTCCCGGTCACCCTCTTCGAAATCGATGGCGAGATCGGCGTCATGATTTCCGCCGAGTATGACGGCGACGAGGACGCCGTCATCAATATCTATGATCCCTTTGCTTACGGATCGGCTCATTGAGCCGATCACCCCTTCGGGGGAAGGCGTGCCGCTTGCGCTGTTGCGCGCGCAAGGGAGGCTTCGCCGCGAGCTTGTCCCGGCAGATCTGCACATTGCGAACCCGCGCCCTTGCGCGCTTCCATCTTCGCGGCCTGGGCGCTGACAGTCCGAACAGTCAGGAAAGCTAAAGGAAGTGAAATGGAAAAGAATGACATCGAAGAACTGCGTACCCAGGTGGGCTGCGCAGCCGTCCTTGAGCATGAGGGCTTCGCGATAGACAGGAAAGAGAGCACGCGCCGGGCAGTCAAATTCCGGCGCGACGACGACATCATCATCGTCATCCATGACGACAGGGGCTGGTTCGACGCTCGTTCGGATGCCAAGGGCGATGTGTTCGCTCTTGCAAGCTATCTCCATGGGATCGGCTTTGCCGAGGCCTTGGCGGTGGTCGGCGATCTCGTCGCGTTTCAGCCAACCGCAGCGACCTGGGAGAAGCCTCTTCGTCAAACACAAACAGGGGCTTCGATTCCTGACCGCTGGAACCAAAGAAAGCGGCCGTGGCGAGCATCGGCAACATGGAGCTATCTTCGACACAACCGGGCGCTGCGATGGCAGGTTATCTCTGCGGCGATCGAGGCGGACGTTCTTCGAGAAGGCCCCTATGGCTCGATGTGGGCAAAACATGTCGATGAAGCTGGCGCCGTCATCGGCTGGGAAGAGCGCGGCCCTGAGTGGCGCGGGTTTTCAACCGGCGGCGCGAAGGCGCTCTTCCGGTTTGGAATGAACGACGCTCGTCGGATCTGTGTGACGGAGGCGGCAATCGATGCGCTCAGTCTGGCCGCGATCGAGCAGACAAGATCCGACACGCTTTATGTCAGCACCGGAGGCGGGTGGTCGCCGCTAACCGCGCAAGCGTTGGAGACATTGGCTTCCGGGGAGGGCGCGTGGCTTGTGGCCGCGACCGACAACAATGTTCAGGGTGAGGTCTTTGCCGATCGTCTGCGCCAGATGGCAGATCGCGGCGGTTGCGATTTCTCGCGGCTGAGGCCGCGATGTGAAGACTGGAATGAGGAATTGAAGGGGAGGAGGGAAAGACGAGAGCTGCCGCATACGCGGCCAGCGCATCAAGGGTAAAGCTGCCGCCCGCCTGACGGCGGCCCTTGACCTGCTGCCCGCGAGGCGCCGGCTGAGGAGGTGTGATCAAAGGACTGAAAGAAGAGGTCGATCAGGCTTCCGCTTCGGTCCCCAACCCCAAAGGAGCAGCCGATGTTCAACCCTCCCACCATCCGTAAAGTGTTCGAAGGTGTGGCCAGCCGCCACGAGATGTATGCCCTGTTCAATCGCCATAGCCAATCACCGTTCGACGATGACAGGATAAATGGCACGCGATATATCGGCGAGTGGTTTGAGATATCAGAAGCCGATCACGACCGCATGTTCGAAATCCTCCCGCCGCTCTTCTATCGCGGCGACATGTTCGCCATGCGGGAGTTTCTGGCCGCCAGCGTCACCAGCGTCTTTTTCGCGCTGACGATCGACGATCGGTCCCGATGGTTTCACGGCTATTGCGATCTGGGCGATCTTCAGTCACCCGACCGCATGCGTGCCGAGATCATCACCCGCGAATCCCGTCCGGTGCGTGCCATGAACGACCAAGAAAAACTCGATCATATCTGGAGCGCGACCGGTCCGGATTTCCGCGGCTATGCCGACGCACGCTTTCCGGCCGACCTGCGCAATCGCCAGATCGTGCTCGTCTATCCCTCTGCTCAGGGCAAGGTCTGGAAGCTGCTCGACGATCTGACCGACGAGGAGATCGCCGCAAAACTGCCGGTGCAGTTCCGTCTCCTTCCAGAAACCAACGCTGCCTGACGGCATCATTCACTTCCAAATCTCACCATTCCGCGTCCTGGCAACACTCGCATTTAACATCGAGTGTGCCTCGGCGCGCCACCTCACAGGAGTTTTCCAATGGCGCATGACGATCCTTTCACGTCAGACCTGTTCGGCAATACAGCGCTCACATCCGGTTTCGATCTCGGTATGCCGGGCTTCGCAGCAGAGTTCGGGACCGATATAGATATCGACCCGCCGCCATCGACACCGGCACCTGCAGTCCCAGTTGGTAAAGAATCAAAGCGAACAACGCAGATGCGGACGAAGGTCGATTTCCGGCTCCAGGGTTCTCGCGGTCTCGCCAAAACCTGGCGCGACCGTGCGCGTGACAACATCGCCGCCATCCTGCTGGCGAACAAGATCGAGCGTCATGGTCTGGCGGCCCGACCTGACCAGCAGGCAAGGCTGATCAAGTTCACCGGCTTTGGCGCCTCGGATCTGGCCAACGGCATATTCCGGCGTCCGGGCGACGAGGCATTTCGCAAAGGTTGGGAGGAGCTCGGCGGCAATCTCGAAAGTGCCGTTGCGCCGGGTGATTACGCGTCTCTGGCGCGCTGCACCCAATATGCCCACTTCACGCCGGAGTTTCTCGTTCGTGCCATCTGGGCAGGGCTGATCCGCATGGGCTTCAAGGGCGGCCGGATCCTGGAGCCGGGTATCGGGACTGGCATGTTTCCGGCGCTGATGCCGGAGGCGCTCTCCAAGGTGAGCCACGTCACCGGCATCGAGCTTGATCCTGTCACCGCCCGTATCGTCCGGCTGCTGCAACCGCGGGCCAGGATCATCACAAGTGATTTCGCCCGGACGGATCTGCCAGCCCCTTTCGATCTGGCGATCGGCAATCCGCCGTTTTCGGATCGGACAGTGAAAAGCGACCCGGCTTTCCGCTCCCTCGGTTTTCGGCTGCATGACTATTTCATCGCCAAGTCCATCGACCGGCTGAAGCCCGGCGGGCTTGCGGTTTTCGTCACCTCGTCCGGCACCATGGACAAGGCCGACGCCCGCGCCCGCGAACACATCGCCAGCATGGCCGATCTGATTGGCGCCATTCGCCTGCCCGAAGGCAGCTTTCGCGCTGACGCCGGAACCGATGTCGTTGTCGATATCCTCTTGTTCCGAAAGCGCCGTGCGGATGACACGGTTGGAGACAACACTTGGCTCGATCTCGCGGATGTCCAGGCCGAAGGCGAGGGCGGTCGCGTCCGTATCAACAGGTGGTTCGCCGATCATCCCGAGATGGTGCTGGGACGGCATGCGATGACGTCAGGTCCGTTCGGCGAAGCCTATACATGCCTCCCTTTTGACAATGACCTCGAAACGAACCTGAACGCGACAATCAGTCAGCTACCAGCCGATATCTATGACGGTAAGGCTTCCACAATCGACTTCGCGCTTGAGGACGAAGTCGCCGATGCCATGGCAGAGCGGCCCGACGATCCAAAGGTGCGCGAGGGCAGCTATTTCATCGGCAAGGCCACAGCCCTGATGCAGGTAGTGGATGGGGTTGCTGTTCCGGTCGAGGTCAGGAAAGGTCGCAGCACCGACGGCATTTTCGCCAAACACGCCCTGATCATCCGAAAGCTGATCCCGATCCGCGACGCGGTCCGGCTCATTCTCAAGTTGCAGGAACGCGATCAGCCGTGGCAAAAGGCGCAGGTGTCGCTTCGCATCGCCTGGTCGAGCTTCGTGCGCGAATTCGGTCCGATCAACTTCACCTCCGTCTCGACATCGGAGGATCAGGAGACGGGGGAGGTCAGGGAGGTCCACCGACGGCCGAACCTTGCGCCGATCCTCGACGATCCCGATTGCTGGCTGGTCGCCTCGATCGAGGACTATGACCTGGAAACCAATACCGCCAAGCCCGGGCCGATCTTTACCGAGCGCGTCATCGCGCCGCCGCCTGCACCCGTCATCACCTCGGCATCCGACGCGCTCGCCGTGGTTTTGAACGAGCGCGGCCATGTCGATCTCGATCATGTCGCCGAGCTGCTGCACCGCGACGTTGATGATGTCATCGGCGAGCTGGGCGGGGCGGTCTTCCGCGATCCGTCCAACGGCTCCTGGCAGATGGCTGATGCCTATCTGTCCGGCGCTGTCCGTTCGAAGCTCACCGTTGCCCGCGCTGCGGCCGAGCTTGATCCAATCTTCGCGCGAAACGTCACGGCGCTCGAGCGTGTCCAGCCTGCCGATCTCAGGCCCTCGGATATCACCGCACGCCTCGGCGCGCCTTGGATTCCCGCCGAGGACGTTGTTGCCTTCGTCAAACAGATGATGGAGGCCGATATCTCCATTCATCATCTGCCGGAACTGGCGACCTGGACGGTCAATGCGCGGCAGCTGGAATGGTCGGCGGCCGGCACCACGGAATGGGGCACCCATCGCCGTCATGCCGGTCACCTTCTATCCGACGCCCTGAACTCTTGCCTGCCGCAGATCTTCGACACGATCCGCGACGGCGAGACCGAGCGACGGGTGCTGAACACGGTGGAGACGGAGGCTGCAAAGGAGAAGCTCGCCAAGATCAAGTCCGCCTTCCAGTCCTGGATCTGGTCCGATTCGGATCGCACCGACCGGCTGGCGCGCGTCTATAACGACACGTTCAACAACATCGCGCCGCGAACCTTCAACGGCGATCATCTCCAGCTACCCGGCGCCTCAGGCGCCTTTTCTTTGTACGGTCATCAGAAGCGCGGGATCTGGCGGATCATCTCGGCCGGCGCCACCTATCTCGCGCACGCCGTCGGTGCTGGAAAGACGCTGACCATGGCGGCCGCCATCATGGAGCAGCGGCGGCTGGGTCTGATCAACAAGGCGATGCTGGTCGTGCCCGGCCATTGCCTGGCGCAGGCTGCCCGTGAGTTTCTGGCGCTCTATCCAAACGCCCGCATCCTGGTCGCCGACGAAACGAACTTCGTCAGGGAGAAGCGCCATCGCTTCCTGTCACGGGCGGCGACCGCCAACTGGGACGCCATCATCATAACCCATTCGGCGTTTCGGTTCATCGCGGTGCCCTCGGCCTTCGAGGCCCAGATGATCCAGGACGAACTGGAGCTTTACGAGGAGCTGCTGGTCAAGGTCGAGCGCGACGACCGGCTGTCGCGTAAGCGCATCGAGCGCATGAAGGAGGGCCACAAGGAACGGCTGGAATCCCTCGCCACCCGCAAGGACGATCTGCTGACCATCTCCGAGCTCGGGATCGACCAGATCATCGTCGACGAGGCGCAGGAGTTCCGCAAGCTGTCCTTTGCCACCAACATGTCTACGTTGCGCGGTGTGGATCCGAATGGTTCGCAGCGCGCCTGGGACCTGTTCGTCAAATCCCGGTTCATCGAGTCGAAAAATCCGGGCAGGGCGCTGGTGCTGGCGTCGGGCACGCCAATCACCAACACGCTCGGCGAGATGTTCTCGGTGCAGCGGATGATGGATCCGGCAGCATTGTCGAAACGTGGCCTGCACGAGTTCGACGCATGGGCCTCGACCTTCGGCGATACCTCGACCGAACTCGAACTACAGCCGTCGGGCAAATACAAGCCGGTCACGCGCTTCAGCCAGTTCGTCAACGTGCCGGAACTGATTGCCATGTTCCGGTCGTTTGCCGACGTCGTGTTGCCAGCGGATCTCAGGACCTATGTGAAGGTCCCCGATGTCTCCGGCGGCAAGCGCCAGATCGTCACCGCCGAACCGACGGCAGCCTTCAAAGCTTATCAGAAGCAGTTGGACGCGCGGATCAAGGCAATCGAGATGCGGGATGGTCCGGCCAAGCCAGGCGACGACATCCTGCTCTCGGTCATCACCGACGGGCGCCACGCCGCCATCGATCTGCGGCTTGTCGATCAGGGAATGGAGAATGAGGCCGCCAACAAGCTCAACGCACTTGTCGCCAATGCCCACCGGATCTGGCAGGAAACGGGAGAGGCGGAATATCGCCGCAAGGACGGCAAGCCGTTCGACCGCCCGGGCGCCGGCCAGTTGATCTTCTCCGATCTCGGCACAATCTCGGTCGAGGCGACGCGCGGTTTCTCGGCCTATCGCTGGATCCGCGATGAACTGGTCCGATTGGGCGTGCCGGCCTCCGAAATCGCTTTCATGCAGGACTACAAGAAGTCGGACGCCAAGCAGCGGCTGTTCAACGACTTCAATGCTGGCAAGGTCCGCGTGCTGATCGGCTCGTCCGAAACCATGGGCACAGGCGTCAATGTCCAGGCGCGGTTGAAGGCGCTCCATCACCTCGACGTGCCGTGGCTCCCATCGCAGATCGAGCAGCGTGAAGGCCGTATTATCCGCCAGGGCAACCAGCAAGACGAAGTCGACGTGTTTGCCTACGCCACGCTCGGCAGCCTCGATGCCACCATGTGGCAGAACAACGAGCGCAAGGCCCGGTTCATTGCGGCGGCCCTGTCCGGCGACACCAGTGTCCGTCGGCTTGAGGACATGGGCGAGGGCCAAGCAAACCAGTTCGCCATGGCCAAGGCCATCGCGTCCGGCGACGAGCGGCTGATGCAGAAGGCCGGGCTTGAGGCCGAGATCGCGCGTCTTGACCGCTTGCGGGCCGCGCATATCGATGACCAGCACGCGATCCGGCGACAGATCCGTGACGCCGAACGGGATATCGAGTTTTCCAGCCGCCGGATCGAGGATGTGGGCAAGGACATCGGACGCCTGGTCCCGACCGCGGGAGACGCATTCGCGATGCAAGTCGGAAGCGCGGAGTTCGACGAGCGCAAGCTCGCCGGCCGCGCGCTGATGAAAGAGATCCTGACGCTGGTTCAGCTTCAGCAGGAGAAAGAGGTGATCATCGCCACGATCGGCGGCTTCGATCTCGCCTATCATGGCGAACGGTTCGGCAAGGATGGCTACCGCTACGAAACGCTGCTTCAACGTACCGGTGGCGACTACGAGATCGACCTGCCCGTCACCACGACGCCGATCGGTGCCATCTCCCGGCTCGAACATGCGCTCTCCGGCTTTGAACAGGAACGCGCAAACTATCGCAATCGGCTTGCAGACGCGAAGCGCCGTCTCACCTCCTACACGCCGCGTCTGGGGGAACGCTTCTCATTCGAAGCCGAGCTTGAACTCAAGCTGAGCCAACTGGACGAGATCGAAAGGGATCTGGCCGCAACGGCCAACGAACCAGAGGAGGATCGCCAGGAAGCCGCGTAAACAGCGGCATATCCGCCGCCACTTGAAACGGAAATGGTCGATACACATCTATCGGTCATCACCCGTTTCGATGGTTTGCCTCACAGTGCGATTGCCGCGCGTTCGAAACCGTCCGGGTTGGAAGGGCGCTCCCCGAAAGGGTCGAGCGCCCTTTCGTTTTGGCCTACAGGCGCTATTCCGGGAGCTTGTAGATCGCTGCGTTATCCTGCTGTTCTCGCAGACCCTTGTATGAGGCATGCCGCAACTTGCCGTCGTCCGTCCAGGCACGGTATTCGATCTCGGCGATCAAGGTCGGTTGAACGAAGACGACCCCCTTTTTATCGACCGCAACCGGCGCACGCCTGGTCTTCAGCGTGTCCAGCATGTGGCGGAGTTCGACAGCCTCTTTCTCTTTGAAGCCAGTTCCGACCGAACCGACATAGACGAACGCGTTGCCCTGGTAGGCCGCCAGCAGCAGACTGCCGATCCCGCCGCGTGCTGCAGAGGATGGCTCGTATCCGACAATCACAAAGCTCTCGCTCTGGATGCATTTGATCTTCAGCCAGTCGCCGAGCCGGCCCGAGCGGTAGGTGCTGTCGCGGTGCTTGGCGATGATGCCTTCCAGACCGTGTTCGCGCGCGGCAGCCAGAAGTGCCGCGCCATCCGCCTCGACCTCCTGCGAGACGCGGACTACGCCCTTGCTTTCGCCGATCAGGTCTTCCAGCAGGTGACGACGTCCGAACAGCTCCATGTTCGTCAGGTCATGCCCGTCGAAATACAGCAGGTCGAACGCGTAGAGGATAGCATCGTTTGATGCCTTCTTCCCCCCGCGTCCGCCGAGCGAGCGCTGCAGCGCCCCGAAGTCCGAGCGGCCCTCCGCGTCGAGCACGACGGCTTCCCCATCGAGAATGGCGGTCCCGACGCCGAGCGTGCGCGCCGCGGCTGCGATTGCCGGAAACCTGTCCGTCCAGTCATGCCCTCTGCGCGTGATGATCCGCACCGAGTTCGGTTCGATATGAACAGCCACGCGATAGCCGTCCCATTTGATCTCATAGATCCAGTCCGATCCCGACGGCGGCTTTGCCTTCAACAGTGCCAGGCACGGCTCGATGCGATCGGGCATCGGGTCGAAAGGAAGTTGCGGTTGCGCCGGATCGCGGGGTTTGCGCGGTCGCGAGCGGATCGGAGCGTCGGTCTCCCGCAAAAGCGGCTGGGATTTCTGGCGCGGCGGCTTTGTCATGGCCAGAGTTCAGCAGCAATTGCTTAAAATCGTGTGACATCATCGAGGAATGGAGAAGGGGAGGAAAAGGAGACGGAAACCGGTTCGCAGGGACGGTCCAACGGCTGACGGTTCCCTCAATCGCGCCGGTCGCCAAGACCGGGCCTGCTTGTCTCGCAAGGCAGGTGTGCCTCGCTCTCCCGCAAGCCAGGTCTGCTCCGGCGCAATTGCAGCCGCCGGCTCGTCCTGCGGTTCGGGAGATGTCTTCGAGAAGAAGATGAGGAGGCAAGGACAGTCCGTCCGCCCGAAACCGAAAGGTCATTCCCATGCAGTTGATTACAGCCGATCCGCGCAGCCTGAAGGACAATCCTGACCGGTCCCGCCAGTCGAAATCCTCACTCCAGTCCGACGCGCTGCTCTGCGCATCGATCAGGGCCATCGGCGTCGTCCAACCACCGATCGTCAAACTCGATCCGGAAGGCGGCAACAGCTACATCATCGTCTTCGGCCATCGCCGTGCAGCACAAGCCATTGCCGCGGATCTCGTGGAAATCCCGCTGCTGCTGGCAGATCCCTCCGACGATCTCGGCGCCATGCAGTCTTTTGCCGAAAACATCGCCCGCGAACCGCTGAATCCGGTCGACCAATGGCGCGCCATCGAGCGGCTGGTAGCTCTCGGATGGACCGAGGAGTCGATCGCCATGGCGCTGGCACTTCCGAGCCGGCAGATCCGCAAGCTGCGGCTTCTGGCCAATATCCTGCCCGCGATGCTCGACCAGATGGCGCGCGGTGACATGCCGAACGAGCAGCAACTGCGCACAATCGCCGCCGCCGGACAGGATGAGCAGGCCGAGGTGTGGAAGAAGTACAAGCCGAAGAAGCAGGATCCGCAGGTGCCGTGGTGGGAGGTTGCTCGGGCACTGACCACGACCCGGATGCTCGCCAAACATGCAAGTTTCGGCGACGATCTGGCACAGGCTTACGGCATCACCTGGGTCGAGGACCTGTTTGCACCCGCTGACGAGGACAGCCGCTATACCACGGACGTCGAGGCGTTTCTCGGTGCTCAGCAGGAATGGCTCGCCGACAACCTGCCGAAGCGCGGCTCGGTTATCGAGGCCAATGAATATGGCCAGGCCAAGCTGCCTGCCAAAGCGCAACAGGTCTACGGCAAGCCCGGCAAGGGTGACCTGACCGGATGGTACATCAACGCGCGAGACGGCTCAGTTCAATCGGTTGCCTATCGCATGCCAGAGGCGAAGAAGCCAAAGCTGGTCAAGGATCTCGATGGTGTCGAAACCATCGTCGAGGAGGTTGAGACGCCGAAAGTGCGGCCCGATGTGACCCAGAAGGGTCTCGACATGATCGGCGACTTGCGGACGGACGCTCTGCACGAGGCGCTCGCCCGTGCGCCGATCGAGGACGATACGTTGATGGCTCTGCTCATTCTGGCCTTTACCGGCACGAATGTCAGCATCGCCAGCGGTGCATCGGACAATCCCTATGGTCATGCAAAATGCGGCCCACATGCTGCTAGGCTGATTGGCGAGGACGGCAAGCTGTCCTTCGATCGTGAGACACTGCTGCAGGCTGCGCGCTCGGTCCTGGTCGAAGTCCTGTCTCTTCGGCGCAATCGCTCAGATAGCTGCCTGATCGCCCGTATTGCCGGCGACGCCATCGGCGCTGACGAGTTCCTGCCCAATATGGCGACCGACGACTTCCTCTCATGCCTGTCCCGCACTGCGCTGGAGGCGACCGCGGAAACGGCGGGCGTGCCCGGTCGGATCAAGGTGAAGGATACCCGCGCGGCTCTGGTCGAGCATTTTGCCGAGGACAAGCTGGTGCATCCGGCAGCGCTGCTCGCGCCTTCCACGGACGACGTGCGGTCCTGGGCTGGACGTTTTGCCAGCGTCGATAGCGGATCGGAGGATGTCCGCGACGATCTCGATGCGCTCGAAGATCAGCTTTCGGGTGGTGACCTGGTTGACCATTCCGCCGTCGAGGAAGAGGCCGGCGAGGGTTTCCGCGAGGCCGCCGAATAGCACAAGGCACAAGGATCTGAACCAACGCCGCTGGCTGATGCCGGCGGCGTTTTTGTTTCCAGCAATCAGAAGGAGTTTGTCATGGCAGAGATCCATGATGACATGGCTGAAGATACGGCCGCAGAAAAAGCGGCGCATGAGGCCGAGCTACGGACATTGAAGCGGCCGACGATACCAGCGGGAGCCTCGACACCATGGGGCAGGGCGCAGGTTTCGCGGCAATTCGCCGACGGGATCATTCTGCATTCTACCGCCAGTCACGGCGGTTTCCATCTGGCCGAGAAAGCCAATTCGGCCGTCCATGCTCTCTTCCGGAATGACGGCGAATTTTATGAGGAGGATTGTGAATGGGCGAAGGTCACCCATGCTTTCCCGCATCTATTCACCGCCTATGAACGTCGGGTGGCCGATCGGACGCTTCGAGACTATTTCCCTGATGCCTACGAGCGCGTCATGGGTGTCATACTGAACGGCAGTCAGTCTCACGTGCGGGACGCCCAAGATTTCGAAAAGCGACATCGCCACGACTGGGTGGTCATCGCAGCCCTGAATTCCGATCACCAGCCAGGTCTCGTCGAGTGTCTCGCGACTTTGGGTGGGATCCGAGGCGAGGTCGGCGAACGACGGTTTATGGTTCCACGCTCCGACTACGTGATCGGCCGACATGGCTTCGTCATCGATCCAGCCAAGCACGAGCCATATGATGGCCCGTCCAGCTTTGTGACCTGGGCGGCGCGGCGATGACGGTCGCGCCTAGCGACAGTGACCTTCCTGAAAATCAGGTGATCGATTTCATCGAGCTTTATCGCAGGATCTGGGCACGGCAGCAGGATTGCCGCTCCCGGCGGGCAGAGCGGACGACGCGAACGAAGGCGCGGTGGAAATGCAAGCACCGCATGGCCGCGTTCCGATCACGGCACGTAGATCAACCGAGCCGGGTGAGAGCGAAAAGTCTGTCCAAGTCGAGGGCGCGGTGACGCTTCGATCGAAGGCGGAAGCCAAGACAAGGGGCAACTCGCTTGCACTGGAGTGTGGTGTGGTCGAGATTTGTCGGGCCCCTTGTGAATGACGCGGCGGTGCCAAGGTCGGATCGCCATGGCGATTGCATCATGCTGTCGTGGACCAGATTGTCGGCCGGCACAGCACCTCGGTTTTGCTGCGGTCTGACATGGGCGCGTCCCGGTCAAAGGCCGCTGGCGCGCCGCGTTGCGGCAGGATCCTCGCCTCGTCGCAAGGCAGGTCCGCGTCTGTCGCAGCCCGCAAGTGCGGGCAGCACCATCCGCAAACCATCCTCGCTCCTCCTGGCGATGCCCTGACCTTGGGCCGGGCCGCTGGTGCCCATGTCCTTTTGCCCGCACCCAAGGGGCTGAGCCGGACGACGACCGGCACCCCGGGCTTCGCTGAAACATCGCTCATAAAGGATCCGATCATGGCACCGCTCAACCGCTCCACCCAGAAGAACCGTTCCGTAAAATCCCAGCGTGTCACCACACTCGAAATGGTCAGGCTCGCCTGCCCCGACGCCACCCAGGCACTGCGCATCTCCGAAAGCTTCGGCCTTGCCCTCATCGACAGCGACGGGATCCGCGATCTCCACCGCGGTCAGTTGATCGAAAGCGCCGATGCCCTGAAGGACGGCCTTGCCGAAAAGGCCATGCAGATCCACATGCAGCGCATCGTCGGATCCTTCGTCGGCTCCGCCTACGGCGCGGGGCAATTCTACAGCCGCGCGGTAACCGAAGCCCGCGATCTCACCACGAAGCTCTCCAACGATACCAGGGACGAGGACCTCGACGGTCCGGTCGGCTTCGACAGCCGCGCCCAGCGAAAGCGAGAGTTCGCAGCCGACATGGGTCTGCAGGCCCATGTGCTTCGCATGGCAGCCGAAGGCGCCGTCTCGGCTTACGAGGACATCACCGGCGAAACCTGGAAGCCCTACGAGCGTACGGTCGAGCAACCCGCCAACTCGGTCGACAGACAAGCCGCGACTGCCCAGATGTCAGCATTCGAATAGGACGATCGCGGGGCTTCGGCCCCGCCTGAGACCTCATTTAGAAAAATCATAAATGGGTAAATGCGCCGTAGGGTCCGAGCGCCCTCTTTCTCCGGTCAGCCGTCCGTCGATACCGTCACGGACGTCCACGCATCGATCTCTTCTTGAAGACGCTTGATTCTTGCCGATACATGCTTGAGAGCGTCGCTGCCAAGGAGAAGCTGCGGTGGCGGGTTATCGGTCTCAACTAGGATCAAGACGGCTGCAGCGAGTTTCTCTGGATCCCCAAGCTGCTTGCCACTGACTGCCTGCCGGGCCTCGCGTATCGGATCAAAAAGGGAATCGTAATCCGCGATCGACCTTTCCGTGCGGATCATCGAACGTCCGGCCCAGTCTGTGCGGAAAGAGCCGGGGCATAACGTCGTCACATGCACGCCGAACGGCGCCATTTCTGAACGCATCACTTCCGATATGCCTTGCAGCGCAAACTTGCTGCCACAGTAATACCCGATACCGGGCATGGTGATCATGCCGCCCATCGACGTGACATTGACTATGAAACCCTGGCGCCGTTCGCGGAACCTGGGAATAAACGCCTTGGCGACAGCTACAGCGCCAAAGACGTTCACGTCGAACTGTCTGCGCATCTCTTCGAGAGGCGATTCTTCGATGACGCCCTCGTGGCCGTAACCGGCATTGTTGATGAGCACATCGACCGGCCCGTGCTTCTCTTCCGTATCACGGACGACATCCGGTATCCGGTCGAACGCGGTTACGTCGCAAAGGACGGGGTGAATGGCGGGTACGGCTGCGGCAAGCGCCGAGCGTGCTATCTCGGATCGGACGGTGCCGATCACCTGATGGCCCATCCGGGCAGCAGCTGTAGCGATGGCCAGGCCGAAACCGGAATTTGCGCCGGTGATGAAAAAGGTCTTTCTCGACATGATGTGCGAACTTCCTTGATTGCAGAGACGTTTGACCGATAGTATTAATCGTCCGGCTGAACGATTGCAGATCCGATGAAGTTGTTGCCAAATCCTATGATTGACGGACATCGCCAATCGATGCGAGACCAGCTGGTAGAATTGGCCGGCGGTCTAGCCACGCGTCACGGATACAATCCGACCGGACTCGATCCCGTTCGCATTCTGCGCACTGAGGCCGTGCTCCACGATGTCCCGGTCCTCTATAACCCAGGCGCGGTGTTCGTCCTTCAGGGCAGCAAGCAGGGCATGCTGGACGGAGAAATCTTCCGCTACGATGAAGACCACTATCTGGCTGTTTCTGTCCCCGTGCCTTTCCGGATGGAATCGACCGCCAGTCCGAAGCGGCCATTGCTTGCGGTCTATCTCGAATTCGATATGCAGTTGGCGGCTGAGATCGCCCTGCAGGTCGAAAAGCGCAGCGAGCTGGCTGGTCATCCGCCACGCGGTCTGATGTCGAACAAGATGGATGCTGACATCGAGGACGTCCTGTTACGCCTGTTGAGGGCGCTTCGCAGTCCGGTCGAAAGTGCCGTTCTGGGTGCGGGCATTCTGCGCGAACTGCACTATCGGGTGCTGGTCGGTCCGCAAGGCGGCGCAATGATTGCCGCGCTTCAGCACAGTGGGCCATACGGGAAAATCTTCCGGAGCCTGGCCTGGCTGCGGGAGCACTACAGCACTGAAATCTCCATCGCCGACCTGGCAGGCAGGGTGGGCATGAGCGTGCCGTCCTTCCATGTACATTTCAAGGACCTGACTTGCACCAGTCCGATGCAATATGTGAAGGCCATGCGGCTGCACGAAGCAAGATTGATCATCGCCCGCCAGGAAAAGACGATTGCGATGGTCGCGACGTCAGTCGGTTATGCAAGCCCGGCCCAGTTCAGCCGAGACTTTAAGCGACATTTCGGTCGCACAGCGTCGGAGGAGGCCAAATGGGTCAGACACCACCTTGGCGAACTCGTCTGAGCCTAAGCGAGGAGGCATAGTGCCCGTTCCGGCAATCTGTCACAGGTGGGCGTTCGCTACGACCATTCGATTGGGAGTTGTGGCCACTATGCAACCTGTTCCCATTCGACACCTCCCGATAATGCCATAGTCGTACCACTTGATCTGTCAGCCGGCACGTCCACTGCGGTCTCGATGGGGCATGTCTGACCAAAGACCGCCTCGCGAGGCTCGGCTCGATCGGCATCCGCAACGGCCGGCTCGTTTTCTTCCCCTGTGCGCTGAAGCGCCCATTCCTCGCGAGGCAAAAAAGCCTCTCCCTGGCCGTCCTCCACTCCGTTTCGGTCCGTTGGATGCAGGCCGATCGTCCCCGGTCCTATCGACTGCCATCGAGGCCGCGATGGACGCGGCCCGAACAACCGAAAAGGATTACGACAATGGCAACCATCGGCTCTTTCACCGCTTCCGGCAACGGCTTCTCCGGCACCATCAAGACCCTCAACCTCAACGTCAAGGCAACCATCCGCGCGGTCGAGCGCACTTCCGAAAAGGGACCGGACTACCGCATCCTCGCCGGGGCTACGGTCGAATTCGGCGCCGCCTGGAAGAAGACCTCGAACGAAGGTCGCGATTACCTCTCCGTCAAGCTCGACGACCCGAGCTTCCCGGCTCCGATCTACGCAACGCTGATCGAGGTCGAAGGCGAGGAAGGCCTCTCCCTCATCTGGTCCCGGTCGAACCGGGACTGAGACTGGATGCCCCGCCCGCCAAGGCGGGGCTCTCCACGTCAGGGATCACTTGTTCAGTGCATCCTTGAGGGCCTTGGCAGGCGCGAAAGTCAGCTTCTTCGAAGCTGCAACAGTCATTTTTTCTCCGGTCGCGGGATTGCGACCCTCGCGCTCAGGTGATGTTTTCACCTTAAATTTGCCGAAGCCGGGGATTGACGTTTCCGCGTCGGAGCCTGCGGCGTCGGCGATGGCCTGGAACACGGATTCGACGATGCCCTTGGCCTGAACCTTTGTCAGGCCGTTGTCGGCGGCGATCTTGTCGGCGATTTCATTGGTGGTGGTCATGGAAATTACTTGCATCTTCTCACAAAGATAAAATCCGTGTCAGCTTATGAGCGGATTGTCATCGGCGAGGATTGGGGCGAGGGTCAGATCCGCTGGATGTCCACAGGTCGTTTTGGCCGATAACCTCGTTTGCGCTTCTTGCGAAGCACGTCGAGGAACAGGTTGGTGGCCTGGCTCTCATTGTCGAACAGACGCACCATCTACTGTCCGCGCGTTCCGATCCGGCCCCAGGCGCGCACAAGCGACACCTCTCCGAACAATGTCGGCTGAACAGCAAGCGCATAGAACCGCGCCATGTTCTGTTCCGGCGCGATACGCTCGACATAGATGTGGTAGGGCGTTGGGGCAGGGATCAAATTTCAATGTTCTGCGTCTATACGGCCCGGATCAAAAACAGGTTGATTGATCCCGGGTGCCGCACAAACATAACGCCGCCCGCCGCCATCACGTCGGTAAGATGAAGTTCAAACGGGTTTTCTTGTGATTTTCTCACGCCAATATCGGTCTATTCACGACCACCAGAAAAGCGGCCGTTTTTCTGGTGGTGCTGAAGACAATGCCTTCTCTAATCGTCGTTGTCGTCTCGAGTAAGCTTCTCATGAAGTTTCAAAGCTTGCGGGCTGCGTAAAGCCGGATCTTCGCCATTTTCGACAGCCATGACCATGCGAATGCGTTCTTCTTCCGCCATACGGCGGGCTTCCTCATAGCCGAATTTGCTGACGTTGAAGGTGCGCGTAAACTGTCGGCGGCGGCGCTTTCCTGCAGGGATCGGCGTTTTATCATCAAGGGCGATCTCAATACGAGCCATCCAGATACCGGTTTTATGCGCCCCGGTGGGTCCGATATAATAGACGCCCGGCACGCTGCTGCCTTCTGAGCGATTTTTGCGCACCAACATGCGCATATCATTGTTGCTCAATGGGGGTACGACCCGGAGAACGGCATCGCGGTAGGCTTGCGCCACTTCCAGCGCCTGATCCTTCCCACCATAGGTGCTGTCGCTGAAGGTCATGTGGATCGATTTCCCGCCGCGAGAAAGATTGACCATCCAGGCATCTTGTCTGTGCTTGTCGATGTCCAGTCGGTGGATGGCATACATGGCTTCGTCGTGAAAGCGCTCCTCTGGAGCACGTTTAGATCGTGGTGTGATCATTGTTTACTGCCGTTCGATTTCGCCCATTCGACCAATCAGTCTCAGGCTGGCTGCCATTCTTGCGGCTCCCCAAGGCGGGCCATAATGATCCGATCAAAACCAATCATGCCCTCATTAAACCGCAGCTCGATAAGGCGTCCCCCTTCCATGAAGAATGAAATCCGGCGCTCATCGGCATCGCCCCTCACATCGCCTGGTTCAGCTATATTATCAGACAGTTTCATGGCGGCGCTGGCCGGCGTCTCGTTTATCGGATCCAGGCCAAATGGCATTGGCGAGGTGCTATCGCCTTCGGCGCTGACCAAGATGATTTCGTCCTGCCAGTTATCCAGCGATGTCCCAACTCGGCCGAATGTCAGAATGAGACCCCAGGATCGATCCGACCTGGAAAATGCTCCGGGTTGCAAAGCAGGGTTCGGCATAGGTCGCCCTAGCTTCAGCATCGTCTCTTGAAGCCAATCGGCCATGTGATAGCAATTAATGCGTTCGAAAAATGCGTCTGCAAATCCACTCATCAGCTCACCTCAACGGATCATTGCCAGGAAAGTCGATGCGCTCCCAATGGGTGCCGTCATAGCGCAGCAAGTCCTTGCGGCCCATGACCCACAGCACGCCGTCGACCGCTTCGACGGCGGAGACATCCTCGATGTCGGGCGTAAGGCCAGAGCGCACCTGTTCGACATGGTGGCCGTCGAACACGAACAGACCGCGAGGATCGGCATAGCTGGAGAGATAGAGACGTCCGTTGAACATGGTCATGCCGTTGAAGCTTGGCCAACCATCGATGCCACGAAGCGCGTCGAGATCACGGAACCCTGTCTTGTGATTGCCGACGAGGAAGTTCCCATCACGGCCAGCGACCCAGACGCGGTCCTCATTTTCCACCAGGATGGAGAGGAGGCCACGATCCGCCTCGGTTGGGATTTCAGCGATTTTCTCTCCGTCAAACCAATAAACGGTTTCTTTTTCTCCGGTGAAGTAGATGCTGTCTTCGGAGAGGCCGGAAAGGTCCCATAACGTTTTTGGCGAATTTTCTTTTCTTAGCTTTTTAATTTTCTCGAAGTTTTCGGGGGTTCTATTTGCTTTCTGATCCAACAGAGCGTCCAGTTTGCTCAATTCCGACGTGGGATCCATGATCGCATCCGGTCCATCATAGAACTCCACATCCAAGGCGTCCCATTGTCCATCCGATGAGCGTCGATAGGTTTGGCCGCCGTCACCACAAACATAAAGGTGATCGCCGATCTGCCTGATCTTGACCAGATAACCAAACCTATGTTTTGTGCGAGGAGCCTTGGAAAGATCCAAGATTGTCTCACGATCCTTCGTGTGGAAATTGACCACTGTGCCAGTCTCACCCAGCACATAGAGGACACGGTGCGGACTGCCTGGCTCGCGATATAGCGTCAAACTCGCCAGCGCGAAATCGAATGACTCATAAGACCACTCTCCCGCATTGTACTGGCAGATAGCCATGAACGGCGTAGCCAGTTCCTGATCGTCGGGCATGGTGCCGAGATAGACGATGTCCCTGTTGACCGCGCAAAGACGCGTGAAACTGGCCTTTTTCATAAGCTCACCTGAGCGGATCATTGCCAGGGAAATCGATACGCTCCCAGTGCGTACCGTCATAGCGCAGCAAGTCCTTGCGGCCCATGACCCATAGCACGCCGTCGACCGCATCGACGGCGGAGACATCCTCGATGTCGGGCGTAAGACCGGAGCGCACTTGTTCGACATGGTGGCCATCGAACACGAACAGCCCGCGAGGATCGGCATAGCTGGAGAGATAGAGGCGCCCGTTGAACATGGTCATGCCGTTGAAGCTTGGCCAACCATCAATTCCCCGCAGCGCGTCGAGATCACGAAACCCTGTCTTGTGATTGCCGACGAGGAAGTTCCCATCACGGCCGGCGACCCAGACGCGGTCCTCATTTTCCACGAAGATGGAGAGGAGGCCACGATCCGCCTCGGTCGGGATTTCGGTGATTTTCTCTCCGTCAAACCAGTAGACCTTTTTCTTTTCCCCTGCAAAGTAGATGCTGTCTTCGGAGAGGCCGGATAGGTTCCAAAGGATATTAGACTGATTTTTCTCCCTAAGTTCCTTTGATTTTGCATAGTTTTCATCAGTTTGATTTTCCGGTAAAGCCATCAAACTGCTAAGCAAACTCAACTCTGATTTTCGATCCATAATTGCATCGGGCCCGTCAAATAAATCCAAGTCCAATGCCTGCCATTGCCCTTCCGAGGAGCGTCGATAGGTTTGTCCACCGCCACCACAAACATAAAGGTGATCGCCGATTTGTTTGATCGCCTGCAGATAGCCGAGCCTATGTTTTGTGCGAGGAGCCTTGGGAAGATCCAAGATTGTCTCACGGTCCTTCGTGTGGAAATTGACGACTGTGCCAGTTTCACCCAACACATAGAGGACGCGGTGAGGACTGTCTGGCTCGCGATAAAGCGTCAAACTTGCCAGCGCGAAATCGAATGTCTCATAAGACCACTCTCCCGCATTGTACTGGCAGATAGCCGTGAACGGCGTAGCCAGTTCCTGATCGTCGGGCATGGTGCCAAGATAGACGATGTCCCTGTTGACCGCGCAAAGACGCGTAAAGCTAACTTGTTTTTTTGACATATCGCCTCTTAGTGAAGTGTTGCGCGAGCACCGGTTGACAGAAGATTATAAGGTTCCGTTCCTTTCGCAGGCGGCATGATGGTCGTTCGCCCGAGAATATTTGAACGTAAGGACGGTTGAGCATTGAGTGCGGTGTCAATTTCCCGTTCACATTCACCTTCGGTTGCAGAAACAGCCGCATCTCTTGAAATCCTCCTAATGCTCTCCATATCCGCCGTTCCCTGTGGGGTACTCCATCCTGAACCAAGTTTTGCAACCTCTTCATCCGCCTGATGCGCCAGTCCATGTTCACTCCCCGCGTCGGCCTTATATCCCTTCAAACAGATCGCAGGTCCCTGTCCGAACGTTGGCAGTCCAGGAATTCGTTTCTGCCCTTTCTCGGCCTCTGCACGATTACCGTAACGCAGCGTATAATCCGGCACGATATGGTGCGCCTGATAATCAGAACCACATTCGACACCGCAGACATTCTTGATATCATCATAGGCGCCCGTGACGCACCGGCACTCCCTTTTGCGCTTCTGTTGCCCCGTGATCTTGGTATTTCCATCCGTCCGCCCATTGGCCGGCGCCGTCGTTTGCTTCTCCTCAAGTTCCTGCTTCTTTTCAGGTTCGGTCGGGGCCGTGTTGGTTGGGACACCATTATCGATAGGAGTATTCGTGTGAGTCGGTTGCGTTTTTAGAAAGCCATGACTCAACCAGTCCGTCGGCTCATTGACGTTCTGCTTCAGATAATAGTCAGCCGCCCCCATCAGCTCCATAGCGCCTGCACCGCTCGGATTGATCGATCGGATGTTTTTGAGCCCGTTGATGATGGTCCACCATCGCGATCCATCCGACGCTGTCTGCTTCGTATCGGTCGGCTGGGTTTGGGCGGGTTTTGTAAATTGTCCGGTCGTATCGTTGAAGGCGTATTCCTTGCCAGGTTCGAAGGTCATGGGCGTCGCATCGCTCATGACCAGACCTTCCTGGCTCCGGCTAGCGGACGGTTGTTCTAAAGGAGGCGTTGGCTTAAAATCCTTCGACCCCGTGTACCAAACCAGTTTACCGACGGTATTCTTGTTGTTCATATACCATTCGTCGGTGTCGCGGGTGGCCCATTGGCCCTCGATACGGACATTGCGCGAATGAGTTTTGCGATGGCACACAGAGCCAACAGTATTCGATTTGACGCCAAGACCCACGCCCGGCTCGTCGCCGAAGCATTTCGTGACAACCGAATTTTGCTTGTGGGCGCGCTGCCCAGTCATATGCACTGTCGCGGCCGTGCCGGCTGCGTCGGATTGGTAGGCTATAATATTGTATGGCACGCAGGCATGCGGCGAGCGGCAAACATCAGGATATTTCGAGATGATCAGACCCAATCGCGTCTCGCGGCTTGCCTCTTGCGATGGATAGCTCATGCCAGCACCTCCGTCAGTCCATGCAGGCTGGCGCGTGGCAGGCTGGCCGCTTCCTGATCCGCAAACGGCCTGTCTGACAGGTTGATACATAGAAAATTCGGGCAGATCGGCAGCCAGGCGCGCCAGGTCAAATCGACGTTCCGGGCGCCATTGCGAAAGTCGATATGCACGCCGTCGAGGTTGAGCTGCACCACAACCTCGCGGCCGTCGCGCCACCGATAGCTCGCAACAGGGCGCAGCGCAGGGAGCGCGAACTTGAACGTCCCGCCGCCAGGCGTCAGCCTCGCCATCTCCACCATCTCGTCGCCCGCCAGAAAACCTGGATAGATCATCGACGGATGGGCCGAGTGATAAAACCGATAGTCGAAATCGACGGGAAGCTGAGGATGACGATGCGCCTGCCAAGTGTCGTCATAGGTGCCAGCATATCTCTGGCGAAAATACCAGAATGGCGCCACCGGTCCGAGGCCTAGCGGCTTGCGTGCAAAAAACGGATCGGAATAGTCTTCTTCGGCGTCATCGATGCGTGGTGCTGGCACTGATGCGGATGACAACGCCTGTTCGGGCGTCGGCCTCGATACGCCTATCGGATTGCCGGGAACGCTGGGCGAGCCCAGTCCTTCGATGTGGCCATCGCCGGCTGCCAATCGATAATCAATCGGAACCTCGGTCGCCTCCTGCGGATCTGACAAGCGCCATTTGCCTGCGGTGCAGACCCAGGACCGTGCTCCTGTCACCCGAATGGCATGAGAAAGCTGTCCAACCTTGATGGCAACGAGCCAGTCCTGTTTGGCGCGCCCGTCCGGCGCATAGGCTGCACCGAGAAACGTGATGTCGCTTGCCGGTTTGAATGGAATGAGATCAGCAGCTTTGATCAGAGGCGAGGTATGGGGATTGCCGTCATACTCATCCACCAGCACGATATCCTGCCGATCACTGAGCTGAAGAGAGCCGTCCGCGTTGACCTGATAACGTCCTCGCACCGCGATCACGCCCATATCCTCGCCGTCGCGATGGGCTTGCTCGAAGCCGATGGCAGCAAGGCGCGTGAGATTTTTTCCCAGCATGCACGCGCCCTCAGTTCAGATCGATGACTTCGCCGTTGATCTGGACATGTCCCGATGCGGCGAAATTGAACTTCGTGCCGACGATCGTGACATTGCCAGCCTTGTCCATCATCAGCTTGGATTCGCCACATTTGATGATGAATTCCTCGCCAGCGTTGATGGTCATGGTGTGACCGACGGTGGTGTTCTTGTAGAGACCGATCTGTTCGGTTCGGGCAATTCCAATGGTGTCGGAGCGAAATTTTTCGATCACCGTGTTGACGATGCCGCTGATCGGCAGAATTTTGCCCAACAGTCCGCCAAGGGTCGATCCCGTCGATGCCTATGTCGTGTTGAGGCTTGACGTTCTCTATCGATGATGAGAACATAAAGTGAACATTGATCGGAGACCACCATGAACACAGCCGACATTGCAATTCAAAACGCCAGACAGGAAATATCCAAGATACGAGCTGCCCGTGAGGTCCACATGGCTCAACGCTTGGAAATGCAACGCAAGGCAGAGGCCATGATACGTCGTCCTCCGACATATATGGTAAGGAAATACGGTGGCCAGCAACTCACTCTCAACATCGGGGCGGGCCATGCAAACAAAACCAATTGAACCCCAGGTTCATGATGAGGCGGCTCACCTCATCGCTTGGCACGATGGAGACGCGACGGCCGCCATCCGGACTTTGCTCAAAGATTGTCGCCATCTTCATGAACAGTTGCGGCTGGCGGCGGTTGCAATGGGCTGCGGATATACACGAGGCTGGATGCCAACAGCCGAGCCGAAACACCTCGACGTCGAAGCGGCCTCGACTGGTTGCAAAGAAACGTAGCCGCGCCCAATGTGGACAAAACGGATAGGTATGGATCGCCCTGTTGACAGGAGCGTACCACGTCAGTCTTCATCCGACTTCGTCACTTTGGGTGCGGTAATGGCCGTTGTTGTCGTATGGGGGTGGTGGAACCTATTCTCTCCAACGCAGGCTTTCATGTCTTCACGTCGAAACCAGATGGCGCGCCCGCAGCGTAGCGGCGCATTGCCAGCAGTAAAGACGATTTGCTCGTCGCTGCGCATGCGCAGCAGCTCATGCGGCAGGATCAGTGGCCGGCGGCTGAGCTGTTTTGATCGCGACCGTGACGATCCCTTCATTCCGGAAGAGCGATTGGTTTGGTCGACCTCAACCGTGGTGTCACCACAACGTTTCGAGATATAATCTGCGGTATCAGGATCGTTGATCGCCGCAAATGATATCCAGGATGCGGACTCGAACCATTTGGACGTCGCGTCCCGACCCCCATAAGCCTCGCGCATCTGGCCCAGCGACTGGAAGATCAGCGTCAGCGTGATGCCGTATTTGCGCCCGGCATCGCGTGCGGTTTCTAGGATACGCAGGTATCCGAGCCGGGCGACCTCATCGAGCAGGAAGAGCGTGCGTCCCTTCACATCACCGTTGCGATTGTAAATGGCGTTGAGCAGCGCGCCGATGACGACTCGTGCCAGGCCTGGATGGGCTTCCAGCACCTTCAAATCGAGTGCAATGAAGATATCCGTTCCACCGTTGGCTAGATCGTCGGTCGAAAAACTGTCACCAGATACGAGGCCAGCATAGTGCGGATAGGACAGCCAGTGTGTCTCCTTCACCGCGTTCGCGTAGACACCGGAAAACGTCTCCGGCGTCATGTTGACGAAGACAGCGACGTTCTCTTTCACGAAGTCGGATTCCGACTGTTCATAAATCTCGGTCAAACGTCCCCGCAGCTTGGGCTCCGGTTCGGAGAGATTGGCCCGGACACGGCGTAGTGTCTGGTTCTTCGCGTCGGTGTGGCCGGACAGACAAACGTCGGCGATGAGTGCGGTCAAAAGCTGCATGGCCGAGGCGCGAAAGAAGTCGTCGCGGACGGATGCGGTGCGCGCATTGTCGGTCATGATCCAGGTGGCCACGGCGACAATATCTTCTTCCTTCGTATTGCCGTGACGGCCGATCCAGTCGAGCGCGTTGAAGCCCACTCCCTGAAGGGTGGGATCCAGCACAATCACCTTCCGGCCAGCCTTGCGCCTGTGATCAACGACCATCGGTGCAACCTCGCTTGACGGATCAAGCACAACCAGCCCGCCACCCCATTTGAGCGCTGTTGGGATCGTCACCGACGTCGTCTTGAAACCGCCGGAGCCTGCAAAAACGATGCCGTGCGAGGAGCCAAACGACCCATCGAAGCAGAGCAGCTGCGACTTGCCGCCCGCACCCCAGCTCTGTGGCTCATCGGCCCGAAAAGGCATGGTGGCCACGCTGTCCTTGTCGACTCTATATCGCTCGCCAATAACGATGCCGCCGGGTTCGGGAAAGAGCTTTGCCGCCTCCTGCAACTTCATCCAGTCGGCTTCGCCATGCACCGCTCGCTTTCCGCCGATCCGCTTAGGTCCGGTTTGAGCAAAAGCGGCATTTCCCTTGATCGTAACGCGCAACGCAAACATTGCGCTGATGAAGGCGACGCCCGCACCGACCGCTGTCGCTGGATCGGCATAGGTGAGAACCGATTGCCCTGCCGGTACGCTGCTAGCGATGCCGGTCAGGCGGATCGTCTCGCGTATCATCGCGATAACGATCGCCGCACTGTTTGCGGCAAGGACGCTCACACCCACCGTCTTGATGTCGGCTGATCCATTTGCCGCAAACAATGCAATGGCACCAATTGCGGCGACGGCGATGTAGGGGAGGGCAAGGCCAGTTCGTCCTAGCATCAGCTTCGCCTGGGTCGAGGAGCCGAACTCCGCCAGCCGATGTTCCATTCCGGATGTCATTACCAACGCGGCAAGCATGATTGCCGCCAGCAGAACGAACAGGTGGGTTCAAGGATGAAGTGCGACTTGCAATAGATAACAAAGGTTTATCGTTTGCAAGGAAAGCGCAATGAAACGCACCTACTCCCATATCGACTTGGACGAACGTCGCAAGATCGCTCGCTGGCGTATGGCGGGCCAGAGTATTGAGATGATCGCCGAGACACTCGGTCGTCATCGCTCGACGATCTTTCGTGAAATCAAGCGGAATACGTTCATCGATGAGGTGGTCCCGGACCTGAATGGCTATTACTGTGTCACGGCGCATGACATGGCTTGCGAACGGCGCGCCAAGCTGCGGAAGCTGGCGCGCTTTGCGAATGTGAGGCAGTCCGTGATCGACCGGATCATGCATGGTTGGTCGCCCCAGCAGATCGCCGGTCGCATGCGGCTGGAACAGCATCCGATCTTTGTCAGCCACGAGACAATTTACAAGTTCGCATACTCGGCCGACGGTCATGCCATCAAGCTGTGGCGTCACCTGCCGGAGCATCGAGCTAAGCGACGACCACGACATGCAAGACGCAAGCATGGTCAACGCTTTAGTCCGGAACTCAACATTCTGCATCGTCCGGATGTCGTTGCTGAACGCAAGCAGTTCGGGCATTGGGAATGCGATCTGATTCAGTTCCGGAAGAAGTTCGGCAAGGCCAACATGACATCGCTCGTTGAGCGGGTGAGCCGCTTTACGATCTTGTTGCGCAACAATGATCGCCAGTCCCGCCCGGTCATGGATGGCATCATCCAGGCGCTGAGGAGCCTCCCTCACCTCGCCCGCCGATCAATGACATTCGACCGAGGCACAGAATTCACTGATTGGCCGTACCTTCAGGCTGGTATAGGCACGCAAACATGGTTTTGTGACCCTCAGTCGCCCTGGCAGAAAGGAACGGTCGAAAATACAAACAGGCGAGCGCGAAAATGGCTTTCCAGGGACGTCGATCCCTTGTCTGTAGCCGACACCGATCTGATTGAGATCTGCAATCGGCTCAATCAGACACCGCGTAAATGCCTCGGCTACCGAACGCCGGCTGAGGTCTTCCGCAAGAAACTGCTCGCGCAGATGCGACATGCCAGCTAGCTTGAAAGCCACGCAGGTCGCGCTTCAGCGTGAACCCACAATCACCATGATGTCTTTTTTCGATTTCGACAACTTATGGAGCCCTGCTCGAGCCGGCAATATTCCCAAGGCGTAGGCTAGATTTAGTTAATCTAAACCAGGATAGCGGTCGACGGAACCACTACCACATGAACAGCCGCGATAGTGCCGGGCCCATTTCGATGGATGGCAGCAGCGATTTCAGATGTGTTTGTCAACAGTTTTGGCGCAATCGGCTAAGGCATTCCTCGTCGCATTCCTGCAAACTGGTTGCGATGCGCCACGTTGGCACCAATTTTAGAGAACGTGCGCCTTGAAGGGATCTGAACCGCCGACCCGTTGAATTCAGAGCGGGCGGCGTATCGATCCATGAAAACTCTCAATAACTTAGAAATCCCAGCCCTCATCCCTCGTCGGCACCACCTTGCCGATTACATAGGACGACCCCGCCCCAGAAAAGAAGTCGTGGTTTCGTCGGCATTGGGTGAGAGCGCCGATAGGATTGCCGGATTGACCTCACAGGCGTCGGCACGGGATGATCCAATGAGATCGACGAAGCCGTTGAACGCTAAAAATAGCCTCGCGACCTCCCGTTGTTTCATCAACGTAATAAATCGGGGGCAATAAAGGCGCGGGATTCTATATTGTTTGCAACCAGCGTACCTTGCACACGCTAAGTTAGGGAATGCGGCTCGGCCGCAATGGGGGCAGGAATGGACAAAGAAGATAAGCGCTCTGGCCTGGAAGAACAAATTGCGCGTTCAAATCTGAGGCATGGACATCAAAGCACACGTATTGTGGTATTTCTCGGCTGGATCGAGCAGTTCATCGTTAGAATAGTCTCGTCTGTCTACCGATATGTTGCAACGAGACTGGCAATGTTTGCTCTTGCGGCAGTCTATCTGGTGATCCTTATTGCTGCACCCGGTCAACTGACACACATCGTTGCGAATTTCTCGACCGAGGCAACATTCGTCCAATGGGCTGGCTTCATTTTGCCGCCTGCCCTGGCAGCGGCCGGCCTTCTCGCACTCTCGTCATCCCGCCATTCGTTGTCCTGGATCGACGTCCTCGTTTCCTGCGTCCCCTCATTTTCGCTGAGCGCCATGTCAGCGTTATGGGCCCCTCGTCTGCTATGGGTTGCGCTACTGGGTGTTCCCTTAGCTGCCCTGGCAGCAACCACTATTCGTCGGGTGACGATGAGAAAGTCCGGTCATGCGGTGACGATCACCGTCAGACTGACGCTGGTCTGTTTTGCTCTAACATTGATCGTGACGCTTCTCTCTCCGATCGGCTTTCCGGTCGCAATTGGCCCGATGACCGTCATAACGCTCGGACTTTCGTTCATTGGGTTGCTGCTCAGCATTGGCGCCTTAAGGCCGGGTCTTACCGGAGGCTATCTGGCGATCTGCCTCATCGCTGCGATCTGCGGGGCTGGAAGCAGGCCTGTTCCACTGCTCGAACCACCCGCCGTTCCTTTTCGCGACGCTCCAACAGCCCAGACTGCATTTGAGGCATGGCTTAAGTCGCGTCCCGATCTCGACGTATACCGGAAAACTGGCAGGCCCTATCCGGTGATCATCGCTTCCGCGGAAGGTGGCGGGATCTACGCCGCTGCCCATGGCTTCCTCGCACTTAGCGCGATGCAAGCGATCTGCCCCAGCTTCCCCAATCATCTATTTGCGACCGTGGGAGTGTCCGGCGGATCAATCGGCACACTTCTCTATTCGGCCACGAGCGCCGCACGTGCCAAGCCTGGCCCATTGGTTCCTTGTCGACAACCAGACCCGTCCGATGCGCCGGTCGACACCAAGCCGCTCACGACCGACTTGATTTCTCCGCCTCTCGCCAATCTTCTATTTGCCCAGGTGGCCGACTTTTTGATCCCGTTCGTCAACATTTTCCCCGATAGCGGAGAAATACTTGCCGAGGCGATCGCAAATATGGCCTCAGATAACCCGCACATGAGGGAGCCACTCAGGGCCAGCTGGCAGGCGAACGGATCACGCCCAGCAACATTGTTCGTGACCACAGATACCAGCGAGGGGAACCGTGTCATCATTTCTCCGCTCGACGGTGCCGGGGCAATCGGCGCTGCGAGCTTTCCCTCAGGCTCGATCACATCGACGCGTGACATTGCGTTAAACCAAGCTGCCTTTATCAGCGCCCGGTTTCCCTGGCTTACGGCGACTGCGCGCTTGCGCGTCTCTGATGACTCTTACCGCATTCTTGCGGATGGGGGTTACTATGAGAATTCGGGTGCCGATACAGCCATGGACCTTATCGCGCAGATTCGTGAACTCGGACGCCTCCATGCACAGTGTGCTCGCGGCAAGCCAGTGTTGGGCGACCTCGGTAGTTGCTCCTGCCCGGTTCGCATTGAGAGGTCTTACACAAAGACGGCCAACTGGTCCGGATGCGGCACTCCTGTTTTTCTTGCCTACATGCCCATGAGCGAGGCGGTCGATGGACTGCCTGGTTACACCTACAAAGCGACGCCGAACCCGTCGCAGTCTTGGTTGGGCGATCCGTTGACCACGATGCTTCAAGCGAGAAGTGCCCGAGGCCTTCTCGCGATTGATCGTGCGCGCGCAGCTTTTGCTCCGCCACAGGATCGTGAAATGGCCCAAGGTACCGATGTTGATAATGGCTTCTTCCCGCACGTCCTTCCTATCGGAGATCTGCGGCTTCCACTCGGTTGGATGCTGTCTTCAGCCAGCGTTGCTGACGTGCTTGCGGTCTCCGCAAACACGCAAGCGTGTGGAAAGGAGCATGATTTGAACGACAGTATCGCGACGTGGGCTGCCGAAAATGGATGTCAGATGAAGATGCTCGCCACTTTGTTCAATCCTGAAGGCAAACTAGGTGCGATCGAGATGAAGCAATATGGGCGGGATTGAAATGACGTGCTGATGGTGACGCAGGGGAAGGAGAAAAAGAGGAACGGGTGGCCGCACCGCGTCGACAGCATCAAGGGAGGCTTCGCCCGGCCTTGCCGGCCCTTGACCCAGTCGACCGCGATGTCGGCGGCTCTAGAAGGGTGATGCAGGACTGAAGAAGATGGTCAGGTAGGATGGACCGTCCGCACTTCGTTCCTTTGAACCCCAAAGGAGCTACCGATGGATAACCCAGCCTCCATCCGCAAAATTTTCGAGGGCGTCGCGGTCCGCGCCCAAATGTTTCGCCTGGGCTCATCCAGTGGCGCGGAATATCGGGCGCCAACATCCAGATCTTCCATGATTCCAGAAATGCTGGGTCCCTTAGCCCAGACCGCTGCCACCCTTGATTTCTCCGTTACGGCAGCACGGTCATGTTACAGCTTTCTTGCGTCGAGCGACGGTACGCTTACGTTCCGCAGCAATGCGGATGAGCTTGAACGACCATTTCTCCGCTTTCTCCGGTAGGGCAGCGGCGCGTCGCTCCATTTCGGCATAAAATTCGCCATCGGTTACATGCATAGGCATCGTAAAGTTAACGTGCCAATTCCAAGGAAGCGCGATATTTGCTCCGATCAGACAGCTTGAAGGCGAGCGACGTCTCGCCAAATATCCAAGGCTGCTGTTCGCAGTTCGCGATGATGGTTGGATGGAAGATCGTGGCGGGGAAGGTTGAAGAGGTTTGCGATCGAGTCGTGGATGGACGCGAAACGCTGAAGATGTCGCGCCGACTTGAAGCGCTTCATGATCCTCTCCCTTCGTCGGACGGGCTGATGGGAGTTCTCCGCTCGATTGTTCAGTCCCTTATGAGAACGGTGTTCGATGCCGGGCATGATCTCCCATTTTGCCGCGCCATAGGAGCGTAGCTTGTCAGTGATCATTACACGCGGCGCGCGGCCTTGCGCTTTGAGGAGCTTGCGCATCAAACGCTTTGCCGCCTTGGCGTTGCGACGGCTTTGCACCAGCACGTCGAGGACAAAGCCGTCCTGGTCAACGGCGCGCCAAAGCCAGTGCTTCTTTCCACCGATGGTGATACCTACCTCATCAAGGTGCCATTTGTCCCCGAGCTTGCCCGCAGATCGCTTGCGGATGTCCTTGGCGAAGTGTCTGCCGAACTTCTCAGCCCAAAGTCGAACGGTCTGATGAGAGACGATGATGCCACGCGCTGCTAGCAGATCCTCAACCATCCGCAGGCTGAGCGGAAACCGGAAATACAGCCAAACGGCATGGGCGATAACTTCCGCTGGAAATCGATGCCGACGATAAAGAGGATCACGGGTAAATCTGGTCATCCAGCCAGATCCCAAATTTTGCTCGATGTTCGGTTAACGTTACGATGCCCTCTGGAATTCCCTCGCCATTTGAAATCTTTGCAACATGTATAACCGCCTCATGCGCAAGAGGGTATTTTAGCCTGTTTTGACGCGTTGTCGGGTGCTGACATGTATCCGGCCTCTGATGCGGCGATCAACATGCCGCGGGCCCGTATGGTGTTCGCAGATCGGGTCCACATCAGAGCCGCGTGCTCAAAGGCACTCTGTTGCAAGCTGGTTGTCCCGATCCCGTCTCACGACCGTTGCGCCAAACGACTCCTTGCCCTCTTTTGCTCCGACGCCCTCGCGACCGAAGACGCTTACGCGGCTGCGGCCGGAGACTGGTAGACGCCGCCTCGAACCATCAAAGCCCAGACGATCCGCGCCATTTTGTTTGCCAGTGCGACCCGCACCAGCAGTGGCGGCTTGCGCGTCAGCATTGCGCCCAACCAAGTGCCGGGTCGCGCTTCGGCATGGACGCGCCGCTTTATGATGACACTATTGGCCCCGATGATCAGCAGGCGTCGTAGAGAGCGCTCGCCCATCTTCGTCGTTGACCCGAGCCGTTGCTTGCCGCCGGTGGAATGCTGCCGGGGTGTCAGGCCAAGCCAGGCTGCAAAGTCGCGTGCTTTACGGAAAGTCTGCGGCGGCGGAGCCAGGACTGCGATCGCCGTGGCAATCAGTGGGCCGATGCCCGGAACCGTCATCAGGCGCCGCGCCACTTCATTCTCCCTGGCTGTGTGTGCGATCTCGGCATCAAGTTTACCGATCTCCGCCTCAAGGTTCGTGAGCACCGTGACCAATACACCCAGCGTGGTGATCGCATCCGCTGGCAGGTCGCTTTCCGGACTTTCTATGATTGCAACCAGCCGCGATACGTTGGCTGCACCTTGCGGTACGATTTGTCCGAATTCTGCCAGATGGCCGCGCAAGGCATTGATGATTTGCGTTCGCTGCCGGATCAGAAGTTCGCGCACGCGGAAGCGCATTGCTGCGCCTTGCGTTTCCTCGCTTTTTACCGGAACAAAGCGCATCGTCGGGCGTGTCACTGCTTCGCAGATCGCCTCAGCATCCGCAGCATCGTTCTTCTGACGCTTCACGAAGGGCTTGACGTAGGCCGGCGAGATCAACCGTACCTCATGACCCAGGCGGCCAATCTCACGACCCCAGAAATGGGCCCCGCCACAGGCCTCCATCGCAACAATACACCGAGGCAACTGGCTGAAGAACGAAAGCACATGATCTCGGCGCAGCTTCCTACGCAACACAGCGCGGCCTGTCTCGTCAGCCCCGTGCACCTGAAACACATTCTTCGCCAGATCCAGCCCGACTGTGACAATCTTCGACATAACCGCTCTCCTGTGTGGACCCATGGAGACCCACCTTCGCACATTGAGGTCGTCGGAGGGCGGTTACATCATCAGAGCCAGTGAGACCTATCGACGAGCGCTCGATGCGGCAGGCCTACAGGGATCCATGAGCGCCGTTGGCAACCCTTATCACAATGCGCAGGCCGAGAGCTTCATGAAGACTCTGAAAGTCGAGGACATCTATCCGGCCGGGTATGAAACCTTCGCAGACGTCGCCGAGCGATTGCCCAGGTTCATCGAAGAAGTCTACAATGCCAAGCGGCTGCACTCAGCCATTGGCTACCGATCGCCAGAAGAATTTGAAACCCAACTCGCCCAGCAGGCGGCTTAGTTTGAAGCGCCCCGTTGGTCCAGCCCGAGGGGTTCACTCCACCGCCGGGTCACTTCTCAGTGGAAATCAACAAGATGGCGTTACTCACGCTCGACAGCGCTATAAACTGGCTCCTAGAGCAGGAACAGCTGGAAGAAACTCGCCGCCAGGCTCGGCCGCGTCGAGCGATCCAACTGGATTAAAAGATATAGCGAAGAGCGAGTTGCGACATGATCGGACTACCGGAAGCCAATGCGCGATTGTCTGTTTTCATCAACGGCGTTCTAACTCCGTTTAAGCATATTCCTAAAAGCATGCTGCAGTATTGCCGACCCCTCATGTTTCATCGAGAAGACGCAGTATTTGACCTCGCTTACTCGGGGTCATGCTTCCTGTTCAGACACAAGAATCATCACCTGCAGTTATCAACTAAGCATCAGCTGCGAATGGACGGCGAGGACTTCAAGCCGCATGACGCGTGCCTAGTCCTTCCAGTCGAAGGCGGTCACGTCGGTCTTTCCCCAAATGGCGCTTCTCGATTGCTGGTCAACAATACCGACGATTTGTTGCCGCAAGATATTCTGTTGTTGGAATACGAGAGGCAGCGAGGCACGCATGATCTTGGGCCGCTATTCGTTGGCCTCGATCTCGATCAGACGCGCACCGTTTCCGAGGTACGTGCGGAAAAAATAAGGCTGGCGTTCAGTATCGGATACCCCTTCGCGACACAGGCATACGAGCCAGTTTTCGATGAAGATTGGAACGCCACTGGGGTTAATGTGATCTCCAGTCCGAAGACGCTCCTATTCGACGAAAAGAGTTTCCGGCCGAGTTTTGAAGATAGCCGCGAGGCAATCAGCGCCCACCCACGTCACGGTGAAGATATTGGCAATCCCAATGGCTGGAGTGGCGCACCCGTTTTTTTCGTGTGGGGTGATGACGACATGAATCATCACCTCGGCTTTGCAGGTATGATCACGCACGGCACGTCTCATGGAGCGTTTATGCTTTATCGAGCCGAAGACATTCGCAACTTCGTGAATAATGCGATCAACGCTCCTTATCCCGCATCTGCCGGTGATAGTTCGCAGTCGGCTGAGGTTTAGAGGAGGTTTCGTGGACGTTAAATCATCTCAGGTGACGGGCAACGCTGCTTTGCATTACGCTGCTTGGCAGCTTTCGCGCCGGGGCTGGAATGTCATGCTCACAGCCAGAAATTCCAAAGGCAGCGACCTCTTCTGCGCGAATGACGATGAGACGATCTTTTTCGGGGTCCAAAGCAAAGGACTAACAAAACGAGACCCGGTCGGCCTGGGCGGGAACCTAGATAACCTCAGGTCCGAATGGTGGATCATCACCATCAAAGCCAAAGCCGACGCTCCGGTCTGTTTCATTATGACCCTGGAGGAGGTGAAGGCGCTGTGCCTCCACAGCGATCCCTCGAAAAGCGCCAATGGAAAGGTCTCCATATGGCTGCAGCCGACCGCCTATGATAGGCCGGAGTTTAGAGAAGCGTGGCACCGGTTTGGAACTGAAGAACGACCGAGCATCGAAACCTTTGATCTGACTGTTGCCTCATGAGTCCGAAGTCAGCTCTGAGGGTAGCGCTTTGGTGAATCGTCCCAAGCTGTCGAGCATTTCTTCAACCATGCTCGGCATCGCAAGGATCGCCTCGTCTTCAAGGTAAAAAATCCATGGTCGGCCGTTGCTCGTAGAGCAGGTGAACAACTTGCCCCAACTATTCTTCTCAATTTCCTGTTCGAAGAAGTCCCGCCGTTCGATAGTTCACTCAAAGCCGCCATGGAACATGAAGTTGCGATAAACAAACATGGCCTCGAACCAACTCATGAAATCCTGGGACAGAAATCTGTCGAGGCCGCAAGCTGCGGCAAGTTGAGGAAGCCCCTGAAATATGTTGTTTTTCGCCTCCTTCTTTTTGTTGAAATAGAATTGGCAATTCCATCGCTCTTTGTGATTTCCTGCCCGCTTCCAGCGGTCATGATCCGCAGGGTTTAGTTTTTTCGATCATACATGTTGCCCAGGGCGGCCAGTGCCTGACCAAAGGTGCTTTCGATCATCGGCGCGATCATCCCGATTGCTGCCATGCTCTCTGCGGCGTCCCGATATGAAGCTTCGAACTTCATGTCGGTATGTTGATCCTCATAATGGTAGCGGTGCGGGCCATTGTAGGCTTCAAGCTCGGCAGCATCGTCTTTGATTGCCTTGGAAAATGCCTCTCCTGCCTGGCGATTGCGGGAGATCATTTGCCGAACAGCGAGGAGCTGCGCTTGCCAATCGATGTCGTGAACGAGCGTGTGCAGATAATCCCGATCATCGAGGAAGTTGTCGAAATACCCCGGCGTGAAGCCGTAGAATGCGCTTTCGTCAAGAGATTTGCCCATCGCTGTTGTCACCTGAGTTGAACTTCCTGATCGTTGGCTTAGCGCGGTTGCGAAGTGCTGTCGCAATCAATGACGTTCCACTGTATTTCCGGTGATAACGGAGCAAAAGGTCGGCGCAGTGATGCCGGGGAGATGGACATGGACGCAGCAACGATATTGGCTATGGTTCTGAAAAAGTATCAAACGTCCAGTGACTTCAACGGTTGGCCAAGTCGCGCAATCCATTCTCCCGACGAGAAAGCTGCTTTGGTCGAACTGATTGAGGCAGGTTTGGTGGACCTTATCAACGACAAGGAAACTAATAATCCGCACAGTCGGCTACTGCCAGCCAGGCCGATCTCCGATCAAGTCGAGCAAGTCTCGAACAAGGGTTTGAAGTTCGGGTGTTTGTTCCCTACTAGAAAGGCTCTGATCGATGTCGCAGGCGTTGATCCCGATCCCGCCGCCCCTTACACGGCGGCATTGAAGCTTGGAGCCCCACAGCTTGAATTCCGGACCTTTCGCTTAGAGGTGCTGGAGCGATACCGCAACGATCCCACCTTTAGCTATTCGGTCGACGACACGTCTGGGACTATCTACCGCGACAGCGCCGACAAAGAGACCCACGAATATGCGCAGTTCGGTTTTGCGTTCGACGACAACGTGAACCGTTATGTCGCTGCGTTTCTTCGGTATCTTCATGACATGTCGCCAGAACAGCAGGCCTATTGGGCTGGATTTGAACTCCAAGGCGATTTCAAGCTCCATCCGGATTATTATCGGTCGAGCATTCTTGGTGAATGGCCTGAAGGTGTGTCGGTATTCGACGCGATCCTAGAAGAGAAGAAAATCATCAACGTCATGAGCGAACGTATGGGGAAGTCGAGACTCTTCAAGTCCGACTATGAAGCGTATCGCCGCCCAGACCATTTCGGCTTCCTGATCCGTCCTACCAAAAAGGAGTTTTCAGATTTCTGCCTCCGACTTGACCAGCTCATGTCTGACGACATGAATTACAAGTTTTTCGAAGGGGATATTGAAGTTTATGAATACGGTAGGATGGAAAGCGGCGAAGAGATCAAGAGAATGAAAGGAACGATCTCGCTACTGATGGAGTGGCTGACAGCGAAATTTAAACCCAAGGATGATGGGGATTTGGCCGCGATCAACGAGGGGTTCAGAACTGTCCGTAAGGCTCGCCAGAAGCCCGCCCATAAGATCGAGGACAACATTTTCGATGAGGGCTACTACCAGCAGCAACGCGAACTCGTCACTGAAGCATATGGAGCAGTTCGGTTTTTGCGACAGGTCCTTGCCAATCACCCCGCTTGCAAGGACATAGAAGTCCCTGATTGGCTGTTTGAAGGCCGCATTTGGACGCAGTGAGCGCTTCTTTCCGCCACCATAAGGCAAGCCTCCCTAGTGTCCGATAAGAAACTTATCGGACACTAGGGACATCAAAATCAAAAAGATTTCGTCACCTGCAGAATTCCAGCACTGAACAGCGCATACCATCATTCATCCAAAGAGTTTCTGGACTGTCTGCCTGAGTTTTGCTCGATAATTGAACCCGACTTTTGCAACGCTGTAGATTTAGGGGGACATGAAGCCTGCGCGCCCTTTGATCTATTGCCGCGTTTCGATCGAAACTCCTCCGTAGATGTTTCGATTGACGGCGGTTCGTCGCAGATAGTCATGCGGAAATCCTAGGTTGATCATACTCGCATTATCGAGTTCTGAAAGATCATCGGCAGAGAGTTGCAGGTCGAGAGCGGCTAGGTTAGCTTCCAATTGTGCAAGCGAACGAGCTCCGATTAGGGGTGCGATTACGCCAGGACGATTCAGAAGCCATGCAAGCGCGACAGCACCTGGGGTGGCACCTTGCACTTCCGCCACCCGCTTTACTGTGTCGATAATGGCAAAGGTGCGCTCCGGAACAGGTCCCGCTTCGTTAGCGATCGCCGCGCGACTGCCGGGCTTCGCGGCATCCGGGGCCAGGTCGCGACGTCCGTATTTCCCGGTCAGCAGGCCGCTGGCAAGCGGAGACCAAGGCACGACGCCCATGCCCATGTCGCGTGACATGGGCACCAGATCACCCTCAACAGTCCGCTCGATCAGATTGTACTCAACCTGCATAGCTATTAATGGTGCCCAGCCGCGAAGATCAGCGATTGCCTGCATGCGAGATGCTTGCCACGCTGGGATGTCGGACAGACCGAGATAAACGATCTTCCCGGCAGATACGAGATCGTCCATTGCCCGCAAAATTTCTTCTACCGGTGTCGTAAAATCCCAGGCATGAAGGTACAGAAGATCGATATAGTCGGTACCAAGCCGCTTGAGACTATCTTCGACCCCGCGCACCATGGCTCGCCGGCTGTTGCCGCCGGAATTAGGATCGCCGGGTCGCATCGGCAGTGTATACTTGGTGGCAATCACAAGTTGGTCGCGGCGGCCCTTGGCAAACTGGCCGACAAAAGTCTCGGACGTTCCCCCGGTATAGTAGTTAGCGGTGTCGATGAAATTTCCGCCGCGCTCAACATAGTGGTCGAACATAGCCCGAGAGACAATCTCGTCGGCACCGAACCCCCATTCCGTTCCGAAGGTCATGGTGCCCAAGGCCATTGGTGAGACTTTCAATCCTGATCGGCCGAGGAGCCGGTATTGGTCGAGTTGCATTCTCGGTCTCCCGTTTCTTTGATGCCCAGGAGTTTCGGCCCAATTGCATCTATTTAGAATACGTAATAATTTGAATAGGGAATTTAGCTGAGGTTAAGAATGCGCGGAGGAGATGTAGCGGAACTGCGAGCCTTCATGGCCATAATCGAGCGCGGCAACTTTGCTCGCGCCGCCGAATGGCTGGGGGTTACGCCTTCAGCCTTGACGCAGACCATCCTGCGCCTTGAACGCCGACTTGATCAACGTCTTCTGAACCGGACGACCCGAACGACACGGCCAACGGATGCTGGGCAAAACCTTTACGACAGGCTGCGACCAGCGCTTGCAGAGATCGACGCCGCACAGGCAGAATTTTCAGCGCCTATGGATGGCATTCGGGGTCGGCTGCGCATCAATGCCTCCAGCGCCGGCGCAGCATACGCTCTTGCGCCTCTCTTGACCGGATTCTTTGAGCACCATCCGGCGATCGAAATCGAGATCGTCGTATCTGATCGATTTGACGATCTCGTGGCCAGCGGTTGTGACGCAGGTATTCGGCTGGGTGACGCGCTTGAAAAGGACATGATCTGCGTGTCGCTGACAGGTCCCTTGCGATGGATCTCTGTCGCCTCTCCAGCCTACTTAGCGCGGGCGGGGACTCCAATGCATCCGAATGACTTGTCCCAGCATTCCTGCATTAACATGCGCTGGCCAAGCGGCGGCCATCTCTTTCGATGGGAGTTTGAGAGAGGTGACGAGAGGCTGCAGGTCGCTGTTGTGGGACCCTTGTGCACTAATGATGTAGCGACCCGCCTTCATGCCGTCACGGATGGTCTCGGCATCGCCTACTTCCTTGAAACGGAAGTGTCCTCCCTTATAAAGAACGGCTCGGTCGTTTCCATTCTAACCGATTGGTGTCCACCTGGACCGGGTTTCTACCTCTTCTACGCTGGCAATCGTCTTGTTACGCCCCCACTTCGCGCTTTTTGTGATTATATCGCAAGCTGTAGGTAATATTCAGGGCGCAGTCCTCATCGCAATAATCCCGCAGACCGTCCTAAACAGCGCAGGCAAGCATTCATCCAAAGAGTTTTCGGACGGTCTGCGGGATTTTCGCGACAATCCTATCAAAGGTTAGGGATTCGCTCTCCACTTCTTCCGGGCAAGTCCACTTCATTTCATGCTGTCCGAGCATCGTGATGAGGCTGCAGCCAGCGCCTCCTTCGCCCGCACGATCGAGACAGTCTCTCAGCCGTCATTGAGGAAGTTTATATCTACCTATAATACTATTCGTTGTCAGTGATCACCTAACGTCTCATTGATGCATCATCCAGCGAGAAAAGGAAAACCCATGCTTCGTAAAATCTCCCTCGCAATAGCTGCTCTCATGATCATCACCTCCGGCCCTTCCTTTGCCGCCGAGCGATGCCGGGATGCCAAGGGCAAGTTCGTAAAATGCGCGACGGCCAAGCCACCCACGCCGACAAAATGCAAGGATGCAAAAGGTAAGTTTGCAAAATGCGGAACGCCTGGCGCAAAGTCGATGTAACAGTATTTACCCTTGCCTTCGGTCACGCGGATCGCCTTCTCAGGCCGCGTGACTGGCTGCTCATCATTAGCCCTGAGCAAGGCCATTGTAAGCTGTGTCTCCCACTCGCGCCTTGACCGACGTTGGCTGATTTGGGGCCGAGAGCGGACTGGTATGTCTTGGCCATTAACCAAGAGATAGCTGCCATTTGTCGGATACGGTGAGCCTGCCTCCTTCCGGCTCCAATGCGGCAACCAACCCGAACCGTGATGAATGTGGGCTTCGAACCCTTATTGCATTCGTTGATTATTGCCGCGAATGTCGGCTCACAGACAAGGGGAGGCTGATTTTCGCTCTGAAATCAGCCGTATTTCCATTTGGGCCTGATCCGTCCTGCCTTAGGTAGTGATTTAAAAGGCTTGATCAATTCAAAGCAGGCCCAGGGTCGTTGCATAGCAACAAACGTGATTAATTTGGCGCGGAAATCAACAATCGTCGTCAACGCACCACGTCGAAACCCGACGTGGTGCGTTGACGACGATCAAACCGTTTGAGGAAGGGCGACTTCGAACTCGCGCGCAATCTGTTCTTAGGCGGCTCTCGGGTCTCGATTGGCAAGCTCGGCTTTTGTCGCATCGAACTCGTTACAAAGCTTTGCCGTCACCACGGTTGCGACGCAGTTCCCAATCACATTGCATGTCGCGACAGCCATGGACATGAAGCGGTAGACGCCAAACAGGAGGGCTAGGCCTTCGACCGGTATGAAGCCCGATGCGGTGACTGTCGCGGCGAAGACAACGAAGGTGCCGCCAGACACGGTCGCTGCACCTTTGGACGTCAGCAGCATGATTGCCATCAGTGTTCCCAGCTGCGTCCAGCTTATGCTGATGCCATAGGCGTGGCTCAAGAATACGACCCCCATGCCCATATAGATGGAAGTGCCGTCAAGATTGAAGGCATAGCCCGTTGGCATCACCAGACCAACAGTTTGCTTGGACGCGCCGTAGCCGGGAAGCTTCTCAAGCAACTTCGGCAAGACACTTTCTGATGATGCAGTTCCGAGAACGACGATGATCTCATCTTTAATGTAGCGCAGTAGTCCAAGAAGATTGATTTTGAAGATGGCGCAGACGGTGCCCAGTACGATCGCAATAAATGCGACGATCGTCAGGTAGAAGCTCAGAACGAGCCATGCCAACGCAATCAGGACGTCTGTGCCGTTGGCACCAACGGCGTAAGCGACCGCGCCAAAAGTACCAAAAGGGGCAAGCTTCATGATAAGATGAATGAACTCGAAGAATGCCGTTGAAATCGTCGTCAGACCATTTTCGATTGGCGTGCGCTTTGCAGGCTTCAGAGACAGCAGGGCCGCCCCGAAAATAATTGCGATAACAAGAACCTGAAGAAGTTCCCCCTTGGCAAACGCCCCCATGAAATTGTCCGGAAAGACGTTGAGGAAGAACTGGCTGAATGTCGTATGCGAGTTTGCTGCCTTCTGAGCGGCGTCGGCCGCTCCTTTTGCTGCTCCCGCAGAGGCAGCCGTCTGCCCCATACCGATGCCGACGTCAAAGAGATAGGCAGCAGCGAGGCCGAACACGATTGCGATCGTCGAGATGATCTCGAAATAAACTGTTGCGATCAGGCCGACTTTTCCGACGCGTTTGAAATCGCCAGCTGCTGCAATGCCAGCCACGACCGTCAGGAAGACGAGAGGGGCAACAGCGGTTTTGATCAGTCGCAGGAAAATATCACCCAACAGTTTGAGCGATGCACCGAATTCAGGCCAGATAAGGCCAACGAGGATGCCCAGCACCATGCCGATAACGACCTGGAAGCCGAGCCCGCGCCATAGCGCGGGTTTTGGTTTGGGCGATGCTGTACCAGCATGCGGATGCGAAACATCGGTCATGGAAGTCCTCCCGCGCGATACCCTCCCGGCATGCGCACCGTAAATTTAAATGGATGAAGGGTGCCAAGAAGCAGCACCCTTGATTTGCTAAAGATCAGCGACCGGCGACAGCGCGGTCGACCATCTCACCGCTCAGGCCGAGATAGTTTACTGGATCACAAGCGCGATCGATGGCTTCAGGCCCGCCCAGTGCTGATACCACTTCTGCGTTTTCCTTGAGTAGATCGGCCAGCATACCGCCGCCTTCAATTGCCTTGCGGCAGGCTTCGTAGACAACGTCATGTGCGTGTTGACGTCCAAGCTTTTGAGCCGCCGCCATCATCACGGCTTCGGCCACGATAAGCCCCTTGGTCAGGTCGAGGTTCTCACGCATGCGGGCCTCATGGACCACGAGACCATCGAGCATGTATCTGGCATTGGCCAGAGCGGAAGCGGTGAGAATGAAGCTTTCCGGTACAGCGATCCATTCGAGATGCCATGGGCCGGTCGCACGTTCGAAATCGTGGATCATGCCATCGAGCATCGTCGCGACCTGCTGGCGGACCGACTTGGCAGCAGCAAGTATAAGCTCGCTCGAGATCGGATTCCGCTTCTGTGGCATGGTCGATGAGGCGCCACGGCCAGGAACGAAAGGTTCCGAAACTTCGCCGAATTCGGTCGACATCATCATCATGACATCGGTTGCGATTTTCGCCAGAGAACCGGTCACCAGCCCGAGGAACGTCACGACTTCCGCAATACCGTCACGGGCAACATGCCACGTGGCGGGCGGTTGCGCCAGATCGAGTTCCTTGCAGAACTCAGCCTGCATTTCGAGACCGCCCTTGCCGATGGAGGCAAGCGTTCCTGCCGCACCGGCGAATTCACCGAAAAGCACCCGGCTGCGAAGTTGCTGCAAACGCTCGGCATGTCTGTCGAGTGGGGCCAGCCACACGGCGACCTTGTAACCGAAAGTAACCGGAAGCGCCTGTTGAAGATGCGTGCGGCCCGCCATCGGTGTATCGCGATACTTCTTGGCCAGACCCACGAGAATGGTTCGCAAGGCCTCGATGTCGGCGTCGATGATGTCCAGGGCAGCGCGTATCTGAAGGATATTGGCGGTGTCCATGATGTCCTGGGTGGTTGCACCCCAGTGTACATAACCACCAGCGTCGCCAGCGGCATCAGCCAGTTGATGGACGAGCGGAAGGATTGGATATCCGACGATTTCCGTTTCGTGGCGAAGACGATCGTAATCGATCAGGATCTCGCGTGATGCGGCATCGATCTTGGTTCCTGCCTCCGCAGGGATTGCACCGAGTGTGGCCTGCGCCCGAGCCAGTGCAGCCTCTACCTCAAGATAGCGACCGACAAGGGCCGTATCGGAAAAAACATTGCGCATTGCTTCCGTTCCGAACATATCCCGGAATAGTAATGAATCGAATACAGTGCTGGACATAAGCATTCCTCCTTTTTGTTCGAACAAAACATATTGTACGAACAAAGTCAACGGATCTGCAGGAGCGACCATGAAGAAGCGATACGAGCAGGTGGCCAGAACACTGACAGCACGCGTGGCTGAAGGCGTTTATCCACTGGGCTCAACCCTTCCGAGCGAACCTGCTTTGGCAGAGGAATTGGGCGTCAGCCGCTCAACGGTGCGGGCCGCATTGTCGGAACTACAACAGTTAGGAATGGTAAGCCGGCGTCCCTCCTTAGGGACGCGTGTCGATTCCGTTCGTCCGGTTGGAAGTGGAGGTGGATATGCCCAGACGATCGAAACGATCGACGCACTTGTTCAATATGCAGCCAAGACACGCCGAACGATTCTGGACATTGTCGATATTGTTGCGGACGACGCACTGGCAGTCCGGCTCGGTGTGCGCGCTGGCAGCCGTTGGCTGCGTGTCTCGCATCTGAGACGCGATCCCACGGACATGTCGAAACCGCCGATCTGTTACACCGAGGTCTATGTTGATGCCCGGTATGCGGAAGCACTCAGAGAGCGGGTTCAAGATTATCCAGGCGCATACTCGGAAATTATCGAAGAGGTTTCCGGTCGTCGCGTCGTTGAAATCGAACAGACCTTGTCCGCCTCTGCCATACCGGCCGAGACAGCCGAAAAACTTCTGGCTTCGACAGGTCAACCTGCTTTGGAGATTACGCGTCGATACTATTTTGGCGGCAATGACCTTGCAGAAGTCACAATAAGCATCCACCCGGCCGATCGGTTTCAATATACGTCCCGTCTGAAACGTATAGAAACCGCATAACCCATCTTTATTATGCTACCATCGCCTTGAACCAATTCGAACCTGAGGGACACCAACCTCCCCAGCTCCATACGTGGCGCTACATTGAAATACTTACCCAATCTTCATGCCCGTGGCGAATTCGCACTACGAAAATTTTCTCATCGTCTTCAACCCTATAGACGATAAGATGTGATTTGAAGGGATGAATTCTGACGGCCGGTTCGATCTCATTCCGTTCGCGTGCGATGCGTGGATTAGCAGCTATCAGATCAAATAGTGCGAAAAGTTCATCATGGTAGCGTTTTGCCTGGTCTACTCCGAACATACGGGCACCCTGCTCGGCGATCGCAATGATGTCTTCTTCCGCCTCGACAGAAAGTTTAAAACTCATGACTTGCTGGCACGATCCATCGCCTCAGCAAAGAGTTCATCCTTTGATCGAATGCCAACGCCACTTTGGAGCCCGGCCTCGACGAAACTTTGCATGGCGGCAATCTTATCGTTTCGTGTCTGGTCGCGTCGGATCAGGTCGCGCACGTAGTCGCTAGCGTTCGAATATCGCCCAGTCCTGGCCTGCGCCTCCACCCAATCCTTCATCGGGTCTGGAAGAGATACGTTCATTGTCGCCATGGGTAACCTCCATTTGAAGGAAACATATTCGTTTTTGGCAAAGTTTGTCAAATGTTCCTACATCTGCATGGGATCAGAACCGTCCCCCATTCTCTCTGCCTGTGGGATAACGCCTGTATATAGAACTATCAGGTGGACAGAGCATCGGTTTCTCGTTCTGCAGCGAGCGCTAACCTGGCCAAAGCGGCCAATGATCTTGAGCCTGTCTTGGTCATGAAGGACGCCCTATGGTTTTCCAGGGCCTGTCGCAAACATTTTCGGAGCGCGCGATTATCCCCTTAGCATCTCCATTTTCATGCTTTATTTACTTTTGGCAGTCCGAAGAGGCGCGCAAGCAAATCGTTCTGATCATTGATGGTCCAGCCTCCGGAAAAGCCGAAGCCTTTCCTCAACCACAGCATCGCCTCGAAACCCAAGATGGTTCTCCACGCCGTGTTGAAGGATTTGAAGCCATCGATCTTTGGCATGTTTCTCACGAGTTGAGGGCTCCGGTAAGTCCGGGGCGGTTCAGGATGGACAGCCGACGGTCTCGTGCGTCAGGCAGCATTCAAAGGCTTGCGCGAGGACAAGCCGGCGGAGGAAGTCCTCGCCAAGAAGCCTTCCTCACCAGTAGAAGCCGACGTGCCTGATCCGGAAGCAGAGGCCGAAAAGCCAGCCCTCGCCAAATCTTTCCGGAAGGGGGGCAAGGCAAATGTCATGGGCGTATTGATCTCCAATCCTGAGAAGCCGCTGTGGCCCGATGCTGGCGACGACAAGCCGGTGACCAAGGTCGACCTAGCAACCTACTACGAAGCCGTCGGATCCTGGCTCATCGACCACATCAAAGGCCGGCCGTGTTCGATCATCCGAACCCCCGATGGCATCGGCGGCGAGCAGTTCTTTCAGCGCCATGCCATGCCCGGAACGTCGAACCTCTTGGAACTGGTGCAGGTGTTCGGCGACAAGAAGCCCTATCTGCAGATCGATCGCGTCGAGGGCCTCGCTGCGATTGCGCAAATCGGCGGCGTCGAACTGCATCCCTGGAATTGTGAGCCGACACTGCCGGAAGTTCCGGGCCGCCTCGTCTTCGACCTCGACCCCGGGCCGGACGTCCCCTTCTCCACCGTCGTCGAAGCCGCCCGCGAGATGCGCGACCGGCTGGAGGAACTTGGGCTCGTCAGTTTCTGCAAGACCACCGGCGGCAAAGGGCTTCATGTCGTGACGCCGCTTGCGGTGGCCAAGGGCAAGCAACCGGGCTGGCCCGAGGCGAAGGGTTTTGCGCATGATGTCTGCCTGCAGATGGCGCGCGAGAACCCGGAACTCTACCTGATCAAGATGGCGAAGAACTAACGCGATGGCCGCATCTTCCTCGACTATCTGCGCAATGATCGCATGGCGACCGCAGTCGCACCGCTATCGCCGTGTGCCCGTCCCGGTGCCACCGTGTCGATGCCGCTGACCTGGGCCCAGGTGAAGACGGATCTGGATCCGAAGCACTTTACCATCCGCACCGTGCCGGCTCTTCTTGAGAAGACGAGCGCCTGGCAGGACTACTGCTACGGACAGCGCTCGCTGGAGCAGGCCATCAAGCGGCTTGCCAAAGCGATGAAGCAGGCCGCCTAAACGCGCAAACCTTCAGATACAATAACGCTGATCGAGTTCTTTGAGAGCAGACTGCACTTCATCGATCGAGATTGGCTCTGGTGTTCCCGGCAAATAACGAAGCGCTGGGTTGGAATCGACAGCGTAAAAGTCCGACGCCCAGGCGGCGAGGATCTCGCGCTTGTCATCGACGGAAAAAATCGGCGCTCTCACCACGTCGATTGGCCGCTGAAGCCGCATGCCATGAGGCATAACCGCTGGTCCCATCGCCATCGCGTTGTCGGCAACCTGCTGGAGCATATCCTGCATCATCGGACCACCTCACAGCACGTGCGGATCTTTGTCTAGCCGCAAGCGTGACGCGGCAATCGGGTTCGTTTCAGGCGCCAGAAGATCGTGTTTCTCGGCAAATGCGGCAAACAGACCGCGCGCGGTTTCCGCTTCGATTTCACCGCGGAGCGCGGCACTGCAGGCCTTGAGTGCGATCGAATGTGCAGTGTCTCGCATTGACGCCGGCCAGTCGACGAGATGCCGGTAGGCGTCCATCACGCTAGAAATCTCGGCCGGAAAGCCGAGGCCGACAAGAATAGAAACAGGCTGTCTGAACATATCGGGTTTCATCGCTCTCTCCTTCCCAACCCGGAATGTTGATGGGCGCCGCCGCGACGGCGCCCCCTTGTCGAGCGCGCAATGTCGATTAAGCCGCCTTCTGCGCTTCGATCTGCGCCGGAGCAGCAGACGCCAAAGCTGGAGCGCTTTCGATGGTGATTTTTCGCGGCTTCAGGGCCTCTGGGATCTCGCGAACGAGATCGATCGACAGCATGCCGTTACTCAGATCGGCCCCGTTCACCCGGACATGGTCGGCAAGCTCGAACCGATGTTCAAACGGACGGCCGGCAATGCCGCGATGTAGATAGTCCTCGGTGGATGTCTCCTGCTTCTTGCCGATTACGGTCAGAAGGTTGGACTGAAAGGTAATGTCGAGATCGTCCTGGGTGAAGCCCGCCACCGCGATCGAGATCCGGTAGCTGTCGTCACCGGTCTTGACGATATCATAGGGCGGCCAGTCGCTGATCGAGCGGGCACGCTGGGCGTTTTCCAGAAGGTTGAAAACCCGATCGAAGCCGACGCTCGAGCGGAACAGCGGTGCGTAGTCATAAGATGTTGCCATAGCCATATCCTCCTTGAAGCAACATGGGTACGGAAGCGCCGAAAGCGGCCCTTCCAGCAGGCCAGCCCCGTCATCAGCGGCTGGCGGCAAATGATTTGGTTTTTGGCAATTTCCGATTCAAGAGCGGGGCCAGAAAAAAATCTTGCTTTTTTGCCCCTCCCGGCGCTGCTCAATCCAGCGCCTAGACCGCAGAATTATCCTGAACTTCACGTAAGCGACGTTTTGCTTCCACCTTGACGTAGCGGCCTCTTCCGTGACGACTGCCAGACCTGCAAAAGGTGTGGCAGCTCTCGGCCAAAACAGCCAAGATACGAACCTCACCTGAGATAAGAGAACAGATCAAAGAACACGGAGATTAGCCGGTACCCTACGTCACGGTTGAAATCGCCAAAGGAATTGCCACTATCGATCAAAAGCGAGCCGTCATCAGAAGAATAACTGACATGCTTGTCGAAGAGTTGGGCCGCAATCCCGAGTATGTCTTTGTCGTGATTGATGAGATAGACACCGATAATTGGGGTAGAAAGGGTGTCACCCTGACTGATCTTTGGCAGCGGGCAAAGACAGACACTGACACGCCTTTGGTTCGTGATCTTTTGGGTCGTTGCATCCGCCAGAACAGTTAGCTGGCTTTGCAATTCTACGGCAAAAGCTCATTGATCCGGCTCTGCTTGTGGCCAGTGACGATGGCTGCAAGCGTGGCGGTCTAATAGCGACACCCTTTTCCAACGGAAGCAAGGGATCGGAGGGCAGCGCTCATTTATGAAAAACTAATATGAGACGCCTCTTTCACTACAGCCGGGCTGCGAGCTAGGAGTTGTTTTGCCGGCAGGGATACGGAAAATCTCTGGTTAACCACCCTGCATAGAAGGCCTGTCGTTCAGTGCCTAGTGCTTTTGAAATTTGGGTCTTCGTCATGCCGCCGACGTCCGCTATGGCACTCGCCGCAGCTCTCCCACAGACCTGGAACTATGCGGCCTCATTTCTGACCCGCTGTTGATCCTGATGCTTATCGCGCCGAGCAAGATAGAGCTCAATGCCGGCCCGGGTCAGGAAGGAGGCCAGTCCAACAAGGACGGCGACAACACGGATAAGCGTCTCGTCAGTCTCGACCCTTGATTGCCGGGTTGCCAGAAGTGATTTTTCCTGTTCGGTAACCTCGCCGATGACGTGCCGGATGACATCCATCGTCGCTTCCTCCATTCGCTTAATCTCCAGTGCCCTAGCGGCCCCGAAGCCTTCGGTATCATGCAAGACGATCGATTGCTTGAGCTCATCTAACTTCTTAGCAACCAGCACGTTGAGCTTCGCCATCCTTGCGGACTGTCCGGCATCGTCCGACAGAGATACCTTCAGGCTCACGCGCAGTTGCGTCAGTCGCGTCAAGGCCTTTTCGTAGGGATCGAGGTAGCGACGATCGCCACTCAGAAGATATCCGCGTTGGCCGGTCTCGGCATCATCAAGACCGATCAGTACGTCCTTCGTCGTATCGATAATCTGATAGGTGCGAACGACAAGCTGCTGATGGTTGCTCAGAAGATTGTGCGTCCAGGCTGTCGCAATGACACCGGATGCGATCACGATGCCAACTGGGATCGACCGCAATAAAACCGATGTCGTCAGATAATTGCTACGCAGGCTGGGCCAAGACCAGTCCATGATCGATCTCCCTTCGCCAAAAAAAGGCTCGTGTTGGTGTTGTCCCATTAACTGCCTAGCAGTTGCCTGCATTTTGGGGGCGGGCGTAAATCCCGGCGATGCAGATATCAGATATCAGCTTCAAGCGTCACCATTTTTCGCCGCAGATCGTTTCTCACGCGGTCTGGCTCTACCTGCGGTTCAACCTGAGCCTTCGTGAAATTGAGGAAATGCTGCTCAAGCGGGGATCGATATTTCCTTCGAGACGGACCGCCGCTGCATCGCCAGATTAGGACCCAAGTTTACCCGCAACTTGGGGTGGCGGCAGGCCCGGCCAGGCAATGTGTGGCATCTGGACGAAGGTGTGCCGCGAGGCACTCACAGCAGTGTGGGAGCCGAGTTGCACGGAAGATGAGGGTAGGTCCGTAGGTCCCTCGAAACCGACCGTCAGGGGTAGCTTTCAAAGGTTTTGTCGCAAAATTTCCCGATGGTTAGCGGCCTCGATAATCATGCGATAGATGTGGCCTGAAGGAAAGCAGGCAGGCAGGGTTGAGAGGTCATGGTCGATTTCAAAGGCAGTTATTATCCGAAAGAAGTGATTTTATACGCCGTGTTTTTCTATGTCCGATATGCGGGTTCCTAGCGCTGTCTGGAAGAGATTATGGCGGCACTGTAAACTTAACGCTCTGAAAACAAGATCTGGGAGTGAGGCTTTGATTCACGCGGCGTGAAGACGTGCGATTTGGCGCCAAGTATCCACGGCCGCCGCCCGCAGTTCGCGATAGTGGGCGGACGGAATATCGTGGCGGGGGACGTGAAAGAGGTTGGCAATCGGGTCGTGGATGGAAACGAAACGCTGAAGCTGTCGTGCTGACTTGAAGCGTTTCATGATCTTCTCCCGTCGTCGGACGGGCTGATGCGAGTTTTCTGCCAGATTGTTCAGTCCTTTGTGAGAACGATGCTCAATGCCGGGCATGACCTCCCGCTTTGCTGCACCGTAGGATCGCAGTTTGTCGGTGATCATCACACGCGGCGCACGGCCTTGGGCTTTCAGAAGCTTGCGCATCAAGCGCTTTGCCGCTTTGGCATTGCGGCGGCTTTGCACCAACACGTCGAGAACAAAGCCATCCTGATCAACGGCGCGCCAAAGCCAGTGTTTCCTTCCACCGATGGTGATGACAACCTCATCGAAATGCCATTTGTCCCCGAGCCTGCCGGCAGATCGCTTGCGGATATCATTGGCAAAATGTCTACCGAATTTCTCAGCCCAGAGCCGCACGGTTTGATGAGAGACGATGATGCCACGCACTGCCAGCAGATCCTCGACCATACGCAGGCTAAGCGGAAACCGGAAATACAGCCAAACGGCGTGGGCAATCACTTCCGCTGGAAATCGGTGGCGACGATAAAGAGGATCACGGCTACACCTGGTCATCCCACCAGATCCCACATTTTGATCGCCGCCCGGTTAACGTTACAGTACCGTTTCAGTCTATGTAGCTGCGATTGAAAACAGCTTGATTGATCATCCATGCCACACAAACATAACGCCGCTCGCCGTCATCACATCGGCAAGATGAAGTTCAAGATGACGAACTGGGCCGAGTATGATGCGGGTCTGCGCCAGCGTGGCAGTCTGACCCTTTGGGTAACGTCGGAGGCTATTGACGGTTGGGCAGCGTCACGAAACAAGACAAGAGGAGGCCACCAGCATTGTTCCGATCTGGCGATTGAAACCGCTCTGACCCTGGGGCTCGTATTCGGCTTGCGCCTATGCCAGGCGGAGGGCTTTCTGACATCAGTGTTGCGGCTGGTGGGACTTGATCTCGCCGTTCCCGACCATACGACGCTGAGCCGTCGGGCAAATTCACGGCCGATGGCGCTTATGACGGCAAACCAACCTATGCCGCCGCCATGCATAGCACCGACGCTGCGGTGGTCATTCCGCCACGCGGTTGAACGGCCAGACACCGATCTCTCCTGGCAACAAAACCGCCATATCGCTGCTATAAACGCCGATGGCAGGATGAGATGTCAGGCATGCCACGGAAACCACTCACCACTTTTATGGGCGTCTCTGTTGTCTATGACCGCCGGGCTCGTTGATGTTGTCTCGTGTCAACATGGTTGATCTGCCCACCCTGCCGTGGTTTGAAGGTGAACACCGGCGACAGGATGATGACAGCAAGAATGGCAGAACAGTTCGACATGTTTTCGGGAGAAGTTTCTCGCGACCGGCTCGTTGTTCGTGCCAAATCAAAACCCGTGAAGCCTGAGCAGCCGGCCGCTTCCATGAGTGAAGAGGAGATGGTTCGCCATCTGTCGGATACGGGCCGCTACCGCATCCTCACAAAACTTATGCCGCGGGAGGTCGTACCGTTCCCACGCCCGGAATTCCAGCTCAAAGGCATCATCCTCGACACCGAGACCACGGGCTTGAATTGGCGCAAGGATGAGATCATCGAGATCGGGCTGATCGCGTTCACTTTCGATTCCAATGGAAACATCGGTGACGTGACCGAGGTCTATGGCGGGCTTCAGCAGCCAAGCGTGTCCATTCCCGCTGACATCACGAGGCTCACCGACATCACCGATGAGATGGTCGCCGGTCAATCGATCGACATGGCCGCCGTCCAGGCGCTGATCGAACCCGCGGATTTGGTGATCGCCCACAATGCCGGTTTCGACCGTCCATTCTGCGAGATGTTGTCTCAGATGTTTGCGGGCAAGGCCTGGGCCTGCTCGAATGCTGAGATCGATTGGTCGTCACGGGGATATGAAGGCACCAAGCTTGGCTATCTGATCGGGCAGGCGGGTTTCTTCCACGAGGGCCATCGTGCGGTTGACGATTGTTTCGCGCTTCTGGAAGTTCTCGCAAGGGACAATGATGGAACGGCGTCCATCGTTTTTGCTGAACTCTATCAAGCAAGCCAGCGATCGCGTGTCCGGATCCTTGCCGAGAATAGCCCCTTTGACATGAAGGACCACCTGAAAGCGAGAGGCTATCGTTGGTCTGACGGAAGTGACGGCCGTCCGAAATCCTGGTGGATCGAAGTCGATGAACAGGCGCTCGACGAGGAGCTTTCTTACCTGCGAACCGAAATCTACCGCTATCCGGATGCCGACCCCCCGATCAAGCGCCTGACTGCCTTCGACCGTTTTAGGGCTTGATGCCATCGCTTTGATCAGTTTCCGAGAAGACCAATGCTTTGAGTGCATGGCTGACCTCAGACCTTGTGTCTTATCGACGGGCGGGCAAGGGCCTATATTCCAATTATCGAAACGACGTTGGAACCAAGGCAAGGTTGCTGGCGTCAAGAGACCTCACGAAAGGGGATCATCATGAACGTAGCACGCACTTTCAACAATTGGCGCAAGTATCGTCAGACCGTTACCGAACTGGGTCGCATGAGCACACGTGAGCTGCAGGATCTGGGCATCAATCGCGCTGACATCAACAGCGTTGCCCGCCAGTCGGTTGCTCGCTAAGCGGCTTTTTCCCAAGCTATTGAATTGATACTACGCCCGCTGATGACGCGGGCGTTTTTGTATGTGGCCCACCACGGAACCTCAGCTCGATACTTCTGACGCCGCAAAAGGGCATTGCGCTTCTCGCATAGCTGCACTGCAGCAATGTCTGTTTCGTGTGCGGCGGAAACTGGTATCTGATTTTCATCGAAGCGATGCACCTCCTCCCGCAGAGCTTCGAATTCAGACGGCCCACTCCTCCTCCCAGCCGTTGTTCGGTTCTTTTCGGAAAGCCTGCCGCACCTCCTCCCGCGGCAGGCTTTTTCGTTTTTAGGGCCGTCGCATCAGAGTTCGAGCGCGAGCTGCGGTGTCTGCTCGCTTTCTTCGGTGTTCAGCGATGACAGGGTGATCCCAAGCAGCCGCACCGGATGTTTGAACGGGAATACTGAAGTGAGCAGGGGCTCCGCTATCCCGAGGATCATGTCGATGTCCGACACGTATCCTGCCACGGTCCTGCTGCGTGTCGCCTGGCTGAAATCTGAATATTTGATTTTGACGGTTACCGTCTTTCCTTTGATGTCGTGCGCCTCGCAATAGCGCCAGACTTTTTCGGCCAGGGGCCGCAGCTCCGCCCTGGCCGGATCGAGATCATCGATGTCCTCGACAAACGTATCCTCAGCACCAACAGATTTGCGGATGCGATCTGCTCTGACCTGCCGGTCGTCGATGCCCCGCGCGATGCCATAGAAGTAAGATCCGGACTTGCCGAAATGCGTCTGAAGAAACTGAAGCGACTTCGATTTCAGATCGAGCCCGGTTTCGATCCCATGGCGTTGCATGCGCTCGGCCGTGGCGGGCCCCACGCCATGGAATTTCTTGACGGGGAGGGCCTCGACAAACCCTGGCCCGTTTTTTGGCGTGATGACAGCCTGGCCATTCGGCTTATTCAGGTCGCTCGCCATCTTTGCCAGAAACTTGTTGTAGGAAATGCCGGCTGAGGCGTTGAGACCTGTGGCTGCCTTGATCTTTGCCCGGATTTCCAGCGCGATCTCGGTGGCGATCTCCATGCCCTTCAGATTTTCTGTGACATCGAGATAGGCTTCGTCCAATGACAGCGGCTCGATCAACGCCGTGTATTCGGCGAAGATCTCGCGTATCTGGTGAGAGACCTGCCGGTAGACGTCAAAGCGGGGTGGTACGAAGATCAAATCCGGGCACTTGCGCTTGGCGGTCATGGAGGGCATCGCCGAGTGGACGCCAAAGGCGCGTGCCTCATAACTTGCGGCCGCCACCACGCCACGGGCCGCGGACCCGCCAACGGCGACGGGCTTGCCGCGCAGCTGCGGATTGTCGCGCTGTTCAACAGAGGCATAAAAGGCGTCCATATCGGCATGGATGATTTTGCGCACGGGCGCGCTACCAATCGGTTCGGCTCACGAAGCGGGACGGCGAAGTCGGAGCTTCCTGAATGGGCAGTTGGCTGTCCGTGCAATGATGGCGCCCGCTGATCACAGCAACGAACCTTCATCATCTGAAGTGGGCTTGGGCTGCGGCGGCACGATCACCAGCATGCTGGAGGGGAGGGGGCGCTGCAGATGCATGGCCTCGTCCCAAGGCGCCGTCAACCAGGTATCGACCTCTGCCGGCGTGGTAAGAATTACCGGCATGGCCTTTTCATGAATGGGAGAAACGATCTCGTTCGGCGACGTCGTTAGAAACCCGAACAGTTCATATTCCTGCTCGCCATCCCTGACTTTGCGTACCCCCTTCCACGGTGTCCAGAAGCCTGCGAAAAACATCAGCGGCCGGTTTTCATTGTGGGCAAACCATGCATTCGGCACACGCCCGCCTGCGACCTTGGTGGCCGGATCAGGCTCGGCAAAAGACGTGAAAGGCACGACGCATCGGCTGCTCGCCCCAAGCCAGCGACGCCAGTGCGGGGAACCTACATTGCGGATGTTGGTGACGCCAGAATCGTAGTTCTTCACATAAGCAGGTGGTGACGGCATGCCCCAGGTCGCCCGGGCAATTTCGCGTTGTCCGTCCTCTGCAACGCGGACAATTGGCGCCTGATAGCCTGGATAGACATCGAAGCTCGCTTCATTCCAGCCGGCGCGATCCCGGAAGGCTTTCGTGAACTGCAGAACCGCGTCACGTGTGGTGGTGACATTATAGAGATTGCACATTCAACCCTCTCCCTATTTCCACATGGCCCGCATGCGCGCGCCGACATTGATGCGGATTTGCTGGGCGCTTCGCTCGGACGCGGCCGGCGAGACCTTCGGCCAAGTCGTCTTCTCGAAGAACTGCAGCAGGGTTGCCGGAATGAACCGCGTCCTTGCTGCATAAACGTGCCGGTCGCCTTGCGCGTTCTGCCCGTGGGTAAAAAATCGCTGCGGCGTGATCAGGGCCAGATGATCGCGGGCGCGGGTCATGGCGACATAGAGCAGGCGGCGCTCTTCCTCGAGTTCCTGGCTGGTGCCGGTTCCAAGATCAGACGGAATGCAGCCATCCACCACATTGAGCATGAAGACAGCGCGCCATTCCTGCCCCTTTGCCGAGTGAATGGTCGACAGGACCAGATAGTCCTCATCGAGCAACGGCACCCCGGCCTGGTCGCTGGTGGCATCTGGCGGATCAAGTGTCAGTTCGGTCAGGAAGCGTTCGCGCGAGGGATAGCCGCTGGCGATCTGCTCAAGCTGCAGCAGGTCGGCCTTGCGGGTGTCGGCATCCTCATGGATGCGGTCGAGATGTGGCTCATACCACAGGCGTGCCCGCCCGATATCCGAGGGCCAGGCATCCCTGGTCTTCACCAAACCGACGAGCAACTGGACGAACGATGTCCAGTCTTCGCCGGTCTTGGGCGGCGGCGGAATTTCTGCAAGGGCCAACAAGGGTTCAGGATCGGCTGCGATCGTCTCGAGAATATTGCCGGCCGTCTTTGGCCCGATCCCCGGCAGCATCTGCAATAGCCGGAAGCCGGCTACACGGTCGCGCGGGTTCTGGGCAAACCGCAGAACGGCCAGCATGTCCTTAACATGGGCGCTGTCGAGAAATTTCAGGCCACCGAACTTGACGAAGGGAATGTTGCGGCGGGTCAATTCGACCTCCAGCGGGCCGCTGTGACTGGATGTGCGAAACAGCACGGCCTGGTTCTTCAGCGTCATGCCCGTCTCGCGATTGGCAAGCACCTGGTCGACGATGAAATTCGCCTGCTCGGTCTCGTCCTTGACGGTGACGAGTTTCGGTCGCTCCAGCGATTGCCGGTCGGTCCACAGGTTCTTGGTAAAGCGCTCGCGTGCCAGATCGATGACGCCATTTGCTGCGGCGAGGATCGGCTGTGTCGAACGGTAATTGCGATCCAGCGTGATGATGTCGGCGGCGGGGCTGAAGGAAGATGGGAAATCGAGGATGTTGCGAACCGTCGCAGCCCGGAACGAATAGATCGACTGCGCATCGTCGCCGACAACGGTCAGACCACGCCCGCCGGGCTTGAGCGCCATCAGCACCGAGGCCTGCAGCTTGTTGGTATCCTGATACTCGTCAACCATCACATGGTCGAAGCGGTTGCCGATATCGTCGGAGAGATCTGGGTCGCTGACCATCTGCGCCCAATAGAGAAGCAGATCGTCGTAGTCGAGCACGTTCTGGGCCTGCTTCGCTTCGACATAGGCGGCAAACAACTGTCTCAGCTGCTCTTCCCAGCTCGCCACCCAGGGATAGTGCTGGCGCAGGATGTCGTTCAACGGCGATTGCGAATTGACCGCCCGCGAATAGATCGACAGGCAGGTGCCCTTTGTCGGAAAGCGGTTCTCGGTCTTGGAAAATCCGAGCTCGTGACGGGCAAGGTTCATCAGATCGGCGCTGTCTTCGCGATCATGGATGGTGAAATCCACGTTCAGCCCGATCTGCTCGGCATAGATCCGCAGAAGTCGCGCGCCGATCCCGTGAAACGTGCCAGACCAGGCCAGCGCGTCGGTGAGAATGCCAGCATTGGCGCCAAGCACCTGTTTGCAGATCCGCTCGACACGACGCGCCATTTCGGACGCGGCACGTCTCGAAAACGTCATCAGCAGCATGCGGCGCGGATCGGCCCCGTTGACGATCAGGTGGGCCACCCGGTGCGCCAAGGTATTGGTCTTGCCGGATCCGGCGCCGGCGATGATCAGCAATGGGCCGGCCGTCTGGCCGTCTGCCAGCCCAACGCCGTGCTCCACAGCCTGGCGCTGCTGCTCATTCAGTTTTTCCAGATAGGCAACTGTCATGCCGTGATCCCTGATAAGTGACTGTCTGTTCTGGTTTTTTAGTCAAGGTGCCCGTCGCTTGTGCGCGGCGTTCCGCCATTTGCACCCCGCCTACCGCCAGAATCAGCATTGACTCATTTACAAGATAAGAACAAATAATGAACATATCAGCAGTGATCGCCGCTGGAAAGCCCTGAGCAGCATCAGAAAGATCCGCAGCCTATGCTTAACTCCGCCGTCAATCCGACAATTGCAGATCTTCGCGAGCGCATACAGCGCCTCGAAGGCGCGGCTGTGCGCAAGGGTGATGTTCTGTCATTCGGTCTTGCCGAGATCGACGCAAAGCTTCCCGGGGGTGGGCTGGCCTGCGGCGCCTTGCACGAAGTGGCAGGTGGTGGCGCCGACGCGGTCCATGGTGCTGCGGCCGCTCTGTTCGTCGCGGGCATCGTGGCGCGCACAAAGGGCGACATTCTCTGGTGCCTGACGCGACCCGACCTGTTTGCACCGGCCCTGGCACAGGCGGGCCTCCATCATGATCGGGTGATATATGTCGAGGCCGACCGGGAAGAGGACGTGCTCACGAATTTCGAGGAGGGCCTGCGTTTTGGCGGGCTTGGCGCCGTCGTTGCCGAGCTTGTGCGCCTGCCGATGACCGCCTCACGGCGGCTGCAGCTGGCCGCCGAAGCTTCAGGAACGATCGGAATTGCGCTTCGCCGATGGCGTCGCCCGACGGAGGCGGCTGATTTTGGACAGCCGACGGCCGCCACCACGCGCTGGCGCATCAGCCTCCTGCCTTCCGAGCCGCTTCCCGTGCCGGGCATCGGGCGGGCACGGTGGCTGGCGGAATTGATCAGAGCAAGGGCGGGAGAAGCCGCAGAATTTGAAATAGGTGCCTGCGATGCCACGGGTCGTATCAGTCTTTCTCCCCACGCTATCAACGGACAGGATCAGGCGCGCGGATCCCGGAATTTTGCCTGAAACACCGGTCGTGGTCGTTTCCCGCAGTGGATCGAAACGCACAGTCTCTGCAGTCGATGCTGCGGCCTTCAAGGCCGGCGTCCGCATCGGCATGCCCGCCGCCAAAGCCCAGGCGATGATATCCGGCCTGCACATAGTTGATGCCGACCCGAACGGCGATGCCGCGGCGGTCGAGCGTCTGGCGCTGTGGATGCTACGCCAATATACGCCGGTCGTGGCAATGGACGGTCCCGACGGCATTGTCATGGATACCGAGGGCGCCGATCACCTGCGTGGCGGCGAGTTGCCGATGCTGACTGGTCTCGTCAACGCGTTGAGAGGTCATGGTCTTCGGGCCCATGGCGCCATCGCCGATACGTGGGGCAGTGCCCATGCGATCGCCCGCGCCACGCGGCGAGAGGTGATCATCGTGCCAGTTGGTGAGACAGCAAAGGCCGTGGTCAACCTGCCGATTTCCAGCCTTCGTCTGTCGCCCGACATCGTCAGCGGTCTGGCGGTACTCGGGTTTCGCACCGTCGGCGAGCTCTCGGCCACGCCGCGGGCGCCTTTGTCTCTGCGTTTCGGACCGGAGGTCGGCCGCCGGCTCGATCAGATGTTCGGACGCCTTGCCGAACCGATCGACCCCATTCGCACCGCAGACCTGATCGAAGTGATCACATCCTTTTCCGAACCGATCGGCGCGGCCGAGACTATAGCCAAATATATTGGCCGCTTGGTGGTCGAACTCTGCGCCGCGTTGGAAACGCGCGGGCAGGGCGTTCGCCGCGCCGATCTGATTGTCTACCGCGTCGACAACACATTGCAGTCTCTGCGCACCGGCACGGCAAAACCGGTACGCGATATCCCTCATCTGACAAAGCTTCTCTGTTCCAGCATCGAGAAGATCGATCCGGGTTTCGGCATCGAGAAACTGTCCCTAACTGCTACCATGATCGAACCGTTCGAAGAAAAGCAGTCCGTCTCCTCGCTGGTCGAAGAAACCATCGTCGATGTCACGCCGCTGCTCGACAGTTTTGGAAATCGCGGTCAGCGCATGTACCGGCTGGCGCCTGTTGAAAGCGACGTTCCCGAGCGCAATGTCGGGCGTGTCTCCCCCGTTTCCGCAAAACTGGGTCAGGCCTGGCCGACCCGCTGGCCCCGACCGAGCCGGATGCTGGCACGCCCGGAACGCATCGAGGTGATTGCGCTCACACCCGACCATCCGCCGGCATCGATGACCTGGCGGGGAAAACGCCGGCGCATCAAGCGTGGTGACGGGCCGGAACGGGTATTCGGCGAGTGGTGGGTCCGAAGTTCCGAGATGGAGGCGGTCAGGGACTACTATTCCGTTGAGGATGAGGACGGCAATCGCTTCTGGGTCTATCGCTCCGGCGACGGTGTGGATCCTGCGACCGGAACGGCCAAATGGTTCCTGCACGGGATTTATGGCTGATGCGCTACGCCGAGCTCCAGGTCACCAGTCATTTCTCCTTCCTGCGTGGCGCGTCAGGCTGCGATGAGCTGTTTGCGACGGCCCAGGCACTCGGCATCGAGGCGCTTGGCATCGTCGATCGCAACAGCCTGGCTGGGATCGTGCGGGCCTGGGAAGCGGCCAAGGAAACCGGCGTCCGGCTGGTCGTCGGCTGCAGGCTCGATCTGGCGGACGGCATGTCGATGCTGGTCTATCCGACGGACCGGGCCGCCTATTCGAGGCTTTGCCGGCTGCTGTCACTCGGCAAGGAGCGCGGCGGCAAAGGAAAATGTATCCTCGATCTGACGGATGTGGCTCTTTATGCAGAGGGCCTGCTCGCCGTCCTGATCCCCGACGAGGCCGATGATGCATGCGCCGTCCAGCTGCGCAAGGTGAAGGAGATATTTGGTGACCGCGCCTATATGGCACTGACGCTGCGCCGGCGACCGAACGACCAACTGCGCCTGCATGAGCTCAACACCCTGGCGATCCGGCAAAAGGTCCGGCCGGTCATCACCAATGACGTGCTGTTTCACGAGCCGGGCAGGCGACAGCTGCAGGATATCGTCACCTGCATTCGCCATCGCACGACCATCGACCGGGCCGGGTTCTTGCGCGAACGGCACGCCGATCGTTTTTTGAAGCCCCCTGAGGAAATGCACCGTCTGTTCGGCCGCTATCCTGAGGCACTCGCCCGCACCCGCGAGATTGTCGATCGCTGTCGCTTCGACATGAGCGAGCTCACCTACCAATATCCCGAGGAGGCGATCATCCCCGGACTGACGGCGCAGCAGACGCTGGAAAAATTCACCTGGGAGGGCGTTCACGATCGGTATCCCGAGGGTGTGCCGGATGATGTGGTGAAGACGCTCAATCACGAACTCGATCTGATCCGCAAACTCGACTACGCCCCGTACTTCCTGACGGTCTACAGCATCGTCCGCTTCGCGCGATCTCAAGATATCCTCTGCCAGGGTCGTGGAAGTGCGGCCAATTCAGCCGTCTGTTATGTGCTTGGGATCACGTCGATCGATCCGGCCGCCAACGATCTGCTGTTCGAGCGCTTTATCTCGGAGGAGCGCAACGAGCCACCTGATATCGACGTCGATTTCGAACATGCCAGGCGCGAAGAGGTGATCCAGTGGATCTACAAGACCTACGGCCGGCAGAAGGCTGCCCTTTGCGCGACCGTCACGCGCTACCGCGCCAAGGGTGCGCTGCGTGATGTCGGCAAGGTGCTCGGCTTGCCCGAAGACATGATCACGGCGCTGTCGGCAGGCGTCTGGGGCTGGAGCAAGGAGGGCGTCGGTGAAAAGCAGGTCAACGAGCTGAACATGAACATGTCCGACCGCCGCCTGCGGCTGACATTGGAACTGGCGCAGCAACTCATGGGCGCCCCGCGTCATCTGGGCCAGCACCCCGGCGGTTTTGTCCTGACCAATGACCGCCTCGACGAGCTGGTGCCGGTCGAGCAGGCCCGGATGGAGGATCGGCAAACGATCGAATGGGACAAGGACGACATCGAGGCGCTCAAGTTCATGAAGGTTGATGTGCTGGCCTTGGGAATGCTGACCTGCATGGCCAAGGGCTTTGCATTGCTGGAAGAGCACAAGGGAGTGAAGCTTGATCTCGCCACCATCGAGCAGGAGGACCCGGCCACTTACGCGATGATCCGCAAGGCCGACACGCTCGGCACCTTCCAGATCGAATCCCGCGCGCAGATGTCGATGCTGCCGCGGCTGAAACCCCAGACCTATTACGATCTGGTCATTCAGGTGGCCATTGTTCGCCCCGGTCCGATCCAGGGCGACATGGTGCATCCTTATCTGAGACGGCGCGAAGGCAAGGAGGCGGTCGTTTATCCCAAGCCGGAACTGGAGGCTGTGCTCGGCAAGACGCTGGGCGTGCCGTTGTTTCAGGAGAGTGCCATGAAAGTCGCGATCGTCTGTGCCGGTTTTACCGCCGGCGAGGCCGATGCCCTCAGACGCTCGATGGCGACCTTCAAGTTCACCGGCGGGGTCAGCAAGTTCAAGGACAAGCTCGTCCAGGGGATGGTGAAAAACGGCTACACCGAGGAATTCGCCGAAAAAACCTTCTCGCAGCTCGAAGGCTTTGGCTCCTATGGTTTTCCAGAAAGCCACGCGGCGTCTTTCGCCCTCATCGCCTATGCCTCGTCCTATGTGAAATGCCACTATCCGGATGTGTTCTGTGCCGCCCTCATCAACGCGCAACCGATGGGGTTCTATGCGCCGGCTCAGATCGTCACCGATGCCCGAGACCATGGTGTTGCGATCCGGCCGGTTTGTATCAACCGTTCACGATGGGATTGCACGCTCGAAGAGATCAAGGGAACCGACGATCATGCCGTGCGCCTCGGGATGCGACTGGTCAAGGGTTTGCCCGAACAGGATGCGGCGAAGATCGCGGTGGCGCGCGGCGGCGATCACTTCGTTTCCATCGACGATATGTGGCGGCGCGCCGGCGTGTCGTCGGCCTCCCTGGTCAAGCTCGCCGAAGCTGATGCGTTCCGGCCGTCCTTAAACCTTGAAAGACGGGACGCGCTCTGGGCGATCAAGGCATTGCGCGACGAGCCGCTCCCTTTGTTTGCTGCGGCTGCCGATCGCGAGCGGGCGGTAATTGCCGAACAGCAGGAACCGGACGTGACGCTTCGGCAGATGACGGAGGGCGCCAATGTCGTAGAGGACTACGGGCATAAGGGGGTCACTCTGCGAGCCCATCCGGTCAGTTTCCTGCGGGAGGATCTCGCCCGCCGAAACATCGTCACCTGTGCCGAGGCAACATCGGCGCGTGACGGGCGATGGCTGATGACATCAGGCCTTGTCCTCGTCCGGCAGAAACCGGGTAGCGCCAAGGGTGTGATGTTCATGACCATCGAGGATGAGACAGGCGTTGCCAATATCGTCGTCTGGCCAAGCCTGTTCGAAAAGCAGCGTCGCGTCGTGCTTGGATCGGCCATGATGGCGATCAACGGCAGGATCCAACGCGAAGGCGGCGTGGTGCATCTGGTGGCGCAACGGCTGTTCGATCTGACCAGCGATCTGGCGAGCCTCGGCGAGCGGGACACATTCCGGGTGCCGACAGGGCGTGGCGATGAATTCGCACATGGATCACCCGGCAGTCCCGACAGTCGTGAGCGGCCGCCGATGGGCGTCAAGGCCCGGGAAATTTACGTGCCTGACTTGCATATCGACACGTTGAAGGTGAAAAGCCGGAATTTTCAGTAAATCCGCAGATGTAGGGTGCAGTTAGCCTGCCACTTCATAGGCATGCTAATCGACTCATCAAGGATCAGAGTACGCTGACGTTCTCGGCCTTGGACTTTCCGGTCTTGCGATCCTGGCCAACCTCGAAGCTGACTTTGTCACCTTCTCTCAGCGACCCGCCTTGTTGCAAAGCAGATACGTGCACGAAGACATCCGTTCCGCCTGTCTCCGGTGTGATGAAACCAAATCCCTTGTCATCATTGAAAAATTTTACAGTACCGGTGGGCATGACAGTTCCTCTTCAAATCCCGCAGCCATTTGACTCTGCGACAGGCTTTTTATAGTGCGATTGCTTGCTCAACAACTGCCAACAGGGCGATAGCGGCATCGAGGCCTATTCTTAGAGGGGATGGGCTATTTGGTCGTGTTGACCGCTGCCTCAAGCTCCTCAATACTTTTCATCACCGCTTCGAAGCCGGGCGGCGTTGCAAAGATCATTGCCGACATTCTTTCGTAGTCAGCGGCGAGTTTCTTGCGCATGGTTGGTGTCGGCACGAGGCGATATGTGCCGGGCACGGCCCGATCATATCGGTGGTCTGGAGATCGGAACATGAGTTCCTTATGCTGTCTGCATGCCTCTGCGAGTTCACGCATTGAAGCCGTTGCCAGACCGTAGTCCTGATGTGTCCAAATCTGGTGGACGTCGTAATAGTGACGTGAATATCGATTGAGGTCCGGGATCCTTCTTTCCGGGTCTTCCTCAGCGCTGCGCTTTTCGGTCGTTTCCGTCATCGCGTGCAGAATGAGAACCTTTTCCCAAAACGTCCTCTCCGGCTTAACGGTCGTGACGTTGGGAACAGTGAAATCGCTTTCACCCATTTCCTTGGCGACATAGGCCAGAATCGTCCGCACCTCCGCCGGAAGTGGGTCTGGGCGCGCTCCGCCTTCAATACGCACTGCTGCCTCAACATAGCCCGCGCTTGTATCGAAAACGCTTTTGTATCCGACCACGAGAATGTCGAGGGCATCTTTCTTCCGGTAGGCATCGTAACCGAAATTGAGAGAGAAATGCCCGGCTTGGCCGATCTCGGCCTCGACCGCATCAATTTCTTGGCTAAGGCTTTCCTTGAGGGGGCCGGACATATATTGGCGTGCGGCCTCGTCGACCTCTTCCGCCAGTGCCTTTTGCTGCTTGGTCACCGAGGAGAGAGCCGCAATCTCAGGCTCAGTCGGCACTTTCAGATCGGCTTTGTAAATGCCGATATCGATATCCTCGGAAAAGCGATTGATCAGGCCATAGGCCTTGCTGAGGCTGGTGCCACCCTTGAAGTAGAGGCCGATCGGATCGTCGGTGCGCCCATTGAACAGGAAGTCGAGAACCCAGCAGACGTAGAGATCCTTTTCGATATTCTCGGCGCGCGTTTGTAGGTCGGAAGCCACTGTTTCGAACAAGGCCCGGCGCTCATCGGCGCTACTGCGAAGCACATTAATGAAGCCCTGGCGCATTTTCTTCCTCTGTGACGCGAGTGTCGCGCGTTATTGTCTCCACCACGGGATACATCCATGCAGGAAGTGCGCGAATGTTCTCGCGCAGATCTTCGACGATTGATCGCTTTTGCGAGCTTTGCGCGAGATGACGGACCACTCCGTCGACGATGGTTTCGAAATTCGACCGTTCGTCCCGAAACCAGCTCAGGGCCTGGACGATCCGCATGGCAGGTCGCCCGGCCCAAAAAGCCGTCTTTGCCGCTATTCTCTTGAAATCAAGCCGGTAGATGACCGGCTTCGTTGCGTTCGGATCGCCGGAGTTTGCTTGGATCTCAATCGTGCGAGGGTAGGTATCCGCGTAGATCGTCGAACGTGCGGGGACAGCTGTTGTCAAGCCAAGGTCGTTAGCGGCGGTCATGCCGTCAACCAAAACCCGCAGCTTGTCACGCCGCGCAATCGCGTCGACGAACGCGGCGCGCGGCGGGAACACCATTTTCCCAGTCAACTGGCTGATGCCCGGCTTGTCGTAGAAGCCTCGATATGGGCGCCGAATATCTCCGCGGGTGGTGAGCCTCTGCAGCGCCTTTTCGACCGCATTGGGTGTTCCGATATCGAGGAAGTCGTCACGCGACCAAACGCCTCCGGGGGACGCCGCAGCTATGCGATCGTGAATGCGCTCAAGAGTGTCCGATGTCGGATTCGGCATGGTTGTCCTACCTTCTGACCGAAGATTATATACAAACTTTGGTCACTAGCAACCGGCGCTGCCCTACTGACCAATTTTTATATCTAAATATTGGTCAGTAAAGCGCATGCAAAATTCGACGCATGCGTTGTTCCCAATCGTTGCAAACCGGAGAGAACGAGGCCTTCACAGTTGGACATAACGTCGCCCTGTCGGCCGGACTGTTGGCTATGCAGAAGCCTCGGGACGCGACTCTTCTCCCTTCTGGCTTTCATCCCTGACGCGTTCAGTGACTACGTTGGTCTGGCACCATCAAGCGTTGCCCCACAGTTCCCCTTTCGGAAAACCACAAGCAGCAACTGCCCAACACTTTCTTTGTATCGGAACCTGCAGGTCGCCTGATCAGCAAGCGGCAAGGCAATTCAGGCCGAGCGCAATAATGCTTCAACCATTGGCGTTGCCAACCCAGCTCTCTTGTCTGGCATCCCTAATCCAGTCCCGACCTTGGACGGTCAACCCACAGGGGGTTCGCAGCTACTGCGACCTCTCTGGCTACGCCGCCGAGGTGACCGCGGCCGGGTCCGGATCAAACGGGTGCCATCGAGCGGGGATCGGCCCCGCCAACGGATGGAGCCTCACATGTCGGATCTGACCCTTGCACAAAACCACGCATTCGATCTAGCCCGGACCCTGATGGTCCCGGTCACCCTCTTCGAAATCGATGGCGAGATCGGCGTCATGCTTTCCGCCGAGTATGACGGCGACGAGGACGCCATCATCAATATCTATGATCCCTTTGCCTACGGATCGGCTCATTGAGCCGATCACCCCTTTCGGGGGAAGGCGTGCCGCTTGCGCTGTTGCGCGCGCAAGGGAGGCTTCGCCGCGAGCTTACCTCGCAGATCTGCACATTGCGAACCGCGCCCTTGCGCGCTTCCATCTTCGCGGCCTGGGCGCTGCCAGTCCAAAAAGTCAGGAAAGCAGAGGAAGCGAAATGGGAAAAAATGATATCGAGGAGCTGCGTGCCCGGGTGGGCTGCGCAGCCGTCCTTGAGCATGAGGGGTTCGCGATAGACCGGAAAGAAAGCACGCGCCGGGCAGTCAAATTCCGCTGCGACGACGATATCATCATCGTGATTCATGACGACAGAGGCTGGTTCGACGCCCGTTCGGATGCCAAGGGCGATGTTTTCGCGCTCGCAAGCTATCTCCACGGGATCGGCTTTACGGAGGCCTTGGCGGTGGTCGGCGATCTCGTCGCGTTTCAGCCGACCGAGCCGGCCTGGGAGAGGCCTCTCCGTCAAACGCAAACAGGGGCTTCGATCCCTGGCCGGTGGAACCACCGAAAACGGCCATGGCGCGCATCGGCGACGTGGAGCTATCTTCGACAGAACCGGGCGCTGCCATGGCAGGTCATTTCTGCGGCGATCGAGGCGGACGTTCTTCGAGAAGGCCCATTTGGCTCGATGTGGGCAAAGCATGTCGATAAGGCGGGCGCGGTCATTGGCTGGGAAGAGCGCGGTCCGGACTGGCGCGGGTTTTCCACCGGCGGCGCCAAGGCGCTCTTCCGGTTTGGAATGAACGACGTTCGTCGGATCTGTGTGACCGAGGCGGCGATCGATGCGCTCAGCCTGGCCGCAATCGAGCAGACACGATCCGACACGCTCTACGTCAGCACCGGCGGCGGGTGGTCGCCGCTAACCGCGCTCGCGTTGAAAAACTTAGCGTCCGGGGAAGGCACGTGGCTGGTGGCCGCGACCGACAACAATGTTCAGGGTGAGGTTTTTGCCGATCGTCTGCGCCAGATGGCGGAATGCGCCGGCTGCGATTTCTCCCGGCTGAGGTCGCGATGTGAAGACTGGAATGAGGAACTGAAGGCCAGGAGGGAAAGAGGAGAGCTGCCGCATACGCGGCCAGCGCATCAAGGGTAAAGCTGCCGCCCGCCTGACGGCGGCCCTTGACCCGCTGCCCGCGAGGCGCCGGCTGAGGAGGGGTAATCAAAGGACTGAACAGAGAGGTCGATCAGGCTTCGCTTCAGTCGCAACCCCCAGAGGAGCCGCAGATGTTCGTTTCCCCCGCTATCCGTAAGGTGTTCGAAGGCGTGGCCAGCCGCCATGAGATGTACGCCCTGTTCAACCGCCACAGCCAGTCGCCATTCGACGATGACCGTATTTCCGGCACGCGTTATGTCGGTGAGTGGTTCGAGATATCCGAAGCCGACCACGACCGCATGTTCGAGATCCTCCCTCCGCTGTTTTACCGCGGTGACATGTTCGCCATGCGCGAGTTTCTGGCCGCCAGCGTCACCAGCGTGTTCTTCGCGTTGACGATCGATGATCGGTCTCGCTGGTTCCATGGCTATTGCGATCTCGGTGATCGCCAGTCGCCCGACCGGATGCGCGGCGAGATTATTGCCCGGGAATCCCGCCCGGTGCGCGCAATGAGCGCCCAAGAAAAACTCGATCATATCTGGAGCATGACCGGCCCCGATTTTCGTGCCTATGCCGACAACCGCTGGCCTGCGGATCTTCGCAATCGCCAGATCGTGCTCATCTATCCCTCTGCCCAGGGCAAAATCTGGAAGCTTCTGGCCGATCTGACCGACGAGGAGATCGCCGCCAAACTCCCGGTGCAATTCCGTCTTCTGCCGGAAACCATCGCTGCCTGACGGCAGTCTTCACGTCCAAACCTCCACCATCCGCAGCCTGGCAACACCGCTTCTTCCCGCGAGTGTGCCTCGGCGCGCCCACTCACAGGAGTTTTCCAATGGCGCATGACGATCCTTTCACGTCAGACTTGTTCGGTAACACAGCTCTCGCATCGGGTTTTGATCGCGGAGTGCCGGGTTTCGCAGCAGACTTCGGTACCGATATCGATATCGACCCCTGGCGCTCGACACCTGCGCCGGCCGCTCCGGTCCGCAAAGAACCCAAGCCCACACCACAGATACGCACGAAGGTCAATTTCCGGCTGCAGGGTTCACGCGGTCTCGCCAAGTCCTGGCGCGACCGTGCGCGTGACAATATCGCCGCCATCCTTTTCGCCCATGAGATCGAGCGTCAGGGCCTTCCGGCCCGACCTGACCAGCAGGCCAGGTTGATCAAGTTCACCGGCTTCGGCGCCTCCGATCTGGCCAACGGCATATTCCGGCGTCCGGGCGACGAGGCATTTCGCAAAGGTTGGGAGGAGCTCGGCGGCAATCTCGAAAGTGCCGTTGCGCCGGGTGATTACGCGTCTCTGGCGCGCTGCACGCAATATGCCCACTTTACTCCGGAGTTTATCGTTCTTGCCATCTGGGCAGGGCTGATCCGCATGGGCTTCAAGGGTGGCCGGATCTTGGAGCCGGGTATCGGGACTGGCATGTTTCCGGCGCTGATGCCGGAGGCGCTCTCCAAGGTGAGCCACGTCACCGGCGTCGAGCTCGATCCCGTCACCGCCCGCATCGTTCGGTTGTTGCAGCCGCGGGCCAAAATCATCAACGGCGATTTCGCGCGGACGGACCTGCCTGCGCATTTCGATCTGGCGATCGGCAATCCGCCCTTTTCCGACCGTACGGTGAAAAGCGACCCGGCCTTCCGCTCTTTCGGCTTGCGGCTGCATGACTATTTCATCGCCAGATCCATCCACCGGCTAAAGCCTGGCGGGCTTGCTGCCTTTGTGACCTCGTCCGGCACGATCGACAAGGCCGACGCCCGCGCCCGCGAACACATCGCCGGCATGGCCGATCTCGTTGGCGCGATCCGCCTTCCCGAAGGCAGTTTCCGCGCTGACGCCGGCACGGATGTTGTCGTCGATATCCTCTTTTTCCGGAAGCGCCGCGCCGACGAGCCGGCTGGAGACGATAGCTGGCTCGATCTTGCGGATGCGTCGGTGGCAGGCGAGGGCGGTAGCATGCGTACCAATAAGTGGTTCGTTGATCATCCCGAGATGGTGCTGGGACGCCATGCGATCACCTCAGGGCCATTCGGTGAGACCTACACTTGCCAGCCGACGGGTGATGATCTTGAAACGAGCCTGAACGCTGCCATCGAATGGCTTCCTGCGGACATCTATAACAGCGAGCCAACCACAATCGATTTCGAACTTGAGGATGAGGTGGCGGATGCGATGGCAGAGCGGCCTGATGATCCCAAGGTCCGCGAGGGCAGCTATTTCATCGGCAAGGGCACGGCCCTGATGCAGGTGGTGGATGGGGTTGCTGTTCCGGTCGAGGTCAGGAAAGGTCGCAGCACCAATGGCATCTTTGCCAAGCATGCCCTGATCATCCGCAAACTCATCCCAATCCGCGACGCGGTCCGGCTCATCCTCACGCTTCAGGAGCGCGACCAGCCCTGGCAAACGGCGCAGGTCTCATTGCGCATCGCCTGGTCGAGCTTCGTGCGCGAATTCGGCCCGATCAACTTCACCTCCGTCTCGACATCGGAGGATCCGGAAACCGGTGAAGTCCGCGAGACCCATCGCCGGCCGAACCTCGCGCCTTTCCTCGATGATCCCGATTGCTGGTTGGTGGCCTCGATCGAAGACTACGATCTGGAGACCAACACCGCGAAGCCAGGACCGATCTTTACTGAGCGGGTGATCGCGCCGCCGCCGGCGCCCGTGATCACCTCGGCATCAGATGCGCTCGCGGTTGTTCTGAACGAACGCGGTCATGTCGATCCCGACCACATCGCCGAGCTGCTGCATGGCGACGTTGAGGACGTTCTTGGCGAGTTGGGCGAGGCGATCTTCCGCGATCCATCCGACGGCTCCTGGCAGACGGCCGATGCCTATCTGTCCGGCGCAGTCCGCTCGAAGCTCTCTGTTGCCCGCGCTGCGGTCGAACTCGATCCGGCCTTCGCGCGAAACGTGACAGCACTGGAGCGCGTCCAGCCAGCCGATCTCAGGCCTTCTGATATCACCGCACGCCTTGGCGCACCGTGGATCCCAGTCGACGATGTCGTCGCCTTCGTGCACGAGACCATGGAGGCGGCGATCTCCATTCACCACCTGCAGGAACTGGCGACATGGACGGTCAATGCCCGGCAGCTCGAATGGTCGGCCGCCGGGACGACGGAATGGGGCACTCACCGCCGCCATGCCGGCCAGCTTCTCTCCGACGCTCTGAACTCGTCCGTGCCGCAGATCTTCGACACCGTCCGCGACGGCGAGACCGAGCGCCGGGTGCTGAACACGGTGGAGACGGAAGCCGCCAAGGAAAAGCTCGCCAAAATCAAGACCGCATTCCAGTCGTGGATCTGGTCTGACCCGGACCGCACCGACCGGTTGGCGCGGGTCTATAACGACACCTTCAACAACATCGCGCCTCGAGCCTTCAACGGCGATCATCTCCAACTTCCCGGCGCCTCTGGCGCCTTTTCTTTGTACGGGCACCAGAAGCGCGGCATCTGGAGGATCATCTCCGCCGGTGCCACCTATCTTGCCCACGCCGTCGGCGCCGGCAAGACGTTGACCATGGCGGCCGCCATTATGGAGCAGCGCCGGCTCGGTCTGATCAACAAGGCGATGCTGGTCGTGCCCGGCCATTGCCTGGCGCAGGCCGCGCGCGAGTTTCTGGCGCTCTATCCCAATGCCCGCATCCTGGTTGCCGACGAGACCAACTTCGTCAGGGAGAAGCGCCACCGCTTCCTGTCACGGGCAGCCACCGCCAACTGGGATGCCATCATCATCACCCATTCGGCGTTCCGCTTCATCTCCGTTCCCTCATCGTTCGAGGCCCAGATGATCCAGGACGAACTGGACCTCTACGAGGAGCTGCTGGTCAAGGTTGATAGCCGGGATCGGCTGTCGCGCAAGCGCATCGAGCGCATGAAGGAGGGTCACAAGGAACGGCTTGAAGCGCTGGCCACGCTTAAGGACGATCTGCTGACCATCTCCGAGCTTGGTATCGATCAGATCATCGTCGACGAGGCGCAGGAGTTTCGCAAGCTGTCTTTTGCCACCAACATGTCGACGCTTCGCGGTGTCGATCCGAACGGCTCGCAGCGCGCCTGGGATCTATTCGTCAAATCCCGCTTCATCGAGACAAAGAACCCGGGCAGGGCGCTGGTGCTGGCTTCGGGAACGCCGATCACCAACACGCTCGGCGAGATGTTCTCCGTGCAGCGGATGATGGATCCGACAGCATTGTCGGAACGTGGTCTGCAAGAGTTCGACGCCTGGGCCTCGACCTTCGGTGACACTTCAACCGAACTCGAACTGCAGCCGTCGGGCAAGTACAAGCCGGTCACGCGCTTCAGCCAGTTCGTCAACGTGCCGGAGCTGATCGCCATGTTTCGGTCGTTTGCCGACGTCGTGCTGCCGGTTGATCTGAAAACCTATGTGAAAGTGCCGGAGGTCTCCGGCGGCAAGCGCCAGATCGTCACCGCAGAGCCAACCGCTGCTTTCAAGGCGTACCAGAAGCAACTTGACGCGCGGATCAAGGCCATCGAGATGCGCGACGGTCCGGCAAAGCCCGGTGATGACATCCTGCTTTCCGTCATCACCGACGGCCGCCACGCCGCGATCGATCTGCGCTTGGTCGATCAGGCCATGGGCAATGAGGCGGCCAACAAGCTGAATGCACTGGTCACCAATGCCCACCGGATCTGGCAGGAAACGGGAGAGGCAGAGTATCGCCGCAAGGACGGCAAGGCGTTCGACCGGCCGGGCGCTGGCCAGCTGATCTTCTCCGATCTCGGCACGATCAATGTGGAGGCGACCCGTGGCTTTTCGGCCTATCGCTGGATCCGCGATGAACTGGTGCGATTGGGCGTGCCGGCATCCGAAATCGCTTTCATGCAGGACTACAAGAAGTCGGATGCCAAGCAGCGGCTGTTCAACGACTTCAACGCCGGCAAGGTCCGCGTGCTGATTGGCTCGTCCGAAACCATGGGAACCGGCGTGAACGTTCAGGCGCGCCTCAAGGCCCTGCATCACCTCGACGTCCCATGGCTGCCATCGCAGATCGAGCAGCGCGAGGGCCGCATCATCCGCCAGGGCAACCAGCATGACGAGGTCGACGTTTTCGCCTACGCGACGCTTGGCAGTCTCGATGCCACCATGTGGCAGAACAACGAGCGCAAGGCCCGCTTCATCGCGGCAGCTTTGTCCGGCGACACCAGCGTCCGGCGGCTGGAAGATATGGGCGAGGGGCAGGCAAACCAGTTCGCTATGGCCAAGGCCATCGCGTCCGGCGACGAGCGGCTGATGCAAAAAGCCGGGCTTGAGGCCGAGATTGCTCGTCTCGATCGATTGCGGGCCGCCCATATCGACGATCAGCACGCGATCCGCCGGCAGATCCGCGACGCCGAGCGTGACATCGAATTGGCTGGCCGGCGGATTGAGGATGTGGGTAGGGACATTGAACGTCTGATCCCGACTACGCGCGATGCATTCACAATGCAGGTCGGTGAATACACTTTCGACGAGCGCAAACTCGCTGGCCGCGCGCTGATGAAGGAAATCCTGACGCTGGTTCAGCTTCAGCAGGAGAAAGCGGTGATCATCGCCACCATCGGCGGCTTCGATCTCGCCTATCATGGCGAGCGGTTCGGCAAAGACGGTTATCGCTACGACACGTTTCTTCAACGCACGGGTGGCGAATACGAGATCGACCTCCCAGTGACCACGACGCCGATCGGCGCGATCTCCCGGCTCGAACATGCGCTTGGTGGGTTTGAACAGGAACGAGAGAGCCATCGCATTCGCCTCGCCGATGCGAAACGGCGTCTCGCCTCCTATACGCCGCGTCTGGGTGAAAGCTTCTCATTCGAAGCCGAGCTCGAACTCAAGCTGAGCCAACTGGACGAGATCGAGAGGGATCTGGCAGCAACCGCCGACGAACCAGAGGAGGATCGCAAGGAAGCGGCGTAAGCAGCGACATATCTGCCCCACTTGAAACGGGGCACGACCACACACATCTATTGGTCATCACCCGTTTCGATGGTTTCCTGCAGTGGCAATTGCCGCGCGTTCGAAGCTGTCCGGGTCAGAAAAGGCGCTCCCCGAAAGGGTCGAGCGCCTTTTTATTGATTGGATCTCTCGGACCGGAGCCAATTGGGTACCATGCGTTGTACTTTTCGAGAACGTCAGTAGCGCGCTATCTCGAAAAGAGCTGCCGGTCCCTCTCAGCTTGGCTGTCGGGCTTGTAGAACTTTTCGAACCACGCTTCTTCGCCGCTGATAGCTGTGGGTTTACGAAGGACCATCGCCTTCGGGGCCTTTGCCTTTTCGAGTTTTCCATCCTTCTTTCCAAAGGCATCCCGCATCCGGTTGCGAAACTGAAGGTGATCGAAGACCCGTACGGCCTCGATTGCGTAGGCAGTGGCGATCTTTCGGTCTTCGATCATGATCAGGTGGTCTCCGTTACCCTCTTCACCAGATGGCGAGAAGTTGCTGGAGCCGGTAAAGACCTTTGCTGTGGGCAAGTTGAAGTCAGTGACCAGAAATTTGTGGTGAATGTTGCGGCCCTTACCGCCGTTCCATTCGGTTTTGAAGGGTTCCGGCGCTTTGCGAGCCAGATATGCAAAATCGACCAGTCCCACGGATCCATCGGGCTTTCGCAATTCCATGTCACGCCGGGAATCCACGGTTCCGTAACTGAACACCGGCCGCTTCATCAGTCGTCGGAAGGCCTCCACTGTTGGCCCCTTGGTCATTTGGCCAAGAAACGCAACTGAATAGAAGACAGACGATGTGGCCTGATCGATCGCCCCCCGTATTGGATTGAGCGACAAGTCGGTTTGCGTATGCGGGGAGAAGCAAATTTGCACCGTCGGTTTTCCCTCGGTGTGAATGCTGTGCCATGTCTTTGCAAAATCCTGTCTCTTGAACGTTGCAGGGTCTTTAAAGGCGATATCAAACATCTGACCGAACAGCCCGGCTACGCCGGCGGAATGAAACACCAGCATATTGTTCGCCTGGATATACAGCCCACGGAACGTAAAGTTTGTGGAACCGCAAAGCACCTTCTCGGGGATGCCGTTGCGTCGGGTTATGAAGACCTTGTGATGTTGGAGATTTTGAAAGTGCGTGCGCTTGATTACCGCGCCGCTCTGAATGAAACGATCAGCTGATCGAGATTCCGGGCTGTCTGCGAGATCGTGGCCATTTGGAACTCCATCTTCCTTCGAAGAAGAGTCGTCAATGATTGCCCGCATGCGTTCGCCAAAGCGCTCCAGCCCTGCAACGATGTCAGGCTCATTGAGATCATAGGCCATCACGTCCAGGGTGAGGTCAGGGTCTGCGTGTGCCTCGTCAATAAACCTGAAGAGAAGGTCACGAGCCTCGAAACCAAGCCATTCATAGACGCTTTGGCCACGATCGTTTCTGACATCGGGCTTCACGAAATCCAGACCCTGCTTTGCCTTTTCGGGAATGATATCCTGCCTCCCGCCAAACTGTTCCTTATAGGCTTGTGACGACGCGAAATTGCGTGTGAATCCGATATCGACCAGTCCGTCGTGGGTCACCGAGCTCTGCTCGATGTCGAGTGTCAGACTGGTGCCAGCAACAAGTTCATTATCCCGGGGCATGTGGAGTTTCGTGACGCGATAGACATAGGTGCCGTCCACTGGCTGGTACGGGAAATGGACCCATCGGAACTTCTGGAACGGTGCCACGGTCGACAAGAAGTTCCTGTCGCCGGTAACTTCAGCCCCAGCCCCGGACGGATAGGAAAAAGCAAACCGATTCCGCAACGGCCAAAACTGGTTGGACGAGGGCGACTTGACTTCAATCGAAAACCCGACGAAGTCCGGCTCCGGTTCCAGGACGTCGAAACCAAGCATTGTCATGCGCTCGCCGCGCCAGAGTTTGCAGGTAAAACCATCTCTGCTGTCAGAATTCTCGAATTCGCCCATGACTATTCCCTTTGGCGGCAAGGCGGCCCCGCAGATCGCCGCTGAATTTCTGCGGGAGAATACCGAATGCGAAATCTCGTTATTATCGCATGGGTAGTTGTGGTCTCTGCGACACTAGGAGCTGGCACGCGTCAGCGAAACAGGCCTGCAAAAATGCTTTCTTGCGTGAGCGGCAGCCTTTCGGGCTCTAAGCCATTCCTCACGTACCAGCTCTCAAGCCGCCTTCTGCCAATGCTGCGCTGCTGGAGGGGAAGAAAATTCAGCGCGTTGCGCCTGAAAATCTTGTCGCAGACTTCCTCCGTGAAGCTGCAATCTCTGGTCAGGAAGGTTTTAACGCTATCGACGTAGTGTTCATAACCCTTCTCCTGACCGAGCATCAGCCAGTCGGTACCGAATATCAGACGATCTACCCCTGGATCGAACAAGTCCGTCCAAAGCCGGAAGTTCGCTGCCAGGGACTTCCGCAGCGCAACGTCGTCGTTCAGCGCTTCCGAAAAATAGCTGATATCGGCGTATATCTTCTGCTTGGGGTGTCCCTTGATATACTCACCCAGTGCCCACTCCCAGCTTCCTTGTGGAAAAGGGAGGTTTTCCCGCCCGCGTGAAAGGGTATCGAAGCGCCCGAAATGAGCCAGGCAGACACGAAGTTTGGGAAAGCCGTCGAAAACCGGAAGCCAGTAGTAAGGATCTCCCCGCTTGGCGTAGCCATCGCCAGATTCGTTTGACGAATAGCCATGAGCGAGAACCGGCGCATCAAGATTGACGCAAAGCGCATAGAGTTTGCGTAGCGCCTCGTCCATCTGCGTGCTGGGATCAAAACCGAGCATGTCAATCGATCGCTTAGGGTAGGGGCCCCTATTCCCTGATGGCTGAAAACCCATTGGTGGATAGAGCTTCACGCCTGCGAACCCAAACTCGTTCAACGCGCGTTCGACGGTGTTTAGAGAGCTCACCTTGCCTTTATTGTTATCGAAAGCGACTTCCCGAAGCGGGTCAAAGCCGATGTAGCCATGGAGCACCGGCCCGTCTTTCTGCTTGGCACAACGCACTGAAATTTCGGACATCACTTCGACTTGCTGGCCAAGCGGAGATTTGACATCCTGATAGAGCCACTCGTCGTAATCAACCAGCGCTGGCGCCAGCATCAAGGGTTTGAAGCCTTGCCGGGTCGTGTCGGTGATGAGCTTTTCGACGAGGACATGACGATACAATCTGAACAGGCTGAACCAGTTGAGATATCGCGAAATCGCTCCCCTGGATGTGAACGCTTCCCGGCTGGCCACGCGGGCATCGGTAAAACTCATTTCCGCGTCAGACCGCATGATCTCTGTGCGTGAGCCGAGCATGTAAACCAGAAATTTTTCGTCGCTGGCAGCTCGCTTTGTCTGCCGAGCCGTCGGGACCGTCATTGTCGCGATATTTCGCCGTCGCCGATCGAGCATGACAAGGAAGTTTGCGGTATCTGCTATGGCCGCTTCGCGCGCATCGGTCGGCTCTCGCCTTGCACGAGACCCGGGCACACCCCTCAGGAACGCTATCTCCTCCTTGGCTGTCGGTGCCTTGTCTACTCCCAGAAGTGTCAGAATGAGCTCGATGAATCGATCCGTAACGTCGGGATCCCTGATCTCGAATGTTCGCATCGCAGATTGCTTCGGAAAATCCCGGATAACGACCTGGCGCAGGAACCGTGCTGTCGGCAGGTCCGACGCATTGAAGACGTGGCAATGCGCATCGATGATCGACTGTGCTGTCCCCGGCAAAGATGGATCCGGCTCTGTTGTACGGCAGCCGCCACTTAGCACAGCAAGCGACAGCGTCGTATGGCGAAGAAATTCTCTCCTGCGCATCTACGGCCCCCAAATGTATCCCGAGAATGATGCAATCATAACGGTAGTATATTGGCAATGGTACTTAATAGGGGGAGAGAAGAAATGAGCGAGAAATAGGGAATAGCGCGCTCGCAGCACAGTCCAACGGCTGACGGTTCCCTCAATCGCGCCGGTCGCTGAGACCGGGCCAGCTTGTCTCGCAAGGCAGGTGTGCCTCGCTCTCCCGCAAGCCAGGTTTGCTCCGGCGCAATTGCAGCCGCCGGCTCGTCCTGCGGTTCGGGAGATGTCTTCGAGAAGAAGATGAGGAGGCAAGGACAGTCCGTCCGCCCGAAACCGAAAGGTCATTCCCATGCAGTTGATTACAGCCGATCCGCGCAGCCTGAAGGACAATCCTGACCGGTCCCGCCAGTCGAAATCCTCACTCCAGTCCGACGCGCTGCTCTGCGCATCGATCAGGGCCATCGGCGTCGTGCAGCCACCGATCGTCAAACTCGATCCGGAGGGTGGAAACAGTTACATCATCGTCTTTGGCCATCGCCGCGCCGCCCAGGCGATTGCCGCGGATCTCGTGGAAATCCCGCTGCTGCTGGCAGATCCCTCCGACGATCTCGGCGCCATGCAGTCTTTTGCCGAAAACATCGCCCGCGAACCGCTGAATCCGGTCGACCAATGGCGCGCCATCGAGCGGCTGGTAGCTCTCGGATGGACCGAGGAGTCGATCGCCATGGCGCTGGCACTTCCGAGCCGGCAGATCCGCAAGCTGCGGCTTCTGGCCAATATCCTGCCCGCGATGCTCGACCAGATGGCGCGCGGTGACATGCCGAACGAGCAGCAACTGCGCACAATCGCCGCCGCCGGACAGGATGAGCAGGCCGAGGTGTGGAAGAAGTACAAGCCGAAGAAGCAGGATCCGCAGGTGCCGTGGTGGGAGGTTGCTCGGGCACTGACCACGACCCGGATGCTCGCCAAACATGCAAGTTTCGGCGACGATCTGGCACAGGCTTACGGCATCACCTGGGTCGAGGACCTGTTTGCACCCGCTGACGAGGACAGCCGCTATACCACGGACGTCGAGGCGTTTCTCGGTGCTCAGCAGGAATGGCTCGCCGACAACCTGCCGAAGCGCGGCTCGGTTATCGAGGCCAATGAATATGGCCAGGCCAAGCTGCCTGCCAAAGCGCAACAGGTCTACGGCAAGCCCGGCAAGGGTGACCTGACCGGATGGTACATCAACGCGCGAGACGGCTCAGTTCAATCGGTTGCCTATCGCATGCCAGAGGCGAAGAAGCCAAAGCTGGTCAAGGATCTCGATGGTGTCGAAACCATCGTCGAGGAGGTTGAGACGCCGAAAGTGCGGCCCGATGTGACCCAGAAGGGTCTCGACATGATCGGCGACTTGCGGACGGACGCTCTGCACGAGGCGCTCGCCCGTGCGCCGATCGAGGACGATACGTTGATGGCTCTGCTCATTCTGGCCTTTACCGGCACGAATGTCAGCATCGCCAGCGGTGCATCGGACAATCCCTATGGTCATGCAAAATGCGGCCCACATGCTGCTAGGCTGATTGGCGAGGACGGCAAGCTGTCCTTCGATCGTGAGACACTGCTGCAGGCTGCGCGCTCGGTCCTGGTCGAAGTCCTGTCTCTTCGGCGCAATCGCTCAGATAGCTGCCTGATCGCCCGTATTGCCGGCGACGCCATCGGCGCTGACGAGTTCCTGCCCAATATGGCGACCGACGACTTCCTCTCATGCCTGTCCCGCACTGCGCTGGAGGCGACCGCGGAAACGGCGGGCGTGCCCGGTCGGATCAAGGTGAAGGATACCCGCGCGGCTCTGGTCGAGCATTTTGCCGAGGACAAGCTGGTGCATCCGGCAGCGCTGCTCGCGCCTTCCACGGACGACGTGCGGTCCTGGGCTGGACGTTTTGCCAGCGTCGACAGCGGATTGGAGGATGCCGCTCACGATCCCGATACTCTCGAAGATCAGCTTGTCGGTGGTGAACTGGTTGACCATTCCGCCGCCGAGGAAGAGGCCGACGAGGGTTTCCGCGAGGCTGCCGAATAGCGCCAGGCAACAGGATCTGAACCGACGCCGCTGGCTCACGCCGGCGGCGTTTTCGTTTCGGGCAATCAGAAGGAGTTTGTCATGGCAGAGATCCATGATGACATGGCCACAGAAAAAGCGGTGCATGAGGCCGAACTAAGGTCATTGGAACGGCCAACGATACAAGCAGGAGCATCGACGCCTTGGGGCATGGCACAGGTCTCGCGGCAATATGCCGACGGTATCGTTCTGCATTCGACCGCCAGTCATGGTGGTTTCCATCTCGCCGAGAATACCAATGCCATCGTCCATGCCCTCTATCGTAATGACACCGAATTTTACGAAGAGGATTGTGAATGGGCGAAGGTTGTCCATGCTTTCCCGCATCTATTCACGACCTATGAACGTCGGTTGGCCGATCGCACGCTTCGCGACTATTTCCCTGATGCCTACGAGTGCGTCACGGGCGCAATACTGAACGGCAGTCACTCTCACATGCGGGACCGGCAGGAATTCGAGAGTCGCCATCGCAACGACTGGGTGGTCATCGCAGCCCTCAATTCCGATCAACAGCCTGGCTTTGTCGAGTGCATCGCGACGCTAGGCGGGATCCGTGGGGGGATCGATGAACGACGGTTTCTTGTTCCACGCTCCGACTACGTGATCGGCCAACATGGCTTCGTCATCGATCCACTGAAGCACCAGCCATATGACGGTCCGTCCAGCTTCGTGACACACGAAGGCGCGGTGGAAATGCAAGCACCGCATGGCCGCGTACCGATCACGGCACGTAGATCAACCGAGCCGGATGAGAGCGGAAAGTCTGTCCAAGTCGAGGGTGCGGTGACGCTTCGATCGAAGGCGGAAGCCAAGGCAAGGGGCAACTCGCTTGCACTGGAGTGTGGTGTGGTCGAGATTTGTCGGGCCCCTTGTGAATGACGCGGCGGTGCCAAGGTCGGATCGCCATGGCGATTGCATCATGCTGTCGTGGACCAGATTGTCGGCCGGCACAGCACCTCGGTTTTGCTGCGGTCTGACATGGGCGCGTCCCGGTCAAAGGCCGCTGGCGCGCCGCGTTGCGGCAGGATCCTCGCCTCGTCGCAAGGCAGGTCCGCGTCTGTCGCAGCCCGCAAGTGCGGGCAGCACCATCCGCAAACCATCCTCGCTCCTCCTGGCGATGCCCTGACCTTGGGCCGGGCCGCTGGTGCCCATGTCCTTTTGCCCGCACCCAAGGGGCTGAGCCGGACGACGACCGGCACCCCGGGCTTCGCTGAAACATCGCTCATAAAGGATCCGATCATGGCACCGCTCAACCGCTCCACCCAGAAGAACCGTTCCGTAAAATCCCAGCGTGTCACCACACTCGAAATGGTCAGGCTCGCCTGCCCCGACGCCACCCAGGCACTGCGCATCTCCGAAAGCTTCGGCCTTGCCCTCATCGACAGCGACGGGATCCGCGATCTCCACCGCGGTCAGTTGATCGAAAGCGCCGATGCCCTGAAGGACGGCCTTGCCGAAAAGGCCATGCAGATCCACATGCAGCGCATCGTCGGATCCTTCGTCGGCTCCGCCTACGGCGCGGGGCAATTCTACAGCCGCGCGGTAACCGAAGCCCGCGATCTCACCACGAAGCTCTCCAACGATACCAGAGACGAGGACCTCGATGGCCCGGTAGGCTTCGACAGCCGCGCCCAGCGCAAGCGCGAGTTCGCAGCCGACATGGGTCTGCAGGCCCATGTGCTTCGTATGGCAGCCGAAGGCGCCGTCTCCGCCTACGAGGACATCACAGGCGAAACCTGGAAGCCTTACGAGCGCACGGTCGAGCAGCCCGCCAACTCGGTCGATCAAAAGGCCGCAACGGTCCAGATGGCAGCATTCGAATAGGACGATCGCGGGGCTTCGGCCCCGCCTGAGGCCTCATTTAGAAAAATCATAAATGGGTAAATGCGCCGTAGGGTCCGAGCGCCCTCTTTCTCCGGTCAGCCGTCCGTCGATACCGTCACGGACGTCCACGCATCGATCTCTTCTTGAAGACGCTTGATTCTTGCCGATACATGCTTGAGAGCGTCGCTGCCAAGGAGAAGCTGCGGTGGCGGGTTATCGGTCTCAACTAGGATCAAGACGGCTGCAGCGAGTTTCTCTGGATCCCCAAGCTGCTTGCCACTGACTGCCTGCCGGGCCTCGCGTATCGGATCAAAAAGGGAATCGTAATCCGCGATCGACCTTTCCGTGCGGATCATCGAACGTCCGGCCCAGTCTGTGCGGAAAGAGCCGGGGCATAACGCCGTCACATGCACGCCGAACGGCGCCATTTCTGAACGCATCACTTCCGATATGCCTTGCAGCGCAAACTTGCTGCCACAGTAATACCCGATACCGGGCATGGTGATCATGCCGCCCATCGACGTGACATTGACGATGAAACCCTGGCGCCGTTCGCGGAACCTGGGAATAAACGCCTTGGCGACAGCTACAGCGCCAAAGACGTTGACGTCGAACTGTCTTCGCATCTCTTCGAGAGGCGATTCTTCGATGACGCCCTCGTGGCCGTAACCGGCATTGTTGATGAGCACATCGACCGGCCCGTGCTTCTCTTCCGTATCACGGACGACATCCGGTATCCGGTCGAACGCGGTTACGTCGCAAAGGACGGGGTGAATGGCGGGTACGGCTGCGGCAAGCGCCGAGCGTGCTATCTCGGATCGGACGGTGCCGATCACCTGATGGCCCATCCGGGCAGCAGCTGTAGCGATGGCCAGGCCGAAACCGGAATTTGCGCCGGTGATGAAAAAGGTCTTTCTCGACATGATGTGCGAACTTCCTTGATTGCAGAGACGTTTGACCGATAGTATTAATCGTCCGGCTGAACGATTGCAGATCCGATGAAGTTGTTGCCAAATCCTATGATTGACGGACATCGCCAATCGATGCGAGACCAGCTGGTAGAATTGGCCGGCGGTCTAGCCACGCGTCACGGATACAATCCGACCGGACTCGATCCCGTTCGCATTCTGCGCACTGAGGCCGTGCTCCACGATGTCCCGGTCCTCTATAACCCAGGCGCGGTGTTCGTCCTTCAGGGCAGCAAGCAGGGCATGCTGGACGGAGAAATCTTCCGCTACGATGAAGACCACTATCTGGCTGTTTCTGTCCCCGTGCCTTTCCGGATGGAATCGACCGCCAGTCCGAAGCGGCCATTGCTTGCGGTCTATCTCGAATTCGATATGCAGTTGGCGGCTGAGATCGCCCTGCAGGTCGAAAAGCGCAGCGAGCTGGCTGGTCATCCGCCACGCGGTCTGATGTCGAACAAGATGGATGCTGACATCGAGGACGTCCTGTTACGCCTGTTGAGGGCGCTTCGCAGTCCGGTCGAAAGTGCCGTTCTGGGTGCGGGCATTCTGCGCGAACTGCACTATCGGGTGCTGGTCGGTCCGCAAGGCGGCGCAATGATTGCCGCGCTTCAGCACAGTGGGCCATACGGGAAAATCTTCCGGAGCCTGGCCTGGCTGCGGGAGCACTACAGCACTGAAATCTCCATCGCCGACCTGGCAGGCAGGGTGGGCATGAGCGTGCCGTCCTACCATGTACATTTCAAGGACCTGACTGGCACCAGTCCGATGCAATACGTGAAGGCCATGCGGCTGCAAGAAGCAAGATTGATCATCGCCCGCCAGGAAAAGACGATTGCGATGGTCGCGACGTCAGTCGGTTATGCAAGCCCGGCCCAGTTCAGCCGAGACTTTAAGCGACATTTCGGTCGCACAGCGTCGGAAGAGGCCAAATGGGTCAGACACCACCTTGGCGAACTCGTCTGAGTCTAAGCGAGGAGGCATAGTGCCCGTTCCGGCAATCTGTCACAGGTGGGCGTTCGCTACGACCATTCGATTGGGAGTTGTGGCCACTATGCAACCTGTTCCCATTCGACACCTCCCGATAATGCCATAGTCGTACCACTTGATCTGTCAGCCGGCACGTCCACTGCGGTCTCGATGGGGCATGTCTGACCAAAGACCGCCTCGCGAGGCTCGGCTCGATCGGCATCCGCAACGGCCGGCTCGTTTTCTTCCCCTGTGCGCTGAAGCGCCCATTCCTCGCGAGGCAAGAAAGCCTCTCCCTGGCCGTCCTCCACTCCGTTTCGGTCCGTTGGATGCAGGCCGATCGTCCCCGGTCCTATCGACTGCCATCGAGGCCGCGATGGACGCGGCCCGAACAACCGAAAAGGATTACGACAATGGCAACCATCGGCTCTTTCACCGCTTCCGGAAACGGCTTCTCCGGCACCATCAAGACCCTCAACCTCAACGTCAAGGCAACCATCCGCGCCGTCGAGCGCACTTCCGAAAAGGGACCGGACTACCGCATCCTCGCCGGGGCTACGGTCGAATTCGGCGCTGCCTGGAAGAAGACCTCGAACGAAGGTCGCGATTACCTCTCCGTCAAGCTCGACGACCCGAGCTTCCCGGCTCCGATCTACGCAACGCTGATCGAGGTCGAAGGCGAGGAAGGCCTCTCCCTCATCTGGTCCCGGTCGAACCGGGACTGAGACTGGATGCCCCGCCCGCCAAGGCGGGGCTCTCCACGTCAGGGATCACTTGTTCAGTGCATCCTTGAGGGCCTTGGCAGGCGCGAAAGTCAGCTTCTTCGAAGCTGCAACAGTCATTTTTTCTCCGGTCGCGGGATTGCGACCCTCGCGCTCAGGTGATGTTTGTCGGGTAGGAACGACCCGTTGCCGGGCCGCTCCTCCCTAAGAACTGTACGTGCGAGTTTCCCAGCATACAGCTCAAGCCTCCGCCAAGCCCTGTTTGACCAGAGCCGCCAGTTCCTGTGCATCGGTTTGAGATGTGGAATCACCGGGCCGATCCGTAACTTCCGACGGCATACCGCGCCTTCCGGCGAAGTAGCTGTCCCACATGGGATCGAAAGGATTTGCTTCGGCCCGGATTTTGCAGTGGCGACGTATCGGTACGTCGGACGCGTGGATGAGGCGGATGAACTTGAGGTTTCCTGCCTTATCCTTCATCCCTGTGCGGAATACCCAGTCTCGCGTACCTTCCCGAGCGAAGTAACGATACTTCACCCAGCGAAGCGGCTTGTCCGGGTGTCTACGACAGGCCCACTGCCAGAGACACTTCCAGATGAGATGATCGACCTTACGGAAGGTCTCCTTCGCCACCTGGTTGTGATGATAATTGGTCCATCCCCGGATGACCGGGTTCAGCCGCATTATCAGATACTCCTGTTTCACATCGGCGGCACCCTTGATGATAGTTCGGATCTTGCGCATGAACGCCGCCACGTTCTTCTTGGCGGGCTTGATGTGGGTGTGCCCATCATATCTGCGCACGTTCCAGCCGAGGAAATCGAAACCTTCCTCGACCCGCACGATGCGAGTCTTTTCTTCAGACAGAGACAGGCCTCGTTCCGACAGAAAGTCCTCGACTAGAGATTTCGCCTCCTCAAGCACCTCTTTCGAAGCACCTGTGACGACGAAGTCATCGGCGTAACGTATCAAGTGGACCTTGGTCAGGCTGTTGCGACGTCTTGGGCCGTAGAAGTCCCGTAACATCTTTTCCATTCCGTCCAAGGCCATGTTGGCGAGCGTGGGCGAGATTATTCCCCCTTGCGGAGTACCCGCTTTCGTCGCGTGCCAATCACCATCCTGTATGTAACCGGAGTCCAGCCATTTCCGGAGCACCACCTTGTCCATGGGGATGTTGGCGATGAGCCAGTCTTTGCTGATTTCGTCGAAGCAACCAGCAATGTCCGCATCTAAGACCCATTCCGCCGTGCCGCGCCCGCGCAGAGCGATATAGCACTGGCGGGCCGCATCACGGGTCGCTCGAAACGGTCGGAAACCGTACGAATTCGGGTCTGCCGTCGTTTCCGCGACAGGTAGCAGAGCGAGCAGGTGAAGTGCCTGCATGGCCCTGTCCTTCATCGTCGGAATACCGAGCGGACGCAGTTTCTTGCTATTTGCTTTCGGGATATATACCCGCCTCAATGGCAAAGGATGATACCCACGCCGTTTGAGCGACAATAATCCTCTGACGCACTTATCCGGTGTGTCCCAGATAATCCGGTCCACTCCGGGTGTTCTCTTTCCCTGATTTCCAGTAACCCGTTTCACGGCAAGCGCTTTGCCGCTGAACGAGTGGGTCAGCAGCCGTTGCAAGACTTTCACCTTGCCCCAGCGACCTTCCCTAACCGCCTTCGCAATACGCATCTGCAGCCATCGCACGTGTTGGTAAGCCTTGCGCCAGTCAATCTGGTCCCAGCTCACCGCTTCGCGGGAGGCCGCACCAGTCACTGTTGTGACCGTCATTTGCCTGTCCTCCTGCCGAGGTTCTGCACATTCTCTCGCAACGGGAGACCCGTCGGAAGTCTGCTCCCTTTCGGGCGGGGTGATGTTGGCGAGCCGCAACCCCTGTCCAAACCATTACAGTCCGGCGTTCGCTTTCTCCGACATCCTCTGCCCGCACCGCCAACAACTTCCCTTGCGGTCGGCCTGCCCGTTGCCGGGCGACGATACGGGTTTACCGTGTTTCACCTAAATAACGCGAGTGGGTTAGATCCTGCCTATCCGCCGGCGGTCCTTCGTCCGTGTGCCTCCAAGGTCAAGGGAAGCAGCCGCCCGCACACCTTTTGGTTCAAGCCTGTCAGCATCTTTGGCTTGTCAAATTTCACGACGTTTATCAGCAGTTCATTTGCATTGATCATACCACCCAGCCTAGCGCCCCATCCGCACTGATGCTCGCAGAAGATGCCTAAGCCTCACGACATCGGCATGGCCCGAAGGCCCGGCTACATTGTCCCGGCAGCTTCAAACCGAACCGTTACCAGTCCCGCATGTGCCGGTAGGCTACTGATGACGGAACATCAGGTTTGGCCCGGGATATAAATCCCGTACAAACAATTACTTAGGCGACTTCACGTCGCACTCACCTTAAATTTGCCGAAGCCGGGGATTGACGTTTCCATGTCGGAGCCTGCGGCGTCGGCGATGGCCTGGAACACGGATTCGACGATGCCCTTGGCCTGAACCTTTGTCAGGCCGTTGTCGGCGGCGATCTTGTCGGCGATTTCATTGGTGGTGGTCATGGAAATTCCTTGCATCTTCTCACAAAGATAAAATCCGTGTCAGCTTATGTGCGGATTGTCATCGGCGAGGATTGGGACGAGGGTCAGATCCGCTGGATGTCCACAGGTCGTTTTGGCCGATAACCTCGTTTGCGCTTCTTGCGAAGCACGTCGAGGAACAGGTTGGTGGCCTGGCTCTCATTGTCGAACAGACGCACCATCTGCTGTCTGCGCGTTCCGATCCGGCCCCAGGCGCGCACAAGCGACACCTCTCCGAACAATGTCGGCTGAACAGCAAGCGCATAGAACCGCGCCATGTTCTGTTCCGGCGCGATACGCTCGACATAGATGTGGTAGGGCGTTGGGGCAGGGATCAAATTTCAATGTTCTGCGTCTATACGGCCCGGATCAAAAACAGATTGATTGATCCCGGGTGCCGCACAAACATAACGCCGCCCGCCGCCATCACGTCGGTAAGATGAAGTTCAAACGGGTTTTCTTGTGATTTTCTCACGCCAATATCGGTCTATTCACGACCACCAGAAAAGCGGCCGTTTTTCTGGTGGTGCTGAAGACAATGCCTTCTCTAATCGTCGTTGTCGTCTCGAGTAAGCTTCTCATGAAGTTTCAAAGCTTGCGGGCTGCGTAAAGCCGGATCTTCGCCATTTTCGACAGCCATGACCATGCGAATGCGTTCTTCTTCCGCCATACGGCGGGCTTCCTCATAGCCGAATTTGCTGACGTTGAAGGTGCGCGTAAACTGTCGGCGGCGGCGCTTTCCTGCAGGGATCGGCGTTTTATCATCAAGGGCGATCTCAATACGAGCCATCCAGATACCGGTTTTATGCGCCCCGGTGGGTCCGATATAATAGACGCCCGGCACGCTGCTGCCTTCTGAGCGATTTTTGCGCACCAACATGCGCATATCATTGTTGCTCAATGGGGGTACGACCCGGAGAACGGCATCGCGGTAGGCTTGCGCGACTTCCAGCGCCGGTTCCTTGCCACCATAGGTCCCATCACTAAAGGTCATCTGGATTGTTTTTCCGCCACGGGTCAAGTGGACCAGCCAAGCATTCTGACGATGGCGGTTCGTATCCACGCGCTGGATTGCGTACATTGCCTCGTCGTGAAATCGTTTCTTACGGTCATTGTCTGGTCCGGACGGTTCTAGATTCGATGACGTCATTTTGGGTAGTTGGACCATTCTTTGTAAAATGCCTTTCAATCTTCCACTGAAATTCAGATCGCATAGAGCTGGCACCAACGATTGAAATATAATCTAATCGAATGTAACCCACTCTATTCCTTCGATAAGCTGTCCGCCGTGGCTACAGGAATCGCCTATACGGGCAACTTTTTTTCCCTCTATGCTTACTAAGATCGACCCCGAAGAAATGCTGTCATCAGTAGGAACTCCTGTACAGAGACAAACATCTCCAACGGTTGCAATTGGAATTCCTTCAACAGTCACAAAGCTTTGTTGTGTTTCTGTCACCGGCCCACCTTTATGCCTTGATAATGGGCAGGAGTGGTTGTGACCCTTTAAAGAAACGGGTTGGCCCATAGCAGTTTACCTCCCCAAAAGGTTAGTACGCGGGTGATACGAGTAGCGACAACGGTATATGGTCCTCAACTTGCCTGGTAACCGACCCGCTTGCATCGCGCCCTGTATGAGCTGCGTTCCATTTCTCGCGGCTCATTGCTCCCGACGCAATATCAAAAGGCCCGCCGCTTGACGCATAGTCATGACAAAACTGCACGTTTACCTGGGAACCAAATGTATCGTCGGGATTCCAATCAACCTCCAAAAGTGTGTTGCACATGGAAATTGCTCGACCTCCGGGCAGTTGAAATGCGGCGGTCCCTACCCGGATATGGCTTGCCAAAAACAGCACATTACCACTACCGTCGATAATAAAACTCTCGCAATTGGGGAAACTGTCGCCAGAAATATTACAGGTTACAATTGCTTTTTTTGATTTCCGATCGATACGGATCGATACCTTGTTAATGACGTCAAGATCGGGAACAAGATGACGCCATACCCAATTGCCCTTGGCGGTGCTAGCCCATGGAAATGCAAAATTCTGTCCTGCATATTTGACTGTTATATTGATGCTTTGATCACCATCTTGTCGATAAGGGGTGATGTTTTTAGGATCTTCGGAATAACGTGGCTGTGTTCTCTTTTCCTTGTAATCCTGGCTAAACTCGGCTCCAACATGGGACAGAATCCAGTTCGCACCGGACGCTTTAGCGACCGCGTTTTCACTATGATTCGATCCACAAGTTGCGGCTCCGAATTCTGACGCGGTTACATCAATATCAATATAGTGGAAGACTCTAGCTGTCGCTTTTGGATTTGAACTGAACTTTCGATTATCTCCCTCAAATCCTAATCCACCCACTCCGAAATTTTTATCCGGATGAAAAGACCGCGTATAAAGCGTCAGTTTACTCATGGCCGACTCTCCCCAGGGGGAACAACTTTATCAATTTGCTCACTAGACAGAGAATAAAGGACAGAGCCTTCATATTGAGTTTCAGCGGGGTGTAGCTCCATAAGTCGACCTACATACGATACAATACCTCGGCTATCAGCATCCGATGATTCAGGCCCTTGAATTTCGACAGCAGAAAAATAGTGCCAGGCTTCTTCGGACTGGTCATTTTCCCCCTTGGTACGAGATCCGAATGATACTTCTCTGGATGTAACGCTATCTTTTCCTTCTCCTGCCAGTGGCAGGAAATTGAAGCTGAATGTCCCATCTTCTGGATAGACAAATTTAACGATGCTAACCTGAGTTCGAGCAACCACGCCGAACAACCGGTCGTCGGGGTGCATGGTTTCCAGTCTTCGTTTGAGGTAGGAGGGATCATCCTTTGTAGAATTCGGACCGGATGGAAGATTTTTCCATTGCTGAACTGGAATAGGATTTGCGACAACGATGACTGTGCCCCCCTTCGCTAAGAGAGGCCCCGCGAGGTAAATTGTCATATGTGCTTTCACTCTATCATCCTCTTTAGAGCAGAAAATCAGCGCAATGATGAGGAAAATAAATGTTGCCGCAATCAGTGATTTTTTAACAAACGGCGCATAAGTTGCTTTCCTGGGCATCATTTTTTGAAATCAATCGCTTGAGATTTCATAGTTATATTAGCATCTTGCTCAACGTTTAACTTTATTCCTTTGATAAGTATTGAGCCGTCCGGCTTCATCAGTATTTCTGATTTTCCGCAACGAAGATGCAACTCTCCATGCGCATCAATTGTCTTTCGGCCATGGATGACTTCATCAAAGTCTTCTCCAGCAGCAATCCGTACCGTCCCACCAACGTTTTGTGTATGGTCGGTCCCGACAGACACAAATAGCGCTCCACCAGTCGTATGGATCGATCCGGCCATGGAACTCATCGTGATCGTTGAGGATGCAGAGACTGAAAAATTGCCCACTCCTGTCATAAGGGGTAGCGTATCCGTCAGAAAATATCCGGAACTGCGGATTCCGAATACGTTTTCGAGAAGTTGGCCTCTTGCTATATCCCCAGCCGGTCCAGTACCCACATTAATTGCCATGCTTTGGCCGATGTTTCGGATATCTGTTCTTTGAACCTCTGTGATTGCAGCGCCGCCGATAGATACCACGCGGTTTGAATCTATTCTTTCGGTTTTATGATTTTTCACTTTAACCGTCAGATCCTTTTGCGCATGGATATAGATTTCCTCGTCATCTGTCGCATCTTCAAAAGTTAATTCATTAAATTTATCTACTGAATTTCCCTTATGCGTGTTGGTTCTGAACACGCTCTTCGTCTTATTCGCTGGCAGCGGATAAGGCACTGGATTCTTGGGATTTGGCACGACGCCCGTCACAAGCGGCCGGTCCGGATCGCCATCGATGAAAGCAACCATCACTTCCATGCCGATGCGCGGGATGATCTGTCCTCCCCATTGGCCGCCCGCCCAGTTCTGGGCAACCCGCACCCAGCAGGTATCGCTACCATCCTTCTTGGCTCGCCGGTCCCAGGGATACCAGACCTTGATGCGCCCATATTTGTCGGTGTGGATCTCCTCACCCGATGGCCCTGCAACAATCGCCACCTGCGCACCTTCAATACGCGGACGCCTGGTCTCCCGGTGCGGCGTTAGCGGAACGCGTGATGGAATGGCCTCAAACGCGTTGGCATATTCCATCTCATTGCTGGCCGTCTCATAGGAGCGGTCCACCACCCGATGCATGATGCGGGTAATCACATGCTCTTCGTATTTATGCTCCGGATGCGGCTCCTCATAGGGCGTGAACCGGCGGCCCGCTTCCAGAAAGCGCACATTGGACTGGCCCGTCACCCGCTCATGGTCGGCTTCCGTCGCCTGCGTTCGAAAGGTTTCTGCCACTTCGGCTTCTTTGACATCGCTGATACGGGCTGGATATTCGTAAAGCTCGCGCTGCTTGGCGCCTGGCATCTGGATCAGTGACGGCGTGACATTCAGTGGCACAGTGCTGGGCGTCTCAAAATTCCAGTCCGCACCGGCGCGCTGGCCGGGGACATAGGAGAATTGCCGCATCCATTCGTTGATGTGGTTGCGGTCCGATGAACCCTGGGCCAATCTGACTGTATCGACACCTTCTGCCGCAGCCGATGGCTGGCTCCAGGCCACCTTGCTGTCGCTGACCTTCAGGCGATGAACGCCAGTCTCATGTTCAAACCAGTAGAATAACCCTTCTTGCTCGAACCGCCGCAACAGATAGTCGAGATCACTTTCATTCCATTGCACACTGAATTCGCGTGAAGGTGGCTGTTTATGGATCGGCGCATATGCGGCGGCTGGAATGCCATGCTCAGAAAACAGGGTTTCCATCACCTGGATGGCCGTCATATTCTGCCAGATCCGGCAATCGGAACGGCGCGACAGCAGCCACAGTTGCGGACGGATGGTCAGGGTATAGGAGCGAAGCCCGCGCGTCACCGGCGGTCCCTCGGACAGATTGGTCACCAGTCCATTGAATGGTCGGCGCACGCCATCCCCATCCAGTTCACCCTGGCGGATTTCAAGGGACACATCAACGAGCTTGCCGATCAGTTCTTCAGGCTTGACTGCCTCGCGCTTGGCCCGAACTGACACAGTGATTTCGAACAGGCGATTGACGCCTTCATCCACCGTCATCCGCTCAGGCAGCAACTGGTCTTCACCCAGGGACGAGGATAATTTTAGCACACGGCTGGCCTGGATGAAATCGGCGGGTGACAGAACGTCGTCCATGGAAGCCCCCAAATGTCGTTTTCAAAATCAACAGATCGTATTGCTGGCCATGCAATGGCTATTCTAATATTCACTCATGAAGTGTCGCAATCACGACATCGAACTTGGAACCTAGATCACCCTACCAAAAGGTCAAGGTCTCGGTTGTAGATTGTTTCCTGGTTGTGCTTGCGCAGCAATTCGCTTTAAACAGTCGCTTTTTGTTGAGCAACAGGCCAAAACCCAAGCATCCTGACCCATCAGTGCCATCAAAAGCTGCACACCCCTGCCGGAGTAGGTTCGAGGATCAATGAGCATGATACTCGAAATCAATCATGTGCGTTCATCGCAACGAATGTGATTTCATTCTCATTTATTGCGCGCCACTACAATAAGGGGCAGCTATTCAGTGCGATTGACCTCGGAATAACCCCGTCGTTTCTTTGCGCGCTCGAGGTGGGAAACGGCCAAATTCGCATCTTCCTGGCGATCGAAGGTTTCAATCATCGTCTGGCCGCCTGAGCCGATCCGGCCCCAGTTGCGAATGACTGATGCGCCACCAAACAGTGTTGGCTGGATTGCAAGCAAGTAGAAGCGTCGCATGTTCTGCGTCGTGTCAATGCGGTGAAGATGAACCAGGTCTTTCGCGTCTTTTTCCATGACCGCATTGTTGTTTCCTCTTGGAGTTGCGTCCAACGACTTTTCTGAATCGATACGGCTTGATTGATTCAAAGCCTTGATGAACCGCCGCTGTTGGACAACACCGAAATGGGCGAGGTGGTGTTGTCCCATTCGGGTTGCAGCGCGATCCCGCGGGCAAATTCGCAATGACGGCCAATGTGCTCTTTTGCGGGCGAAAGATCATCCATCGAAGATGGCACCAAACGCGCGGTGTCCCGGAATCTCTTGATAAGATGCACGGTCGAAGATGCCGTGGGGATCTTCGATATGTCGTGTTGAGGCTTGACGTTCTCTATCGATGATGAGAACATAAAGTGAACATTGATCGGAGGCCACCATGAACACAGCCGACATTGCAATTCAAAACGCCAGGCAGGAAATATCCAAGATACGCGCTGCCCGTGAGGTCCACATGGCTCAACGCTTGGAAATGCAACGCAAGGCAGAGGCCATGATACGTCGTCCTCCGACATATATGGTAAGGAAATACGGTGGCCAGCAACTCACTCTCAACATCGGGGCGGGCCATGCAAACAAAACCAATTGAACCCCAGGTTCATGATGAGGCGGCTCACCTCATCGCTTGGCACGATGGAGACGCGACGGCTGCCATCCGGACTTTGCTCAAAGATTGTCGCCATCTTCATGAACAGTTGCGGCTGGCGGCGGTTGCAATGGGCTGCGGATATACACGAGGCTGGATGCCAACAGCCGAGCCGAAACACCTCGACGTCGAAGAGACCTCGACTGGTTGCAAAGAAACGTAGCCGCGCCCAATGTGGACAAAACGGAAAGGTATGGATCGCCCTGTTGACAGGTGCGCACCACCTCAGTCTTCATCCGACTTCGTCACTTTGGATGCGGCAATGGCTGTTGTTGTCGTATGGTGGTGGTGGAACCTATTCTCTCCGACGCAGGCTTTCATATCTTCGCGTCGAAACCAGATAGCGCGCCCGCAGCGTAGCGGTGCATTGCCAGCAGTAAAGACGATTTGCTCGTCGCTGCGCATGCGCAGAACCTCATGCGGCAGGATCAGTGGCCGGCGGCTGAGCTGTTTTGATCGCGACCGTGACGATCCCTTCATTCCGGAAGAGCGATTGGTTTGGTCGACCTCAACCGTGGTGTCACCACAACGTTTCGAGATATAATCTGCGGTATCAGGATCGTTGATCGCCGCAAATGATATCCAGGATGCGGACTCGAACCATTTGGACGTCGCGTCCCGACCCCCATAAGCCTCGCGCATCTGGCCCAGCGACTGGAAGATCAGCGTCAGCGTGATGCCGTATTTGCGCCCGGCATCGCGTGCGGTTTCTAGGATACGCAGGTATCCGAGCCGGGCGACCTCATCGAGCAGGAAGAGCGTGCGTCCCTTCACATCACCGTTGCGATTGTAAATGGCGTTGAGCAGCGCGCCGATGACGACTCGTGCCAGGCCTGGATGGGCTTCCAGCACCTTCAAATCGAGTGCAATGAAGATATCCGTTCCACCGTTGGCTAGATCGTCGGTCGAAAAACTGTCACCAGATACGAGGCCAGCATAGTGCGGATAGGACAGCCAGTGTGTCTCCTTCACCGCGTTCGCGTAGACACCGGAAAACGTCTCCGGCGTCATGTTGACGAAGACAGCGACGTTCTCTTTCACGAAGTCGGATTCCGACTGTTCATAAATCTCGGTCAAACGTCCCCGCAGCTTGGGCTCCGGTTCGGAGAGATTGGCCCGGACACGGCGTAGTGTCTGGTTCTTCGCGTCGGTGTGGCCGGACAGACAAACGTCGGCGATGAGTGCGGTCAAAAGCTGCATGGCCGAGGCGCGAAAGAAGTCGTCGCGGACGGATGCGGTGCGCGCATTGTCGGTCATGATCCAGGTGGCCACGGCGACAATATCTTCTTCCTTCGTATTGCCGTGACGGCCGATCCAGTCGAGCGCGTTGAAGCCCACTCCCTGAAGGGTGGGATCCAGCACAATCACCTTCCGGCCAGCCTTGCGCCTGTGATCAACGACCATCGGTGCAACCTCGCTTGACGGATCAAGCACAACCAGCCCGCCACCCCATTTGAGCGCTGTTGGGATCGTCACCGACGTCGTCTTGAAACCGCCGGAGCCTGCAAAAACGATGCCGTGCGAGGAGCCAAACGACCCATCGAAGCAGAGCAGCTGCGACTTGCCGCCCGCACCCCAGCTCTGTGGCTCATCGGCCCGAAAAGGCATGGTGGCCACGCTGTCCTTGTCGACTCTATATCGCTCGCCAATAACGATGCCGCCGGGTTCGGGAAAGAGCTTTGCCGCCTCCTGCAACTTCATCCAGTCGGCTTCGCCATGCACCGCTCGCTTTCCGCCGATCCGCTTAGGTCCGGTTTGAGCAAAAGCGGCATTTCCCTTGATCGTAACGCGCAACGCAAACATTGCGCTGATGAAGGCGACGCCCGCACCGACCGCTGTCGCTGGATCGGCATAGGTGAGAACCGATTGCCCTGCCGGTACGCTGCTAGCGATGCCGGTCAGGCGGATCGTCTCGCGTATCATCGCGATAACGATCGCCGCACTGTTTGCGGCAAGGACGCTCACACCCACCGTCTTGATGTCGGCTGATCCATTTGCCGCAAACAATGCAATGGCACCAATTGCGGCGACGGCGATGTAGGGGAGGGCAAGGCCAGTTCGTCCTAGCATCAGCTTCGCCTGGGTCGAGGAGCCGAACTCCGCCAGCCGATGTTCCATTCCGGATGTCATTACCAACGCGGCAAGCATGATTGCCGCCAGCAGAACGAACAGCAAAAGCCTATTCGCTGTCATTGCCAAACGCCTCCACGCCGATGGACGTCAGGCGCGATCGCTCCGTCTCATTGTCCTTGATCCTTTTGCTCGCATCGATCAGAAGACCGAGCAGCAGCGCCCGCTTCTCATAGCGCAAGCCCGCTTTGACGATCAGGCCACCGAACTCGATCTTTTCGCGCGTGTCCTTTTTGCGCGCTTCTGTCGTCATCCCCTTCGCCATCCGATCAAGCCTCACCAGTGCTGCTCGCATCCGTGCCAGACGCGACCGAGGGGTGTGTGTTGTGACTTGGCTTTTCACCACGCCCATTTTCTTTTCCGGTCGCAGGTCCTTTGCCTCCGCGAAACCGTCGTGCAATTTCCTCGAAAGCCGCCTGAAGCTCGGCCTCGTCAATCTCGATCTCCCCAATCCCGGCCTTCAGCGCGATCCGGCCGATGCGCTCGGCCTCGCGTGTTTCAGCCGCTCTCAGTTGGTCCTGTAATCTGGCGATTTCTTCCCTGATCTTCGATGACGGCTTCTTCATTCCGGTTGCTCTCCTTGGCGTCGTGGCATTGCACTTGCGACGCCAAGTCTCCCCCGGATGCTCGAAAAATGGAATCTGCAGATCTGCAGATCGCCAAGGGCGATGCTTTCGTGAATGATCCCGCCGTTCCGAAGGAATGGCTCCAAGGGCGCAATTATACGTCGCTGATGCGACGTGGTTGCTTTCCGCCCTGGCGGGGCCGTAGTGGGCTCGTCGCCCCCGACGAACGAGATTCGAACCGGGAGTGTTTACGCGCTGGCCATCGCCCATTTCTCAGCCAGCATCATCAGCCGCGGCGACGGCCGCAGTGCCGTGCTGTCTGCGGCCTACCGGCATTGCGCGAAAATGGAATATGAGCGAGAGGCGCGCACGATCGATTACACACGCAAACAGGGCCTGCTGCATCAGGAATTTGTTCTGCCAGCCGATGCCCCGAATTGGGTCCGCTCCCTTATCGCCGATCGCTCTGTATCGGGAGCGGTCGAAGCCTTCTGGAACAAGGTCGAGGCCTTCGAGAAGCGCTCCGATGCCCAGCTCGCGCGAGACCTGACAATCGCACTTCCGCTGGAGCTGACGGCCGAGCAGAACATCGCACTGGTACGGGACTTCGTGGAAAAGCACATTCTCGCCAAGGGCATGGTTGCCGACTGGGTCTATCATGACAATCCTGGAAATCCGCACATCCACCTGATGACGACATTGCGGCCGCTGACCGAAAATGGGTTTGGGGCAAAGAAGGTTGCAGTCATTGGTGAGGATGGCCAGCCTGTCCGCACGAAATCTGGTAAGATCGTCTACGAACTCTGGGCCGGTTCGACCGAAGATTTCAACAAGCTGCGCGATGGATGGTTCGAACGCCAGAACCATCACCTGGCGCTCAGTGGTATCGATCTCCGTGTCGATGGCCGCTCCTACGAGAAGCAGGGCATAGACCTGGAGCCGACCATCCATCTCGGCGTCGGCGCCAAGGCGATCGAGCGCAAGGCGGAAAGCCAAGGCGTGCGTCCGGAGCTCGAGCGGATTGAGCTGAATGAGAAGCGGCGAAGCGAGAACACCCGTCGAATTCTGCGACGCCCGGAGATCGTGCTCGACCTGATCACCCACGAGAAAAGCGTCTTTGACGAGGGTGATATCTCCAAGGTGCTGCATCGCTATATCGACGATCCCGGCATGTTTCAGCAGTTGATGGCGCGCATCATCCAGAGCCCTGATGTTCTGCGCTTGAAGCGCGATACGATCGATTTTGCAACCGGCGACAAGGTGCCGGCCCGTTACTCAACACGGGCGATGATCCGGCTGGAAGCGAGAATGGCGACGCAGGCGATATGGCTGTCAAACCGGGAGGGACGTGCGGTTTCCCCAACCATACTGGATGAGACATTCCGGCGGCATGTGCGACTGTCGGATGAGCAACGGATTGCAATCGAACGTATCGCTGGCCCGGCTCGCATCGCGGCTGTCGTAGGCCGTGCGGGTGCGGGCAAGACCACGATGATGAAGGCGGCGCGTGAGGCATGGGAACTGGCCGGATATCGTGTGGTCGGCGGCGCGCTTGCGGGCAAAGCGGCCGAAGGCTTGGAGAAGGAAGCGGGCATTCAGAGCCGCACGCTTGCGTCCTGGGAGCTGCGTTGGGGCCGTGGCCGCGACATGCTCAATGAGCGGACCGTATTCGTCATGGACGAGGCGGGTATGGTCGCCTCAAAACAGATGGCGGACTTTGTCGATGCCGTTGTCCGGACAGGGGCGAAGATCGTGCTGGTTGGCGATCCGGAACAACTCCAGCCGATCGAGGCGGGGGCCGCCTTTCGTGCGATCGTTGACCGTATCGGATACGCCGAGCTGGAGACGATCTATCGCCAGCGCGAAGACTGGATGCGGCATGCCTCGCTTGATTTCGCGCGTGGCAATGTCGCTCGGGCGCTGTCTGCCTACCAGAGCGAAGGCAAGGTGCTTGGGTCGACGCTGAAAGCCGAAGCCGCCGACCATCTGATTTCCGACTGGTACCGTGATTACGACCCTGCGAAGTCCACATTAATCCTCGCTCACCTGCGCCGTGACGTGGGCATGTTAAACGGCATGGCGCGTGACAAGCTGGTCGAAAGCGGCATCATCGGTGAAGGCCATGCCTTTAGAACTGCCGACGGCATCCGCCAATTTGACGTAGGTGATCAGATCGTCTTTCTGAAGAACGAAGGATCGCTCGGCGTCAAGAATGGCATGATCGGTCATGTCATCGAAGCGGCGCCGAACCGGATCGTCGCTGTCGTGGGGGAAGGCGATCAGCGCCGCCAGGTGACGGTCGAACAGCGCTTCTACAGCAATCTCGATCATGGCTACGCGACAACGATCCACAAAAGCCAGGGAGCGACGGTCGACCGGGTGAAGGTGCTGGCTTCGCTGTCGCTCGATCGACATCTGACCTACGTGGCGATGACCCGTCACCGTGAGGATCTGCAGCTTTATTACGGGACGCGGTCCTTTGCCTTCAATGGTGGCCTCACCAAGGTTCTGTCCCGGAGAAACGCCAAGGAAACCACGCTCGATTACGAGCGCGGAAACCTCTACCGCGGGGCACTGCGGTATGCAGAAAACCGTGGTCTCAACATCGTCCAGGTGGCGCGTACGCTGCTGCGCGACCAACTCGACTGGACACTGCGCCAAAAAACCAGACTTGCCGATCTTGCTCAGAGGCTTCGTGCAATCGGTGAGCGCTTTGGCCTCCAACAATCCCCGAAAACCCAAGCGATGAAGGAGACAGCACCTATGGTCGCAGGCATCAAGACATTTTCCGGTTCCGTCGCCGATACGGTGGAGCAAAAGCTCGACTCTGATCCAGCCCTCAAGAAACAATGGGAAGAGGTCTCGACCCGCTTTGTTTACGTCTATGCCGATCCCGAGACTGCCTTCCGGGCGATGAACTTCGATGCAGTGCTGGCAGATAAAGATAGCGCCCGCCAAGTGCTTCAAACGCTTGAAGCGGAGCCGGCATTCATCGGACCATTGAGGGGTAAGACCGGCATTCTCGCCAGTAAGGCCGACCGCGAGGACCGTCGCGTCGCAGAACTGAACGTCCCCGTGCTGAAGCGCGATCTTGAGCATTATCTGAGGATGCGCGAGACTGCCGTGCAGCGGCTGCAGGCTGACGAGCAGGTATTGCGCCAGCGCATATCGATCGACATTCCAGCGTTGTCGCCGGCCGCACATGTGGTGCTGGAGCGCGTGCGCGATGCGATTGACCGTAACGACCTGCCAGCGGCCATGGCGTATGCGCTCAGCAATCGTGAAACCAAGACTGAGATCGACGGGTTCAACCAGGCCCTTGCCCAGCGGTTTGGGGAACGCACGCTGCTCACCAATGCCGCGCGGGAACCCTCCGGAAAGCTGTTCGACACACTCTCTGAAGGAATGCAGCCGGAGCAGAAGGAGCGTCTGAAGCAAGCCTGGCCGGTGATGCGCGCAGCCCAACAGCTTGCGGCCCACGAACGCACCGTCCAGTCGCTGAAGCAGTCGGAGGAATTGCGTCTCATCCAGAGCCAGACCTCGGTGCTCAAGCAATGACACGGCGGCAGCTACTCTTGTCTCTGGCGGGTGTCGGCGTGGTCATCTCCAGTCTTGTCGCGACCGGGTGGATTGGCGGCTATCGGCTGAACCTGACGCCAAGCGAGCCGCTCGGGCTGTGGCGTATCGAGGCGCTTTATAGCGACGTCGCGGTCGGAGATCTCGTGTTCGTCTGCCCGCCGGCTACAGCCACATTCGAAGAGGCATGGCAGCGCGGCTATCTCCGGCGCGGACTGTGTGCCAGCGGCTTTGCACCGCTCATCAAGACTGTTGCAGCACTCCCTGGCCAGCACGTCGCCATTGGCGAAACGATCGAAGTCGATGGCGTGCCGCTGGGCGCATCCCGCCTCCGAAAAAGTGATGGGCAACGGCGGGTGATCGTCCCGTATTCCGGTGGTGTTGTGCCGCGAGGATACCTGTTTCTCCACTCATCCTTTGAGAGCTCCTATGACTCACGATATTTTGGACCGATCCCCGATAGCGGGCTCCTCGGGCTTGCCAAGCCGATCCTCACGTTTGATCCCTGACAGCTGGCGCGGACCGGTCCTGGTCGGGCTGTCGATCGCGGCTGGGACGGTCGGCTGGAGTGGAAACATCATGACCTTGCCGGTCGTGATGCTGTTCCCGCTACTCTGGGCGCAATCGCCGTCACGTTTGGTCGCTGCTGCCGTCTCAGCTGGTTACTTCCTCGCCGCTTCCCGCGGCTTGCCCCAGGGCGTCGCCAATTTCTACGCCGCTGATCTTTGGCCCGGCCTGCTACTTTGGGCGGTTGTCTCGCTTGCTTTCGTTGTCGTGCATGCCGTCCTCTGGGCAAGGCAAACAGAAAGGTTACGGGCGGTACGTTATGTGGTGGCCATGGTGCTGATGGCTCTGCCGCCATTTGGGATCATGGGCTGGGCGCATCCATTGACCGCGGCCGGCATCCTGTTTCCAGGATGGGGATGGTTTGGTCTCGGTGCTACCGCGATCCTGTTGGTCGTCATGACCGGTCGAAGGTGGAAAATCGCCGTTGCGGCCCTGGTGGGACTATACGCCTGGTCCGCCACGAACTGGACGCAGCCCAAGGCACCCGACAGATGGAAAGGGGTTGATCTCGCGCTCGGGCAGAGGCTCGGTCGTGACAGCTCGCTCACCTATCAACGCGGTCTGATCGCAACCGCGCGTGCAAAGGCGGACGGGAAGGCTCGTTTCGTCGTTTTGCCGGAGAGTGCGCTCGGCTTTTGGACGCCGACCGTGGCGCGTCTTTGGCAGGATGGCTTGCAGGGATCCAGCGTCACCGTGATCGCCGGTGCAGCGGTCATCGATGCGGCCGGTTATGACAACGTCATGGTGGCTATCTCTGCCAGCGACGCCCGTGTTCTCTATCGAGAGCGGATGCCGGTCCCGGTCTCCATGTGGCAGCCGTGGCTCGATTGGACAGGGCAGGGTGGAGGTGCACGCGCTGACCTTTTACGAAATCCGACCGTCGATATCGACGGCCAGAAGATCGCTCCGCTGATCTGTTACGAACAGCTTATCCTTTGGCCGGTTCTGCAATCGATGCTGCATTCGCCTGATATCATCGTCGCCACAGGCAATGGATGGTGGACTGTCGGCACCTCGATCGTTGCCATCCAGAAGGCAAGCGTGACTGCCTGGAGCAGGCTGTTTGGCGTGCCCGTCATCATGGCGTTCAACAGATAGGAGATTTCTCGATGATCGATGCAGCCCTTATCCAGCAATGCGCCGATCCTGCTCTAAAACCCGCAATCGTCGAGCAGTTCATCGAACGGGCAGGGTCTCAGGATCCACTCGCTGTGACGGTCCGCTCTGGGAACCGAGTCATTCTGGCACCGAAGCCCGCGACACCGGATGATGCCCTGACGCTGATCCGCAACAACCTCGGTCGAAACACCGTGCGCGCTGGGATCACCCAATATCCCGCCGGCCTTGGCATCCTGGAGGCTGGACAACTGAAGCCGGACCTCGTCGATTCATGTGCGAACATCCGCATGGGCACGGCGCTGTTTGCCAAGGTCTACCGGATCGTCACCAAATGGTATGGCAATCCAACCAACAAAGATGTGATGCCACAGGTACTCGACGATGCCATCATGGCTTGGGAGACGGGGTATTTCGAGGGGGTGGCGGTGTTTCGGGCAGAGGATCCCGTGGACGTGAAGACTGATGAGCCCGAGCAAGAGCAAGCGGGAAAAGGTTCCATCCGTGATGAGGATGGGAATGAAATCAACCATACGACAGCACCGGCGGGCAATGATACAGACGACCCAAACAGCGCAGGCATTCGGATTGACCTTTCAGGTATTGGCGCTCGTTCGAGAGACAACCGCTTAGCAGTGGACCCCAATTAGACTTGCTGGCACCGATCTTCCAAAATGTTCTCGGTAACGTCTCCCCCGCGAGCGGAAATGCCAAGGATAAATAGCTCTTCATCCTTGACAATGAGGGCTATGTTGGCGGGCTTCTCCAGAAAAGTGCCGGTGCGTATCGTATGCTGCAAAACGCCACCATCGATACGGAGCGCGAAATTACGTTTGCGTCTGTAAGAAAGACCAGGCTGGAACACGACCAATCCTGTGTCCGGCTCAAGTTAAGGCGACGCGACTATGCCGTTGGCCTAGTGGCTTTCCCATAGCGAAGCGTATTCAGTTGCACTCGTCTTGTTGTGCCTTTCATACTTCTGGCCATGCGGCCATTTCAGGTCTTGCGGGATGCCCCAATATTGCGTTTATCAATCAGATATTACAAGGCTTCGGAACGGTAGAATGCCATGAAGTTTCGCGATTTAGAGATAAAATCCTTTCGAAAGAAAGTCGAAATCTGGTCCATATACGCGCTCATATATACAATGCTCATTGGAACATTTCTTTCGATTGCTATGAAGCTCTATAAACTATGTTCATCATAGAAACCCTCTTAGTGCTTACATGAATAAATTCAAATATTTCTATTTGATGTCGACATAATTATTGTTCATTGGACTGCACTTTCGTTCAATCTTTCGTTGTAGTATTTTTCTTCTATCGTGGAATAAAGGGGTGTCAGACGCAGATCGGCCGGGGCTGGCGTTTGGCTATTGGCTGAAACAATTGGGGTACAAACATTGGACGCCGAAGACGAAAGATCACGTGACTGGGTATCGATCCGTCGGCCGTTCGCAAAGGCTGGCCTGGAAACGATGACGGCGCGGTATATCCAGCAATCCTTTAAACCGCATGCACATGATGAATATGTCATAGGGATCATCGAAAGTGGGGTTCATTCGGTTTGGTGTCGAGGAATTCATAACAATGTGCCTTCAGGCACTGTGGTCACTATGCATCCAGGGGATGTCCACTATGGCAATGCGGCAATTGCCGAGGGCTGGAAGCAGCGAATGATTTATATAAGTGAGAATGAAATTCGGAAGTTCATTTGCGACATTGCGGGTGGAGACAAGTTTTTGCTACCCGATTTCAAACAAACGTTTCATGATAGGCCGGATCTCGCCCATTCCTTCGCGCAGTTTCATGAAGTCTTGCATAACTCACCCTTGGCGTTGGCGCGTGATGTTGCGCTTGATTCGATTATGCGCGTCACAATTGGTGCCTTGTCGCCAGATTTAGTGAAGGCAAAAGACGCAAAGCAGCCGTCCGGTCGCATCGCAGATGCCGTTGAGTTCTTGCACAATCGCATCGAAGACGATGTCACGCTGGACGAACTTTGTGATGTCGCTGGTTTGAGGCGGCGCCAAACCATTGAAGCATTCAAGCGGTGTACTGGATTACCCCCGCACGCTTATCACGTCATTCAAAAAGTGAAGGCCGTCAAAACCATGCTGCGGAGTGGCTTTTCGGCAACCGAGGCGGCCGCAAGAGCAGGATTTGCTGACCAAAGCCATATGACGCGCCACTTCGTTGGGGTGGTTGGAATGACACCCGGTGCCTATGCTCTGGATTGCCAAAAAAAATATTAACCCGCATTTTTATTCTATCCGGTTCATGACCGGCTCTCTTAGCTTGGTTGCGTACAGCCCGCTCATCTTGCGGGAAATGCAATCAAAGAGGAAAGCCTTATCGTGAATGGTTTTAGAAATGCCTCATTATCGAGAAGACCTGTTGCTGTCTCCATGTGGGCAGACTTGGCAGTCCTCGGGGTCGCTGTCGTGTGGGGGGCTAGCTATCCCGTTGCAAAGGGAGCGCTACTATACGCTCCAGTCTTGATCCTTATTCTTTATCGCTTCCTGATCACGACGATTATCATGATGATCGTAGCGCGTCGCGAGATTGTGGCTATGTCGCGGGGAGATACTCTACGGGGATTTTTACTTGGGTCGATCCTGTTTTCAATTTTCCTTGCGGAAACCTATGGGGTCGCTTTGACGACTGCGACGAATACGGCGCTAATCATCTCCCTTTGTGTGATCTTTACACCAATTTTGGACTACGGGTTGTCACGGAAACTTCCGCCGCCTGCCGTTATTGCGAGTGCCATCGTTTGTTGCGTTGGCGTCGGTATCTTGACCGGTGGTATAAACGCCTTCGGTGCAGGTGACTTGCTCGTTTTGGGTGCAGCAGTATTGCGGGCTATTATGGTTGTCTCGACAAAGCGGCTTATGTTCGGCCGCCAGATTTCCTCTGCGGCACTCACTGCAATCCAGGGTTTTTCGGTCACAACACTGACCTTGGTTGTCGTGATCGCTCAATTTGGTGCCAGCAGCATTGCGGTTGATGCCGATCCCCAATTTTGGTTTGCAGTCGCATTCCTTTCGCTCTTTTGCACCATCGCAGCATTCTACATACAGAATGCTGCGGTCAGGAGAACAACGCCAACGCGTGTTGGATTTCTGATGGGAACTGAGCCCTTTTTCGGCTTCCTCCTCGCGCATCTTTTGCTCGCCGAACCGATCAGCGCGACAAGCGTATCGGGTGCCGCCCTCATCCTCGTAGGGACCTTTGCCGGAATTCTCTCCGAAAACAGGAAAAGATCATGAATTTCGTTCCACAATCGATAAAGATATCTGCCAATCGTGTTTCAAATTTTGAAGATCTTATCGCTTTACCAGACAGAAGCGCCCCGGTCGTTACCATGTTCAGCGGCGGCCTTGACAGCACGTACCTTCTCTACAAATTGCAAAGCTTGGGTTTTAAAAATGTTCAGGCAGTTGCGGTCAATGTCGGAGAGACCATTGACGGGCGGTTGCTTGAGCAAGTTGCAATGCAATTGGGCGCGCGATTTGTTTATCTTGATGGTCGCGAAGCCTTCGTGGAAGGTGGCGTCAAACCTGCGATTCGAGCTCATGCGAAATACCTTGGCAATTACCCTCTCAGCAGTTCGCTCAGCCGGCCAGTGATTGCGTCACTGGTCGTCGATTATGCCACCTCGATCGGGGCAAGGGTTCTGTTGCACACTGCAAACCTGTCTCAAAATAGCCTTCCGCGGCTCAACAACAGTATAAAGCGGTGCGGCTTTGAAGGCTATTTTGGGAGCCCTTATCAAGGCTCTGTATTGTTGCGCGAACAGAAGGCCGCTGCCCTTGCGCAAGTCGGGCTCACATTTATGACGGACCGACACCTGAGTGGAGATGAAAATCTATGGTGCAGGGAGTTTGAGTCTGGTCCTTTGGACGATCCCGAGAGTTTTTCCATACCAGAAGACGCTTTTTCCTGGACCAGAGAAGCTGCTGATCGACAGACGGAAGATCTCAATCTTGGCTTTTTAGACGGGAATCTTGTCTCCATTGATAATGAAGATATTGCGCTCATTGATGCCATATCAATCTTGAATCAGAAAATCGGCAAATTCGGTCATGGCCGTTTCGTCGGCCTCGAGCATATTTCGTCCGGCGAGAAAGTTCTTGAGGTTCGTGAAGCGCCTGCGGCAGCCATCATCATGGACGCTTTGCGCCACTTGGAAACAGCGTCTCTCAGTACCGGTTCGATCATCCTGAAGCAAGGTCTTGAACAAGCCTGGGCCCAAGAGGCCGTATCCGGGAATTGGGGCAGCACCATTCACAAAATGTGTGATCAGGCAATTATCACTGCGCTCCAAGGCGTAAGTGGGTACGTCCGTTACAGCATCGATAGCACTCGCTTTTTGCCGAAGTCCATCGTTGCTCACAATCCGAAATATATTCGGGATCGGGAACTCTGGGAATACCAGGCTGCAGGTGCGACAGCACCGGTTAGAGATTTCGACTTTGCTTAACCACGATAACAGGAAGCAATCATGCTGAAGAAAATCGCATCTCAAGCGCAGTACAACCATAAGCAGGAAGGCGTTGACCATCTCTTGAAAAACGGCTGGTGGTTCTCAAGAGGCGAACATACAGAAGCAGCCTTTGACATCGAAATAGATGCCGATTGGTATGATTTTGCCGGTCACTGGAACCGCTTATTGTTGGATGAGTATATGCGTGACGGTGGAACTTACCGTTATCGTCGCTATAGCGCTTTCGAATATAGCTCCAAGGACGAAAAATTTCACCTCTTGCCGCATGCCCCTTATGAGCAATCCAAACGGGTTAACCACTTGAATGGCGGCTTCAAGCGTCATTTTGAGCCATTAGAGAAGTGCTTTGTCAACCATCCGGTCCTGAGCAAGATCCTGATCAATTTTGGCCGAATGTTCTCGGAAGCTGCCGGGCATGATCGCTGGGATATCAAACTCCACCCATACCGGATTACCGCTCGGGAAAGCACCTGCGGTGAGCCGACACCTGAAGGGCTGCATCAGGACGGAGTTGATTTTATTGTTTCTTATATGATCAGCCGGGTGAATGTGACTGGGGGCACGAGCACGGTAACAAATTCTGAAAAGCAGCCGATCGGAGACGTCGAGATGAACATGCCAAACGATTTCGTCGTTGGTAATGATCGTGAAACATATCACGGGGTAACGCCTATTGCGATTGAAAATACCAAAATGCCAGTTGCATATCGTGATGTTCTCGTCATCGCTTTCGAAAAGATCTGAGCCACTGCATGGCTGCATCACGACCCATCAATGGAGTACGGACCTTGTCAGAAGTCATATGCGTTACGGATGAACATGAGGGACTTCAGGAAAAAACTGAACGGCAAATTCTTGCGGCTGTGCAATCTGCAAGAGAGATGGAGGACCACTTCCTGACCTATTTGCTCACCATGGCTCTTCAATACCTTGCTCAAGGTGATTGCCAAAAGTCAAATTGACACCTTTTTCTCTGGCCAATTTTGAATAGAGTAATTTACTCAAATTTGCGATTTCGGTTAGGGACACAAGATGGTTCAAAAGCGTGTGAGTTACGCAAAAATAATTTATGCGCGAATTGTTTCCGAATACAATAAAAGCACACCGCCAAAAGAGACTTTGGCGGTGGCTCGCGGGATTTTTGATAAGCAATTTCAAGCAGATGAATGTCGAAAAAAAATCATGGAAGATCGTAAATCCGTAGATATACATGCCGTAGAGAAAAATATTAAACAATGAATTTCATTTAGATGCCGTATCTATAAAGAAATCTGGAATTTATAAAGCGTATACATATTGATAGCGTTATAGTGGCAGTTGGTGCGTGAGCGTCCGGTGAGCGGATTTTGCCGATCGGGCAAATCGGGGGATGTTCTGGCATTAGAACCAGCATTAGTGCTGACATTAATACCAGAACGAAGAGGTTGCATGGCTCGCATGGAGATCATGTCCGGCAGTGAGCGTCGGCGGCGCTGGTCTGACGAGGCGAAACTGAGGATATTGGCGGAAGCGGATCAACCTGGTGTTCGCATTGGTGATGTGGCTCGCCGGCATGATATCTACCCATCCCAGATCCGTTTGTGGCGGCAGTCATTCAGTTATGTCGGTCAACCGGCGATGTTCCTTCCGGTTGAAATCACCGAGGAGGCAAGCGCTACCCAGGCACCTGACACGCCACCGACGCCAGCGCTCATCGAGATCTCGCTACGAAACGGTCGGTGCTTGAGGGTTCCGGCTGACATAGAGCTTAGGATGCTCGGGTCGTTGATCGCCTGCGTGGAGGCGGCATGATCGGGCCATCGGGAAATGTGCGGGTCTATCTGGCCTGCGGAGTGACGGATATGCGGCGCGGCATTGATGGCCTATCGGCGCTGGTCGAGACGGTCGTAAAGGAGGCCCCTGGCTCGGGCGCAATCTTCGGCTTCCGCGGAAAGCGCGCGGACCGGATCAAGCTTCTCTGGTGGGACGGTCAAGGGTTCTGCCTGTTCTACAAGATTTTGGAGCGCGGATACTTTCCTTGGCCGACGGCGAAAGAAGGTGTCGCGCACCTAACGCAGGCACAGCTTTCGATGCTCGTTGAGGGGATCGATTGGCGCCGCCCGGCGTGGACATCCGCCCCCGGTCGAACAGGATAAAAGCCATATTTTGCAGAGACATCCGAGGCATAAAACTGGCATGCCAACGGCAAATCGGCTAGATTTGCGGGTATGGAAACAGCGCCGCCGGACAGTCAGGACGAGCTCACTGCTTTGCGCGCGCTGGTCGCGGAACAGGCGGCGAAACTTGAGAGCCAGGAAGCCGAGGTCATCAAGCGTGACTCCATAATCGGACTTCTTCGCGCGCAACTGGAGCTGCTCCGACACCGGCAGCATGGCGCTTCCTCGGAAAAGATCGACCGGAAGATCGAGCAATTCGAACTGATGCTGGAGGAGATTGAGGCCTCCCGTGCCGAGGCTGAAATGCGTTCCGGGAAAACTCCTTTGCCGGAGTTGGACGACGCGCCGGACAAGCCGAAGCGCAAACCACTGCCCGATGGCCTTCCCAGCGAAGAGTTGGTCTATGCGGCCCCCTGCAATTGCCCGACCTGTGGTGGCACATCGTTCCTGAAGGCCGCCGACAGGGTGATCCAGATCTTGGAGCACGTGCCGGCGTCGGTCAAGATTGTCCGCCATGTCGAAAAGCGCATGATCTGCAGGGAGTGCGATACGACGGTGGCTGGCGAGATGCCGACCTTGCCGATCAAGCGCGGCAAACCCGGGCCGGGACTGCTCGCCCATATCATGATCGCCAAATTCGACGATCACATCCCCCTCTACCGCCTGTCCGAGATGTACGACCGGTTGGGGATAGACATCTCCCGATCCGTGATGGCCGACTGGGTCGGCCGCGTATCCGCTTTGCTGACACCACTCGTCTTGTTGATCAGGGCCCATATCGCAGCACTCGACCGAATCCATACGGACGATACCCCGGTCGATGTTCTCGACCCCGGGCGGGGCAAGACAAAAACCGGCAGGGTCTGGGTCTACGTGTTCGACGGCAGTGGCTATCAATCCGCCACTCCCGCAGCCATCGCCTATTACTACAGCCCTGACCGCAAGGGGGCGCATCCCGCTGACCATCTCGCAAGCTTCAGCGGCGTCATGCATGCCGACGGCTATGGGGGATACAAGAAGCTCTACGGCAACCAGATCGTTGAGGCCGCCTGCATGGCGCATGTGCGCCGCAAGGTCCATGATGTGATCAAACTCAAGCCGTCGCCGATCGCGGAGGAAGCGCTGTCGCGCATCGGCGCTCTCTACGATATCGAGAACCGTATCCGAGGCATGTCGGCTGACGAGCGGCGCACTCTGCGCCAACACCATGCCCGGCCCGCTCTGGATGAGCTGAAGGCCTGGATCGAAACCACGCTCTCAACTTTGCCGCAGAAGCAGAAGCTGGCCGAGGCAATGCGATATGCCCTCTCTCGATGGGCAGCCTTGAGCGTTTACATCGACGATGGCCGGGTCGAGATTGACAACAACATCGCTGAACGAGCCATGCGTCCGCTCGGAATCGGAAGGAAAAACTGGCTGTTTGCCGGCTCGGATAAGGGCGGTGAGCGCATCGCCAACATTCTGACCATCATCGAGACGGTCAAACTGCAAGGCCATAATCCGGAGGTCTATCTGACAGATGTCCTGACCCGGATCCAGGATCACCCCAAAGATCGAATTGAAGACCTGCTGCCCTGGAACTGGACACCAGCAAACGCTCGATGCGAGGCCGCCTGATGGCCCGCTCGAGGTTCATCTACACACTCAGCCAAGTCGCCGGCATGATCGGCGAGAACCTCGAACTGATCGAAGAAGTGACCGCAAACTCGGACAACCTCTCCGAGGGCGAACTGGTTTACGTCAGCGATGGCAGTGAAGATGGCACGAAGGGTCTGACCGAGAATGGCATCGACGAACTTCAAAGCCTACTTGCCGACATCAGGACTTGGGAGGGCGGTATCCGCGAGTTCCTCATCGACACACAGTGCGATCCTGAAATAATCGACCGCGTCATGGCCGATGAGATGAAACGCGGCCTGTAGATTCGGACAATCGAACGCGCGAAAATCCGCTCACCGGACGCTCACGTTGGTGCGGTGTTTCACCAACCATCATCCGCATTCAGGTTGATCGAATAATTATGCCGTCGCCGCCGAGACATGCACATTGGTGGCAATCCGGTTGGCAGGAGGTCCTCCGTCAAGACAGATAGTGGCCGACACACGACAATTCCGGCGCAGTCTAGGCTACTTTGTCAACTTCCACCAAAAAACGCTTTAATTTCAAGCCGGCCAATACAATGTAGGGCGGAAGCGCCAGGGAGTAATGACCACAATTTAACTCTAAAATATTCGGCCTGGCTCCGGTAGCCTTCAGACTGTGCAGGAACCGATGCGACAGCTCAGGCAGGACAACCTTGTCTCTCTTCGCCAACACAATCTGGAGATCCAGATCTGGACGCGTCAAATTGTGAGCGTAATTCTCTAGGTTAAGCGGCCCCCACGCCCTTCTGAGGTCACTCAACTCAATAGCAGGTTCAAGGCTCTCCCGTATTGATCGTGTCGCGCGCCCCGTCCAGATCATATCGGCTAGACTTCCCGCTGTGAGAAACAGCGAAGCTTTTGACACAGCCGGCTCGTGTGCGGCGACCAACCCTGCTACCCAGGACCCTAAACTCATACCGAGAACGGAAATCTTCTTATAGCCTTTGCTGTTCAGCCATCGGATGAGTTTTTGCCCGTCGCAAACTGCTTGCCTCACTGACTGGATGGTTCGACCCAGATTAGGACTAAGCATGAAATCGGCGTACCTAGAACCAAGGCGTCGTCGCTCAAAGTGATAAGGCATAGCAATCTCGACAACCGAGATCCCACGTTTCGAGAAAAAGTGTGCAAGCTGGTGGTTCCGAGTGCTTGCATTCCAATGATGGAAGATCACCAAGGCATGATCGAATGATCCGCTGTCTGTTATTTTCGCCCAGACTACATTGTTCTCTTCAACGTCAGTCGAAATGTCCGATGGAAATTTGAGCCATCCACCTTGCCCTTGAAAACACTCTTTGTCCCCGCCCGGCGCATAAAAATACGCCGAGTTACCTATGGCTTGGTCCGCAAGGACACAGAAATCGTCGATAGATCCTGTGTTTTTCGCGCCCGGAAATGCGCGATCAGCGTCTAAAATAAAATCGGTTGTTTTCTTCCATTTGCCACCGCGTTGTGAACGTTGCTCATCCCAACGATCAAGCAAGTTATGATACATTTTGGCTTTTCCCAATCTCGCTCGCTTGCCGACGGCAAAAGGCTGGATCAATAAGGCCGTAGATTGCCAGTACGACGCCAATGCTCATAAGGATTGAAAAGCCTTGAAATGCACCAATCAAGAGATAACTGGTAAAAAGTAATGCTATGACCGCCGTCATCTTCCATAGCGGCAAAACAAATCGGCATGAGCCACCCAAGCGGATTGAGCCATAAACAAAAACAAAACAGCTCGAAAGAGCGATCAAAAGGCTGCTATAATAGTTCGGCATAGTGTAGCGGAATCCGTTACCAATATGTTTGCTTTCGTAAAACGCTGTAGATATATCATCGACCAACCAAGCCACAATGTTATTGCCAGTCGATGCCAGGTACGAGCTTTGAGCCTTCATGCATATGGCAATCAGAATCCCTAAAACAGTGCAGCGGAAAATTCCGTGCATCACCCGTAGGCTTGCTTGCTGAACCTGTTCTTCATAATTTTTTTCCGACCAAGTCCTGGATGTTTCTCCAATTTTCCAAAGATCATGGGTCAACGTATGAAGCAAAATGAGACCTGCGAAAAACAGGTAGAAGCTAACACACATGTATAGATAGGCGAGGCCGGTGAACAGAATCGCCATGGGCACAGATATGACCTCAGGGCGTACGACTGCTAACTTGCTCCAATCAACCGCATAGTTGCCACCGCCTTCTACCAATGGGATCAAACACACTGCGATCCACTGAAAAATACCGGCGAACAATACGCAGACCACAAAGACCGCCCAAAATGTGTAAGAAGAAGCCTCGACGCTGAGCGCCCATCGATCTTCACGTTCCATCTGAGTGTTCGTCGTTGCAAACTCTAAGCGCCCTTGGTGTTTCCAAAAGCCCACCAAATCACTCACGAACGCAAAAAACAGTGGCAAGAACACCATGAAAAGCACTGTCCAATTTGGTGCCCAAAGAAAACCGACCTGTTTAGTGACGCCATCCGCACGACCGTACGTGGCGTTATGAATACCCATAAAATACGACAGAAACCCAAGAGCGGTGGCGGCCGCAAACACAGACGCTGGCAAATCCAACGGAGACCCGCGACTAAACAGCTTCTCTGATCTCTTTGCCAAACTGAAACGTAGCCTTGACTGGCTGGCTCCACTATCCTGTGCCGACGTTGTCGGGGTCTTCGTCTGATGCTGAGCGGCCTCAGTGAGTGGCAGATTTCGGACATTTAGCGGAGCGCTACTTTCCTTTTTTTTCGAAGCCCTCCTCTTGGTCGTTAACCGAGATTGCGCTGCGATGAGCTCCATCTGCCATTCGCTGGTTGCGATCGGATCATCGCACCCAAAGATCCTAGCCAGCCAACGAATGTTGGCAGTGCTAATCCCCTTCTCTTGTTCCTGGAACCAAAGCTGCACCGTCCTTAGATCGACCCCGATTTGGTTCGAATCGATCTGTGAAATAGCCTCTGTAAGAAGCTCGGGCGTCCATGGTCCTGGGGGAAACCCATCACTGTCCAATGGTCGCCCGGCACCCAATGCAGCCATTTGTTTGAACAGCTCTTTGAAATCACTCCCATCCTTCGGCGGAGGGACGAAAAATTTTAATTTATTTAACAATGACTTATTGGCTCAAATTTCGTTTCATTTCGCTCGATTTCGCATCGTATCGTGCTTGTGTCCTCGAGCAAGGGTTATCAGCGCGAGACAGCGATCAAAATATTTAATGCATCACTTTTGTGCGACGGAATTTTTTTGTAAGCGGCTAGGTATTCATGAATTTCATTATTTTCATCATTAGCGCAATGTCGTTCTTGTTTACGGCACGAGAACAGAGAAAAGTTATAGGGCAGCCGCGATTAACGCTACGCTCATCGGCAATAGAGCGCGTTACCGCCTATCTTTGACGTCACGGAGACGGATAGGCGCAACAGGGCCGGACAGCGAATTATTTCAGCCGAGCCAATTTCATCATGGTCAATGAGTTCGGCTGCTTCCTCCGCCTTATGCGACGCTTAAATGACAAACGCACAAGTTTTATCGGTTCACCCATCACAGCGAGAATATGAAGACAAGCAATGAAATATTGTTTTTAAAAACCGTTCTTTCCTTAAAGCCAAAGTCAAAGAGTTACTATTTTGCGCGCTGATTCACAGCCCAAGACTACACAAAACGATTGATTTTTCGCGTTGCATAACCGCCGAAAACTTAACAACGGAGGAGGGCACTAACGTCACTTTCCTAAGCCGTTGCAACGTTCTACCGCGCAACTCTATTGGAGAATTTCATGTCTTCTAAGGTACAAGTTAAGGTATCGGATGCGATAGATGTCCATGTCGGCTGTCGTATTCGCTTTCAACGTATGATCAAGGGAATGAGTCAGAAGGCGCTCGCCGAAGGGGTCGGTGTAACCTTTCAGCAGGTCCAGAAATACGAAACTGGCGCAAATCGGATTGGCTCAAGTCGGCTTCAGGCCGTAGCCAATATTCTCAGTGTCCCTGTCGCGTTCTTTTTCGAGGATGGCCCTCAGAGCTCTTCCCCTTCGCAACTGCCCGAGGCCGGCATCGGCAAGGAAATCACGCGGTTTATTCGTTCAGAGGAGGGGTTGGCCCTCAATCTTGCTTTCACAAAAATCCAGGATGCCAATGTCAGGCGAAAGGTCATCGGACTGGTGAAGACGCTGGCAAAAGAGCATGCAGAGTGAGATCGGAATGCGGGCCCAGATGATTGCCGCGAATACGCTGATGGCTTGCTCGGCTGCATCCGAAAGATATTAATCAATTGAACTCAGTTTTCAGATGAGTTTCGCACGGATGGCCAATGCGACGAGATGAGACATGGTGTGGATCTCAAGGCGCTTCCGGGCTTCTTCGAGTTTGCTTTTTACGGAGTTGTATTTGACCCCTTCGAGATCGGCCACTTCCTCCATGGTTTTGCCGACGGCGATCCATCTGAGATAGGTGGCTTCCTTGGGGTCGAGCCAGGCAGGGTGCTGCGCGCTGGGGGTGACTGGCAAGAGCGATAGGCGAGCATGCAGTTGTCCGACAGCTGCCGAGGCCGCCACTGTGTCGATGTCGCCTTGGAGATCGACCGTCGTTTTCTCTGACGCCAGGGTGAATATTGAAATCGACCCATTGGCGGCTTTCACCGGAATGGTGATGCCAGAGCGGATGCCGAAGTCGGCAGCCTGAGCATAGAAAGCACGCTCGGCTTTGGAAAGATGGATACCGCCTTGTTCACCGCTCCAGACGAAGGCCTTTTTCAAAGATTTCGCACGTTTCACCACCGGATCAACGGTGATAAATTTTCGCTTGAAATAGATCGATCGCCATTCTGGATGATAGTTGGAGATCGCCAATGTATGGCCCGGTTGGATATGAAGATAGGCATAACCGCCGAAACCAGCTTGGCCAGCAAGATGCCCAAGGGCTTGTCTAAAAGTGCTCTCGTCACCTTGTATTGCACTGAGATCGGTTAGCCGGTCCAGCCAATGCTGCATCTGCTACTCCATATTCAATTGTGGGCTGAAATAAGTCACGCCCGCCGTCGATGATCAGGATCGACTTGGAAAATGCGGATCTAAAATTAAATTTTGCGGAAATAAGTCGAGACCTTGTACTCTCTATTATGGCTATCATATTGAGCGGCAGGATATGCCTGGGACAAGCCTTGGTCTCCCGATAGCATGGGTGTTCGGTCTTTATGGGCTTTGGGTTGCGCCAACGCATCGAGCCAAGTCGGTAAATGGTACCGGTTGGTAGATATATTCCGTGGGGATTGCGGGCTCGGGCATGAAACCCAGATAACGCGACAGATTGTCCGCACTATTGCTGGCGGCAAGACCGTAGAAGTTTCCGCAGCTCCAGGTAACGATACAGTGCTGGAAATGGGCGTATACGGCGCGTGCCATCTCCGCCAGGGTGACCTCGTTGCCATGCATGGCTGTCAGTACAGTCTCGGCTTTTCGGGCGATTTCTTCAGCACCAAAATAATGTGCTTTGAAACCAAAATCCTTCTGCGCTTCGCGTGCTTTGTAGTCATTCTGATCGGCTGTGCGAAATTTTTCCAGAAAAAGAAGGATACCATCGGACTTGAGATGGTGGGCAACGAATTCAACCTGTTTGGCCCGGTTGGGTGAGTACATCTGAAACGTGGTGTCCTCGAGGATGAAGTCGAATCCGTCTGAGAATTCTTCGAGATGGCGCTCAGACCTAAGATAGTCTTTCGAAAGACGATGGAACGGGCCAAGGAAGAAACTGGCATGCGGCGGATCGCCAAACGCCATGAAGCATTTGTAATTATCTTCGTTGGGACTGCAGGAGAGCGATCGGATCTTTCCGCAACTGAGTTCCGATAATGTCCGTGCCATCGTGCCTTCCGCTGTTCCCAGGCTGTAGAACGAGACGTTTCTCGGGCTCGACTGGCTATAGCGAAGCATTGCATAGGCGATCCGGCATTCCTCTTCCAGCCGGTAAGGAATGCTGCCGTGGTAGTGTTTGTCGAAAAATCCCTGCCGGCGGGAATGAAGCTCGACGAGCCGGTAAAGCAGCGGGTCGGTCGGCAGAAGACGCATATCGGCAACGGGGCGTCGAACAGGCATGCCTCTGCTACCGGATGCGGTTTCGTCAAAGAACCCGGCCAACCGGTTCAATCGTGGACCTTGATCACATTCTTGAAGGAAACTACTGAAATCCTGCATTTCTAAACCTTTAACAAATAGGGGATCAACGCGACGAAACCCAAAAGATCTGGAAAGAGATAAATGCCGGAGGGTGACTGAATATGGGCGGCGTCAACTTGTCCTAAGTCGGTATTTCACGCTGTGCTTTCATCGGCATGCCGTTTTGTCATGAAAGTGCCACGATCGGACCAGCGTGGATCCGCGGCGGTTGTTCAGGAGGCCTGAATCGACCTATAAAAGTGATGATTGGCGGTTTTTCATGTGGGAGGATTGCCCTGTTTGATGAAGACCTGTGATTTTCGCCCAGATGAGGCCCGTCGTTGCGACCACCGAAAGCTGGTTCATCAGTATGTCGATTGGGGCATCGTTCGCGCCGACCTTGTCAGAAGAACGGGCTTCAAGCGGCAGGAAACGAAAGTTGCACTGAAGCATCACTGCTTGCTGATCAACCTGCACGGCGAGGCGCGCATCGGCGAGGATTTTGTCGAGGGGCGCCCGGTCGCCTTCACACCGCGCCGGCCAGGATCGGTGATTTTCATTCCGGCTCATCACGAATGGAGAGGCTGGGACGAGGGCGACGCGGCTGGATCCTACTTGTTCGTTTCCATCAACACTGGTTTTATTGAGCAGACAGTCGGCTCGCATTGGATCCCTGGATTAAAACCTGCGATCGGCTTTCGCGACAACACTGTCGAAGCCTGCCTGCACCGGATCTCAGCGGAGCTGAAAAACCCGGATCCGATCAGCCTCGTGATGGTCGAGAGCCAGATCATCCAGCTTTTTGTGCAGATCCTGCGGATAAATGGTGCGGGATTGAAGCCCACCAAGGGCGGACTGTCTTCCTTTGATCTGAAGCGCGTTCTGGCATTTATCGAGGAACGGCTTACAAAGCCCCCCACCCTTCTGGAAATGGCAACAGTGGCAGGCGTCAGCCGGCGCCACTTCTTTCGCGCCTTCAAACAGTCGACCGGGAAAACACCGCATAGTTATCTGGCGGAATATAGACTGAAACAGGCCCTTGCACTGTTGAACGGCACTGAACTCTCAGCCACAGAGATTGCTTTGGAATGCGGTTTCGCAAGTTCGAGCCACTTCACCTATGCCTTCCGGCGCACCTTCGGCGTCAGTCCGCTGGAATATCGTCGCGGATGGCGCAGTTGAAGCCTTTCCGCTTGTTTATGGCACGATCATGATATCTAGGCACGATTATGAAAGCGTGCGACATGTTAGCCCTCCATCATGGCCTTTGACCATCGATGAAGGTGCCCGATGTTTCGACGATGCCTTGCAGCAGACACGGGACGGGCGTCTCAAATCTTTTTTCTCGTCGCAATTTTCTTTATGTCCTTCGGCCGCAACAGCTATAATTTCGCGTGCTCGTGGCTTCTCGTTGCCTCGGGTCACGGCACGACATCCGTTGCGGTGTTTTTTGCTGTCTCCAGCTTGACAGAGCTGGTGACAAGTCCGATCGCCGGATGGCTGTCCGACCGATATGATCGCCGCAACCTGTCAACGATCGCCGACATCACCCGACTGTTTGCTGCACTGCTGATTGCAGCCATGATTATGGTCGCTGATCTGCCTTGGATGCTGTGGTTGTCGACCATTGTGTTCTCGGGCTGCGACAGGCTGTCCCTCACGGCGACACAGTCTATGATTCCATCGTTGAGAGCCGACCGATCGCTGGCAAGAATCAATTCGATTGTGTTCGTCATCCTGCAGATTGGAAGCCTCGCTTCCGCAGCCATCATCGGTTTCCTGCTGCAGGCGTGTTCCCCTCGGACCACATTGTTCGCCATTGCTGGATGCTTTTGCATTTCGGCTGCCTGCGGTGGCCTGGTGCACAATGAAAGGCGAACTCTGTGGCGAGAGGTCGTATCGAGAGACATATCATTGGTGCTAAATGACGCCTTGCGGCGGCTTGCCGTCATCTATGCCCTTTTGAACGCCGGCGGTATTTTGGTGAGCGTGGTTGGGCCCAGTTTTGTGTGGGAGGAACATCTGCGAGGTGCCATGGATTTTGGGCATCTGGAAAGTGCATGGTCAGCCGGTTCTATCCTCGGGGTTCTCATGCTGATCCCGGTGATGCGGTTCATCAAGCTCTCGAGCCTGCATCTGATCGTCCTTGTCGTCATGGCCAGCCTGTTTGCAGCCACGGCCTACGTTGCTTTTTCCTGGAACCTGCTCGTCTTCGCCATGCTGGGGGCCTTCTATAATCTTGGCAGGGTGTCCGTCGAGGTAGCGCTGCAGGCTTGCGTTGCGCAAGACGAGCTCGGCCGGGCCAAAGGCACCATCCATTCCATCGCCGTTGCCGTGAGCCTGCTTCTGGTTGCGATAGTCTCTCTGACATCGGATGATCTCGAACCCTCAACCATGTTTTTGATGTTTTCAGGCCTTGTCGCATTGAGCGTGAGCGCTCTGGCAAGCCTGCCGGTTCAGCGCAAAAGCCACTGATGCGAAGTTCCGATGTGTTTTTCGCCAGCGCAGACTGGCGAAGCGCTGTCATCTCATTTATCTTGTGACGTGAGGCAGTACGTGCTGCCTTGGGGCGTGGAAACCCCTCCGTGCGACTGATGCTGGTCGATTCAGCATCGAACTCTCTGACCTTTCGGGTCGGGGAGCCTGTGGCGTATGTCCAGGTTCCCCGGAACTAAAGGCCACAGGGCTGTCACGGACAGTTTCCAACTCCCCGATCATTCGGAGGTTAAGTGAGTCTATCGCGGGGACGGACCGCGACAAACTCTCTTGATGGGGAGCAACCGATGGGACACCAAGCCGTTCAGCATTATGATACGCACCATTCAGAAGTGGTTGCCTATGATCGCCAGAAGTCCGCATCCCATCCATCATCTCCGCATTATGTGAATGTGGTACGCGCCTGGGCGATATCGTTGCCATTGATGAACGGGGCCGAGGCGCATGATGGCGTCTGATTTGCACCCGACCTTGAAACGCGGACCCTGCCGTACCTTATCCCATCAGTCGAAATCCTGGCACCATATGCGCGCCGATCTGGTGCGCAGGACGGGCCTTGACCGGGAAGAGACAGCGTTTATCGCTGACCGGCATCTTGTTCTTCTCAATCTTCAGGGACATTCGGAGCGGGGCGAGCATTTTCTGGACAACCGCAGAACTGATTTCGTGCGCAGAAAACCGGGCGCAATCCTCTTCGTTCCAGCTGGCAGTATCTGGCGGGGCTGGGAAACGGGGGCGTCCAATGCCGCCTATCTGTCTCTCGGCGTCGATCCCGCAAAGCTCACGGATCTGTTTGCACCTGCGCAATCACGCACCGTGTCCTGCCTTTCCTTTTCGCCCGATCTTGGCTTTGAAGATCCCATTGTCACGAATGCAATGCGCGGGATCGGCTCGGAAATTCGGGAGAAGGGTCCACTAAGCAATCTTCTCGTCGAAAGCTATGTGGCGACGATCTTCACGCAATTGATGCGAAGGCAAAGCAGTCTACCCACGCGGCGCCAGGGCGGGCTTTCATCTGCCACCCTCAACCGTGTGGCCCAGAAGATCGACGATGAGTTGGACGATGGCCTTTCTCTCCAGCAGTTGGCGGATCTGGCCGGGCTCAGCATTCCCCATCTTTGCCGGGCCTTCAAGCAGACCTTCGGCTTGCCACCATATCGCTACATCATTCAGCGCAGAATAGAGCGTGCGAAACAATACTTGCGCGAGACAGCTCTTTCGATCACCGAGATTGCCCTGTCCTGCGGTTTCTCGAGTGCAAGCCATTTTGCCAATGTCTTCAGAAAAGAAGTCGGAACTACGCCGCTCGACTATCGAGCCGCATGGTCCGACAGGGCGTTCGGGTAATTTCGTGATCAGATCCCGTTGCCAGATCAATTTCCTGCAAGCGCCACGCGAATGAGCGGGCAATCATGGTGATATCTTTCGCAAGGATGTCATCATGGAATTCGAAGCCGTCTCATCCCGTCTGCAACTGCCACATCCCTCTGATCAGACAGCATTGCGCGTCAAGGATCTGAAAAAGCAGTTCGGTCCGCTCGAGGTGCTAAAGGGGATCTCGTTGAGTGCTTCGCGCGGTGAGGTGATTTCAATCCTTGGATCCAGCGGATCAGGAAAAAGCACCTTACTCAGATGCCTCAATTTTCTCGAGGAACCGAGCGGTGGCGACATCTGGATTGGCGGCCAGCATATTCGCCTGCGCCGGGGACGGGCTGCCCAGTCGGAAATCAATGTCCTGCGTGCCCGCCTTGGCATGGTGTTCCAGACCTTCAATCTCTGGCCTCATAAGACAGTTCTTGAAAACCTGATCGAGGCGCCGGTTTACGTGCGCAAGATCCCGAAGAAAATGGCATGTGCTCGGGCTGAAGACCTCCTGTCGAAAGTTGGCCTGGCGGATAAGCGCCATGCTTATCCTGTGCATCTGTCCGGTGGTCAACAGCAGCGGGTCGCCATCGCCCGGGCGTTGGCGATGGAGCCCGACATTCTCCTGTTCGATGAGCCGACATCGGCTCTCGATCCCGAACTGGTTGGCGAGGTTCTGAATGTCATTCGGTCGCTTGCCGATGAAGGGCGAACCATGCTGATCGTCACCCATGAACTCGCGTTTGCGCGTCAGGTCTCCAACCGCATTTTCTTCCTCCATCAGGGGCGGATCGAAGAGGAAGGGGCGCCTGAAGCCATATTCGAACGACCGGTGTCGCCGTGGTTGCGGCAATTCCTATCCGCGCAGTTCGGGAGGACCACCCGATGATATCTCTGCAAGAGCTTGGCCTGCAAGGATTTGGAGCGCAAATCGCGGCAGGTGCCGCCACGACGCTTCAAACAGCATTAACAACCCTCCCTGTGGGGATCTTCGTCGGCCTGTCCGGGGCAGCAGCAAAGTGCAGCCGCTTGCCGCTGCTCCGTCGTCTGGCGCAAGCCTACACGACAATCATCAGGGGCATTCCCGAACTCCTGATCATTCTCATTTTGTATTTCGGGGGAACTGTTGCCCTGACGGCGATGTTCGGGCGCTATGTCGAGGTCAGTGCGTTTGCAGCCGGCGTGTTTGCCCTGACCATCGTGTTCGGTGCCTATGCGACTGAAGTGTTCAGAGCCGCGATCCTCGCTGTGCCACGGGGACAAATCGAGGCCGCTTGCGCCCTTGGTCTGTCTCGCTTTGCTCTCTGGCATTTGATCGTCCTGCCGCAGATGTGGCGCTACGCTTTGCCGGGTCTTGGCAATCTGTGGCTCACCTTGCTCAAGGACACGGCACTCATATCTGTGGTCGGGCTGGAGGATCTCATGCGCAAGACTGGTGTCGCGGCTGGAGTGACCCACGATCCTCTCAGGTTCTATCTGGTTGCCGCCTGCCTCTATCTGCTGTTCACCTCAGTATCTTTGGTGGTTTTGACGCTGCTCGAGCGGCGAGCAAGCCGTGGTCTGGGCCGATAGGAAATCATCATGAACATCACTCTGATCCTTGAGGTTCTGCCGCATCTGCTTGGTGGCGCATTGCTGACAGCAGAATTGACGGTCACGGCCGTTGTGGCCGGATTTCTGATTGCTGTGCCTTTGTCCTTGCTGCGTGCATCTCCGTCATTGGTCGTCTCCGCGCCCGTTCAGTTCTTCACTTTCCTGTTTCGGGGCACGCCACTGCTGGTCCAGCTTTTCCTGATTTACTATGGTGCGAGCCAGATCGGCTGGCTTCGAGCGAGCCCGGCCTGGATTGTCTTGCGCGACCCCTATGGCTGCGCCCTCATCGCCTTTTCACTCAACCACGCGGCCTACGCGACCGAAATCTTGGCGGGTGGAATTCGTGCTGTTCCGCAAGGAGAAGTGGAAGCGGCAAAGGCGCTCGGCATGCCGGCCCTGTTGCGCATGAGGCGGATCATTTTTCCCAATGCCTTTCGTCTATCCTTCCCGGCTTATGGAAATGAGGTCGTTCTGATGCTGAAGGCAAGTTCTCTCGCGAGCACGATCACGCTCATGGAGTTGACCGGAACGGCCCGAAAGCTCGTCGCCCAAACCTTTTCGCCATACGAAGTCTTTGTGTCGGCGGCCCTGGTCTATCTTGGACTGACCCTGGTTCTAGTTCACATTTTTGCTCGCTTGGAGCGACATCTGGCCAACCAGGAAAAGCGTAGTTCTGAGGTGAATGAATACAAAGCACTGACCAAGGTTACACCCCCACTCTCGACGAAAGAAAGGGCGTCACAATGAACGGTCGCATGTTCCCTACATCGAATGATCCACTTTATGGGGTGAGCGAGGCCGCTTTGCGCGGCAGCTGGTATGATATTGATCTCGGCGCAATCCGGCATAATTATCGTCAGCTGCGCGGACATTTGTCCGCCCATGTCAAGGTCTTTGCCTGCCTGAAACGCAATGCCTATGGCTGTGGCGCCGGTCCGGTCGCTGCGGCCCTGGCCTGTGAGAACATCGATGGCTTCGCGGTTGCCTCCATGCTGGATGCTCTTGCCATCCGTCGCGCGGGGGTCTCGAACCCGATCCTTCTATATCCCGGCGTCACACCTGTGGGGGCAGCCATGGTGGAAAGCCTTGATCTCATCGTCAGTGTATCGAGCCTCGATGAACTCCAACAATGGTCTGCTGTCGTTAACACCCTGCGGGTGTTCATCAAACTGGATCTCGGGTTTTTTCGGGCCGGGGTCACACCTGCGGGTGCCAGGAAGCTGGTCGCCGCGGCAATGGCAGATCCCACTGTGCGAGTTGAGGGCATATACGCTCACATGAGTGAGCTCCCGACAGTGCAGTCCACCGGCGCCGACGCGCAATATCAACGCCTGGTTGGCATTATCGCTGATCTTGACAATCAGGGAATCCGTCCGCCGGTTGTGATGATGTCAAGCACCGACGGTGTCTTGAATCATCCCGAAATGGATTTCGACGCCGTTGATCCAGGAGCGCTGTTCGTAGGGATCGGCGGCCCTTCATTGCGCGCGCGCGCAGTCGAGTTGCGTCCAGCCCTTAAAACTATTTCCACGAGTCTCGTTTGTGTCAAGCGCCTCGACCCATCTCTTGGGCCATTGCCGGGAATCCCAGGATACAAGACTAATATGAGCCTCGGCGTTATCGGTATGGGTTGGGGAGACGGTTTGCCCCGGCATATTCCAGAAGGCGCTGTTGGTCTGGTTCACGGCAGGCGTGCCCGACTGCTGGCGCCGGCACATCTTGAACATATTCGCATTGATCTGACCGGTATCCCGAACGCCAGAACGGGAGACGAGGTCATTCTTCTCGGTCGACAGGGACCGGAGATGATCACTCACGACGAAGTCTGCGCCATCTGGGGCACAGATGCTGTCGGCCTCTATGCCGATCTACGGGACCACGTCCCCAGACGCTATCTCTGAACCAACAAAAAAGGGAACAAAAAATGAATATATGCAGATTGCCACTCATATTGCTTTCTATCCTTACAATCGCCGGACCGGCTATGGCTGATGAACAGCGACTGATCAAGATTGCCACCGAAGGCGCGTTTCCACCCTGGAACTCAGTTGATCCATCCGGAAATGCCATAGGATTTGATGTCGATGCCGGCAAGGCGATCTGCGAGCGCGCCAAACTTAGATGCGAATTTGTCACCCAAGCATGGGATGGCATCATTCCCGCGCTGACGGTTGGCAAAGTCGATGCAATCATGGCCGGCATGTCGATCACCGATAAGCGAAAAGCCGTCATCGGATTTTCGGAGCCTTATGCCCTTACCTCCAACTATTTTGTCGTCGCAAAGGCGCTTAAGCTTCCAGAGATGGACGGCACAGCACGTCTTTCACTCTCATCGATGGGAGTGAAAGATAGCCAGTCTTTGAAGGTCATGAAGGCCAATCTTCAAGGGAAAATCATAGGGGTCCAGGGCTCTACAAATGCCGAATCCTTTGTCCGCGACTATCTGGGGGAGGCCGTCAATGTCCGCATCTATGACAAGCAGGATAGTCTCAATCTTGACCTGATTGCCGGGCGGATTGATGCGGGCTTGGCGGATTACTCGGTCTGGAAGAGTTTTCTGGGAACGAAAGAGGGCGATGCCATGACCCTTTATGGCCCACAAATTTCTGGTGGTGTGTTTGGGCCCGGTGTCGGGATCGGATTGCGGAAGCAGGACAAGGAATTGATTGAGCGATTCAATGCCGCGATCAAATCTCTAAAGGTTGACGGCACACTGAAAGCGCTCAGCTTGAAGTGGTTTGGGGCGGATCTGGTGTCAGAGTGATATTTCCCGGATGCAGGCGTAGGTTGTTTGAGTTCGACGATGGCTACGGAGATTCCCATTGCACATACCCCCATAATAACTGCCAAAATAAATTCCATAATATATCTTATCCAATTTTTATCTGTAGAGGGGTGGGTTCAAGGATGAAGTGCGACTTGCAATAGATAACAAAGGTTTATCGTTTGCAAGGAAAGCGCAATGAAACGCACCTACTCCCATATCGACTTGGACGAACGTCGCAAGATCGCTCGCGGGCGTATGGTTGGGCAGATGACGATGGTGACAGAGGCCCATTTGCTCGGCGTGAGCCCGACCGTTTTGCAACCGCCTGGAACGAGCCTGAAATGCTGCGTTCATCCATGATGACGGCACTGTGAGCAACTTCGCGCAAAGCGAATGGAAGAGCTCCGTCGCATAGTTTTTTCTGATCTCAGATGAAACAATCTGGAGTCATTGCTCTGTACAGTCAATCCTAGTGGTTGTTTTTATCCCGAAAGCAGTTGCATCGGCAATTCGGTACTTACTATTTCGTGCTAAATAACGCAGGTCTAAGAATATGTCATTAATCTTTCATTTGTAACGGAACCGACATTGTGGTGTTGCGTTTCTGCGCAACGCCGATGGAGAAGTTCTTAATGGTGACGGGATCATTTCTCGCAGTATTACAGTCTCGAACCTCTCACTCCATGGTGCTTGTTGCCCTCATTCTTGGTATTTCCATCTGTCGCGCCCAGGCCGCGGATGATGCGACCATTCCTGTCACGGCGGTAACGGCAAGGATGGAGACCATGCACCGTGTCATCAATGGCATTGGCACCGTCGAGCCTCTCCAATCCGTCATCGTCAGGCCACGTATCGAAGGTCAAGTGGTTGAGATCCCCTTCACAGAAGGGCACCCGGGCTCGAGTTTCAAAGATCTGCTGATCCGGAACACATCGCCGCACACCACACTGGTGGTCCGTCCACACCGGTCTGGGAGTAGCTCGCCGTTAATGCAGGCGTACGGTGGCAATGAGTTGCACGCAGCAAGCAACCGCAAATTCGAGGGTGTTATGGAGGCCATCTCCTTTTGCATAGGTGCGTTGCACAATTCTTGTTTGCGCACCGCACAATATCTAGGCAGTATGCCTATAGCTGATGCACGCGATGGCTTCCTCCCAGTTCCATCGTATCAGCTGTTCCCCTCTGGAGGTTTTTGACCTTCACAATTAAAGGGCCTAGGTATTCCGATGGCCCTATTTTTTGTCTCTGTGGACGCTTTGACTCCGACCGTGAGAAAGTGGGGAATCGAGAGTATTCGCCGCCGCGTTCGGCCGAGATCTTCACAACACGCTCCGACTCTACTGATACCTGGCGCGGCTTCGTCATCGACAAGACTTATTGCAAGCCACGCCACGGCGTCATCGATGTGGTTTTCCGTCAACGCGCCTACGAGTGGCACCGCGACTACTTTGTTGCGACGCAGCCACCAGCGAAACTTCGGCGGCACTAGCGCTTTTTTTCGAGTAGCAACCGCATTTACAGCCTCGATGATCGCGCGGTCGCTCTCAGCAGTCACCGGGTTTTGAGCCGCGCGAGAGGGGTCCGACACGGTACGTCCCGTTGTCGTGCCCCATCGTCGGGCAAGCTTGCCACGCGCCAGAGAACGGTAGATCATCGTCGCCATGCCCTCATCCATTTAAAGTCGCGCTCCTCCTCGCGCGCCACACGGTTGTACAGATCGATATAGTCAGTTCACAGTCGGCGGAGGCTATGATCGATCTCCGTCATGATGGCCTTTATATTCGTTCATGCGAAAATGGCTTTTCTGTCGATTCGCGTCTCACGAGTTCCGGCTGGAACACTGTTTCGGTCGAGGACCGGGTCGGAGAACGCAGCCGCGCGATCAGCAATTCCACGGCCGCCTCTGCCATTTGCGTCACAGGTTGGCGAATAGTGGAAAGGCCAGGTGTGGTCAGCTGCGACAGCACGATGTCGTCAATCCCCACGAGCGACATCTCGCCGGGAACAGCGACGCCGTGCTGCCTGAGAGCAGACAATATGCCGACCGCTATCATGTCGTTAAGGGCGATGATGGCCGTTGGACGCGGATTAGATGACAGCAATTGTGCCACGCTGCCGCGCCCAATCTCAAAGAGCTCAACGTCGGAATAGCTCGCAATGCCATCGACAAAGGACTGGACGACGACAGGGCAAGCGGAAAGGCCGTGTCCAGCGACGGCGGCCTCGAACCCTGCAGCCCGCGATGCGCGAGCGAACGTGAACGACGAGTCTGACACGTAGGCGATATGCCTGTGTCCCAAACTCACGAGATGGTCGACCGCTATGCTCGTTGCAGCCTGATTGTCTAGATTCACGAGGTCAACATTTGCCGAGCCGAGATCCCCGCGCCGGGCGTCTATTGCCACCACCGCCAGATCCGCGGGGGCCGACTTTCGGCGGCCGACGATCGGCGAGACGGTGATGACGCCGCGAATGCCAAAGCTGAGCATCTCCTCCTCGAATTCGTACTCACGCTCAGCGTCGCGCATCGTATTGCACAGCAGGACACGATAGTTGTGCCGGCCCGCAGCCTGTTCGACCGCCAGTGCCAGTTCACCGAAGAACGGGTTGATGACGGTGGGAACCAGCAATCCCACCATCGGTACCTTGCCCGTCTTCAGTTGGCGTGCAGCGTTGTTGGGCCGATAGCCGAGGCTCTCGATCGCCTGGTTGATGCGCTCCCGCGTCTCAAGCCCCATATTTGCAAAGCGCTCGTTCAGGTAGTTCGAAACGCTGGAGCGAGAAACGCCGGCGGCTTCCGCGACCTCTTTGATGGTGATTTTCGTGGAGCCTTCGCCTGTGGTCATCGCCTGTGCCGTCTCGACTGGATTCTCATCATTTCAAGGTTCTATCCGGCTGCCGGCAATTTGGAAATGACCTCCTGCTCGAGCTCCTTCATGCTTGCCAGCAGCGCATCCACGATGAAGTCGATCTGGGCATCATCGATAATGAATGGTGGGCAGAAGGTAATTGAGTTGCCCTGCGGCCGGAGCATGAGCCCCTTCTGCATGGCGATACGCTGGAGATGCTGCGGAATGCAGAAAACAGCGGCAAAGGGCTCTTTCGTTTCCTGATTCGCGACGAGCTCCGCTGCGAGCAGAAGGCCCTCCCCGCGAAACTGACCGACGTACGGGCACGCCGCAAGGACTGGCTCGATTTTCGCCCGCAGCATTTGCCCTCGCTGTTGCACCCATCGGGGCAGCTCCATGGACTGATACTGCCTAATGGCTTCCGTCACGATGGCGGCACCCACAGGATGTCCGGAATTTGTGAAGCCATGCCCGAACAGGCTTCCATCCCTGTTGATCGACTTGATCGCCTCGTAAATTTTGCCGGAAACCGCAACTGCAGAAATGGGGAAGAAAGATGACGACAAGCCCTTCGCCATCGCCATCATGTCCGGCATCATGCCGACCGTCTGGCAGCCGAACCAGTTGCCTGTGCGGCCGAAACCGCAAACGATCTCGTCATCCAGGCAGAGGATGCCATATTTATCGAGAACCGCCTGGATACGTTCGAAATAGCCTGATGGCGGCACGATGACACCGGCGCCAGCATTGATCGGCTCTGCGATAAATGCAGCGATCCTATCAGCTCCCTCGGCCAAAATGAGCGCTTCCAGTTCATTTGCGAGGCGCTCGACAAAGGCTCCCGTGGTCTCGTCCTTACGCTGCTCGCGATAGGGGTCTGGGCAAAGCGTGTGGACAACGCCTTCCAGAGGCAATCCGAATTCCCGGTGCATATGGGGAAGGCCGGTCAACGACGCTGCAAAGATGGTGGAGCCGTGGAATGCGCGCTGTCTTGCGATGATCTTTCGCCTTTGCGGCGCGCCATTGGCGGCGTGATAAAGCCAGGCGATCTTGACCATGGTCTCGATCGCTTCCGAACCGGAGGTCGCGAAAAAGACCCGCGCATCGTCCAGCGGGACCAGCTGCGCGATCGCCTCGGCGGCATCGATGACGGCCGGAGAAGCCCGGCCGCCGAAAGTGTGATAGAAGCCCATGGTCGCGTAAGCGTCCGAGGCTGCTTTCGCCAAGCCATCATTGGTGAACCCGAGTGAGGCGCACCAGAGTCCAGCCATAACGTCCAGATAACGGGTTCCCGCATCGTCGAAGATATAGGGGCCGTCTGCCTTCGCGATGACGAGGGGGCCCTCGCCTTCATGCCGCTCGGGATTCGTCTGAGCATGCAGGTGAAAACGAACGTCACGGGCGGCGCTAGAATTCGGTATCATGGACATGGGACGTTTCTCCTGTCAGGCCTTGGTCCAGCCGTAGATTTGCTCTGCCGCTTCGATGGAAACGAAGCCTTCGGCGACATCGCGTTCGATAGCATCCTTCGCACGCGCAGTCGGCGCGCCGAAGCCACCGCCTCCCGGCGTGCGCAACCGAATGCGATCGCCTGGCTCGAAGCGGATATTGGCGTACTTGCTGGTCGAACGCTTGCCGTAGGCTTCCTTCACGTTCTGCCACTCGGTCGAGCTTGCCTTCAGCACGTGGGTCGCGCCATTGTCGCCTTCCTTGCCGTCGAACAATGCCCAGGGCCTGATCGTATGGCGATCCGTGCACTGGCTGCCGGTAATGGCCACATCGGTCATCAGCAGAGTCCGCTCATAGCCGAGACCGCCGCGATATTCGCCAGCGCCAGCCGAATCCGTGATCAGCTCGCAATTCTCGACGCGGATGGGGAAGCGGGTTTCGAAGACTTCCGTTGGATTGAAGCGGCAATTGCCGTTGATGGCGATGTTGCAATTGTTGCCGTCGAAGCCGCTACGACCGCCCCAGCCACCGGCCATGATGTCATAGCAGGCGAAGTATTCGTCATAATCAGGATGATGGCCGCCGAAGACGAAGTTGGTGCCGGTGGCGGCTTCAGCAGCCATGACACGCTCGGGCGCGCAGGTCGCCATTGCGCCGATGACGATCCCGGCCAGACGTGGATGGGTTTCGGTGTTGCCGGCAACTTCCGGCGCCGGGAAATCGACGTTGGCGACAGTTCCGGGCGGCGAGACGACCTTGATGGGGCGGAAGCAGCCGGAGTTCTTCGGAATGCTGGGATCCGTCATGTGCAGGACGGCATTGTAGGTAGCACTTGTCGTCACGCCATAAGTGGCGTTGATCGGACCACGTGCCTGCTTTGCCGTGCGGCGGAAATCGGCGATGAACTCGTCGCCCTGCACAAAGACGTCGACGGCGACCTTATAAGACTGCGCCGTTATGCCGTCGTCCTCGACGGTGTCCTCGAAGCTGTACATGCCGTCATCGAAGGACGCGATTTCGGCGCGCATACGGCGTTCTGAGTAATCCATTAGATCCAAGCATGTCTGCTTGAACACGTCCTTGCCATACTTGCGGATAACGGCCGTCAGACGGTCGACACCCAAATCGACGCTGGCGATCATCGCCCGAAGGTCACCATAGTTCTGGCGCGGCGTGCGAACGTTGGCGAGAAGCAATTTCCAGACCTCGTCGACATCTTTGCCGGCCTTCTTGATCTTGATCGGCGGCACGCGAAGGCCTTCCTGGAAGACTTCCGTCGCCTCGCCCGCGAATGCGCCCGGCACCATGCCGCCGATCTCGGCGACGTGGCCTATGCAGACGGCAAAACCCACGAGTTCGCCGTCGATGAAGACGGGTTTGAAGAAGGTATGTTCGGGAAGATGGAGGCCGCCCCGATAGGGGTCGTTATGCAGGATGACGTCGCCTTCTTCCAGAGTATCGAAATCGATCTCCTGCGCGCAGCTCTTCATCAGGATGGGCATGCCACCGATCATGGCCGGGTTGAATTCGGCCACCGCAATCATCTCGCCGTCCTTGTCGGCGAAAGCGCAGGTGAAATCGAGACCTTCATTGAAGATCGTCGAATAGGACGTCTTCATGAGCAATATGCCCATCTCGCGGCAGACCGAAACCATGGTCGATTCAAGGATGTTCATGGTGACGGGATCGAGCGGTGCAAGCCGCGTGCTCGTAGATGCCACTGGCGCCGATGGCTCGAAGGGCAGCAATGCACGAGCCGAACGGTCCGCGCGCATGCCATCCCAGCTTTCGCACCACTCGCTGCAGTAAAGCGTGTGCCCGCCGTGCAAGCGTTCGTCGGACACGCCGTAGAGCAGCTGACCGCAATTGGCGCACTTCAGATATTTTTCGATGTAGTAGCCGTTTTCAGAAAAACGCATTTGATTTCTCCGGGTATCGGGCCTGCGGATAGCTCATCCACGCAAGGCGCCGGGAATGACTGGGCTCAGGCGAGGATGTCGATGATCAGATTTCCGAACTCGTCAACGGACAGCGTGCTGCCGGGATTGAGCACCGTGACGGATGCAGGCTCCTCGACAACGGCTGGACCGGGAATGACGTCTCCGAACAGCAGGTCGCCCCGATCGTAGACCGGCGCCTGATGCGAACCGTCGGCAAAATAGACCGACCGCGCCGATTTCCGCGTCGCGGTTCCCGCGGTGCGCTCCAGCCGAAGGATATCCGGCTTCGGCGTCGTTGCCACAAGGGTGACGGCGCAGCTTACGATTTCCATGATGTCGCCCGGCGAGGAGAAACCGAAACGGGCCTTGTGTGCGCGATGGAATGCCTCCCAGAGCGCGCTGCCATCGGCAGCCTCGAAGGCCGTCTCGTCGATCCGCATTTCAAGTTCATAGTTCTGGCCGAGATAGCGCATCTCGAGCAGGTAGTGCCCCTCGATGTCAGTGGTGTAGCCCTGTTCATGCAGCTCCGCCGTTGCCTCGGCGATCAGCTGGGAAAGGATGGACTGGCCGAGCACCGGGTCGTAGTGCCTGCTGGTAATATGCGTCGTGCGCTGCCGATCGACGCGGGCGTCGGTCAGTATGAAGCCGGAAGCCGAGAACTGGCCCGGATGGTTGGGAACCAAAGCTCTCGGAATTCCCATATCAGCGGCAAGGTCATTGGTATGCAGGGGACCTGCACCGCCAAAGCCGGCCAGTGTAAAGTCCCGGGGATCAAGACCCTGTTCGATGAGAACAGTACGAAGCGCGCCGACCATGTTGTTGTTGGCGATTTTGAGGATTGCCAATGCTGTGTCCTCAATGCTGCGACCCAGTTTCTCGGCAACACTCGATACGGCAACTCGCGCCGCTTCAGCGTCGAGCTTCATGCGGCCGCCGAGGAAGTTGTTGGGATCGATGCGGCCGAGCACGACATTGGCGTCCGTGACCGTTGGAAGTGTTCCGCCCCCGCTGTAGCAGGCAGGCCCAGGATTTGCTCCGGCGCTCTGCGGGCCGACGCGCAGCATGCCGCC